>NZ_JBIVJP010000009.1:181758-318335 GCF_044750285.1 Streptomyces sp. NPDC088812 | reverse complement strand
TGACCTTGATCACCAAGGCCAGAGTCAGACGAAGATCACCAAGTGGGTCACTTTTGATCCGCCGTCAGAGGGTCAGCATTCGACCGTCGCCGAGATCGTGCCACAACCGTGCCAGATGCAGGGGTCAGCCACGGTCAACGCCGGTGCCCCGCGGTCGAGTGGCCGCCCGCTGCCTCGGCCGGCGAAGTCGCAGCTCAGCCCCCAGATCACCCCGCCTCTCTCCTAAAGCGGGTGTCGCAGGTTCGAATCCTGCCGGGGGCACACAACGCATTACCGCTCTGACCTGGGATTCATCCCCCAGGGAGGGGGCCTAATCGGCCTCGGACGGTTCGTCCGGGGCCGTTTGCGTGAGCGGACGGAGAGTTGATCTCCGAAGTATCGTTGGCGGGGTGGAGCATCTCGCCGTTCTCCTTGACGAAGACGCGGCCGGTCTCCGCCCAAGCGCGCAACCGCCGCACACACGGCGGTGCTGATCACGACCCCGCGGATAACCTGGGACTCCGGCAGCCCGACCTATAAGCCACTGGCCATCCCCGCACCAGCGAGGCCGGCCTCCCCTCCCCCAGAGACCCGGGGCCGCTGCCTTGTGCGAGGGCCCCGAACAGCCGCCATGGGGGAGAGCGGACAACCGGGATCCGAGCGACGGACGACTCCGCGCGGGGTGGAGCAGACAGGCCGGTCTACTGCCAGCCGTGTTCTGTGAGAGGGCCGCTGTCGTCGAGGTAGCCGCGCAGGCCGGCCTCCGGGTACTCGATGATGTCGTCGGGCAGGTCGTGCACGGTGAACCACTCAAGGGCGAGGCACTTCTCAGGCTCCTTGTTGACGGGCTGCCCGTCCCATTCGGTGGCCTCGAAGAAGAATCCGATCCGCTCCACCTGCGCGTCCTGCCGGTGGTGCACGGTCTGGACCAGGCGAAGGTGAGCCGGGTGGACGGTGATGCCGGTCTCCTCGTACAACTCCCGGGCGGCGCCGTCGGGAAGGGGCTCGCCTTGGTCGAGCTTGCCCGACGGCATGTGCCATCGGCCGTGACCGTAAGGGCCGCCACGCTGCGAGAAAAGGATTTTGTCGCCATCGCGGAGGATGACGTGAGTATCGATGACGGGCTGTGCCGGTTGTCCGCTCATGTTCCTTGGGGCGTCGGATGGGTGGGTGGGGTGACCGACGCTATCGGCAGAGCCGGGATGGCGTCGGCGATTCGGCGTGCTACATCCGGTGGGGTGGCATTGTTGGTGTCGAGAAGCAGCACCTTCACCCCCTGCCTCATCAGCTGGGATGCGGCATCGGCGTAAAGCTCGACTTCCCGGCCGGGCGCCGAGGGGTCGAAATGGAAGCGATGGGTGACACCGCGCGTTGCGATGCGTTCGGCGATGAGTCCCGGTTCCGCGGTGAGGATCACGGCGAGGTCCGGCAGCAGCGCGTGACGGTTGATGTCACACAGGAATTCCAAAGGCACCCCGTCGATCCGTTGCAGGACCAGCGTCGAGGGCAGGTAGCGGTCACTGATGATCAGTTCGCCAGCCCGCAGCGCAGGTTGTATCTCGCTCTCGATGTGCTCGTAGCGGTTGGCGGCCACCAGGCAAGCGAGCACGAGGCCGTGGATCTGGTTGGCGTGGCTGCGGATGAACTGGCCCAGGTCGCTGGTGGTCGGCTCGACCGTCCGCCGTGCGGGACGCCCCTGGGCGGTGAGATGGTCGTGAAGCGCCTTCACCGTCGTGGATTTGCCGACCCCGCTGGGACCGTCGATCGTCACGAACCATCCTGTGCGCTTGTCCGTCACGCGGCGACCTCCTTGGCCCCCTGGTTCCGGTCGTGCTGCTCGCGCGTGAGCATCGCCAGCGTCGCCCGGATCCGCTGGAGCGGCACGTCACCGAACTGGATGCCGACGGAGAAGTTGAACTCGTCGCGCTGTCGCATCGACTCGTCGGCGCCGTCACCCGTGAGATCGACGTGGCCGTACGCGAGGAGGGCGTCCGGGTCGTGGCCAGTCTGGATGAGGGTCTGCCAGATGGGCGTGCCTGGATAGGGGCGGAACTCGAAGACACTGGCGCGCACGTCACCCGGGTGCTGGTCGGAAATCTGCCACAGGTTGCGGATGTGGCGGACGGTCGCGTCGAGGTCTTCCTGGCTTTCACCGGGAAAGCCCAGGATGAAGTAGCCCTTGACGCCGATGCCGTGTTCGACCAGGCGGCTGGCGACGCGCTCGGTCATCTCGGCGTTGATCCGCTTGTCCATCGCCTTCAGAATGCGGTCACTGCCGGATTCGATACCGAGGGCCACTTCGCGCAGCCCATTGGAGACGAGGCGTTCGAGCTCGCTGTCGGAGACCCGGTCAAGGACGTTGATGCGGCCGGTGGCGTCCCACACGTACCGCTCGCCGATCCGGTGCCGGCTGAACGCTTTCATCTGCTCCTCGATGACGTTGCGCACACCCAGGAACAGGTCATCGACGAACCGGAAGGCGGTCACACCGTACTTGTCGTGCAGCTGGTCGAGCTCGCCGATGATGTTCTCCGGGCTGCGGACCCGGATCGTGACGTCGGGGTTGGCGCTCCAGGCGGCACCGCAGAAGGTGCAGTTGTAGGGGCAGCCACGGCTGCCGACGATGTTGGCCTCCATGTGCCCGCTGCGGACGGCGGCCTGGATCCAGTCGGCGGGGCGACGGGCGGCGAGGCGCCGGTCGGTTGCAGTGGCCGCGGCCTGGTAGGGGTCCTGGGGGAGGAAGGCACGGTTGACGTACGGCAGGGCGTTGATGTCCGGGCCGAGCATCTGGGCGCTCGTCTTCGAGTCGGCGATGCCCGCGGCCCGGGTGCCGAGCAGCGGGTCACGCCAGAGCACGCCGGGCAGCTCCCGCCGACGGGTTCCGTCCTCCAGGAGCGCGGCGACGCGCAGCTCCCCTTCGCCGAGCACGAGTGCCCGCAGGCTGGCCATGCGTGGGTCGGCCAGGACACGGTCCGGCATGGCCTTGGCGTGGTGCCCGCCGACCATGAGAGCAATGGCGGGGTGGAGTTGGGCGGCGATCCGGGCGGACATCTCGTAAGTGGGTGCGAGGAGGTTCATCGCGGCCCACCGGGGCTTGGCCCCGTTCACGATCTTCGCGGTCTCGTCGATGCCCAGACCGTGCGCCTCAGCGTCGAGGACGCCGACGTTGAAGCCGGCCTGCTGGGCGTAGGTGGCGATATAGGCCATGCCCAGCACGGGAAGCGTGTAGTCGTTGGTGCGCGGCCGCAGGGTGTAGTCGCGCAGCGGCGCGTTCACGAACAGAGCGTCGAGCTCGCGGTTGGTGTCGGCGCCCGTGAGCAGCTCTAACTGCCGCATGGATCCTCCAGGTCATGGGGCATGTGAGCCCCAGGTGAGGGTCGAGAGAGTCAGGGTGTGCAGGGCAGTGCGGTCGCTTCCGGCCCATCCGGTCCACAGCGGGCCGAACGCCTTGTCTTTCTTGTCGGGCCACGGGTGATCGGGTGCGATCTGAGCGGCCCAGGTGCGCACGGCGAGGTCGTCGTGCGGGTAGATGCTGAAGTCGCCGGTGAAGTCGGCGGCGGCCGCAGCGGCGGTCCACGGACCGATGCGGGGGATACCCGTCAGCGCGGTGACCAAATCGGCGGCGTCCAGGTGTTCCCACTCGGTGTGATGCTGCTGGTAGTCAGCAGCCGCAGCCTGCAGGACGGTGCGGTGAAACTTTGCTCCGACGCCGGTGAACTCTTCGTCGGCCAAGGCCAGGACGTCGGCGGGCGTGGGTGACACGGCGAACTCACCGAACGGACCCTGGACAGTCGTACCGAACGTGCGGCACCAGGCGCGGTACAGCTTGCGGGCCTGGTCGGTGCGTACCACCTGCCGCAGGATCGCGGTACTGATCGCGTCCCACAGCCATGGGTTGGCCAGACGCTGGGTGACGCCGAGCTCGTCGAGCCCGGCCCGCAGCGCAGCGGGGACTGTGGCGGGCAGGCAGGCAGGGTCCGTTGGGACGAACGTGGGCTTCACGTCTTCGGTGCCCTGCACACACTGCATGTGCAGGCCCTCCCTGTCGTGGGACACGACCCAGATGCCGGAGGCCGTACGGACGGCACGCGCGACTGTGCCGTTCTCCTGCGAGTGCCAGGCCGGGTGATCGGTCGTCAGCACGCCGGTCATCGATTGCTCCTCGTGTTGTGCTTTGTTTCGCCGTAGCCTCTCGCGTCACGAGGGTTCGGGGTGCCACAACCAGCACAGCCCTGGCCCTGGCTCTGCTGCTCGCCGGATCCGTTCTCGTCTGCCATGTGGCGTTCCCTTCGTCAGAGGCAGTCGGCTGCCGCCCCCTGAAGTAAGCGAGCGCCTGCAGCTTGAGGCGGTTGAGGCTCTGGTCGCACGCGTAGAGCGGGGCGTGTTGCCCACCCCACTGCACCGGGCCGAGCCAGATCACCAGGACACCGGTACGCCCGCAGCCGAGCCAGCAATCACCGGTGATCCACGGCCACTCCATGGAAGGACATCCCCTTTCTCAGCTGGTCGGGAGAGTCGATCTGGCGGCCTGGCAACTGGGAGCGCAGGCCCAGAGCTGGAACGGCAGGCCCCGATGGCGTATCTCGCCCAGCCGTCGACCGCTCGCTCCCAGTGGCCGGGCGCAGAGGGCGCAGTCCATGGCCATCTGCCGGCGAGACCGGAGTCGGGCCAGATCCGGAAGGGGCGAGGGTGCCGTGGCCGGGATGCTCACTTGCCGCCCTCGGTACGGAGTTCCGCCCAGACCTCTTTGCCCCAAGGGCGTCTGTCCGAGCCGTGCAGGTCGTATGCAGACCTGGACCGAGCACACCACCGCCTGGAGGACGGCCGCATGACCACGGCGCCCGCCATTGAACTGCGCACCTTCATCACCCACGACACCGCCCGCGGCGACCTCCTCGACGTGTACGCCGACGTACGCGCCCCGCTCCTCCACCTACCGAACTACGCGGTCACCGCGTTCGGCGAACACCTGGACCGGCACGGCACCGAGCCGGGGTTCACGGCCGTCCTCGCGTATGCAGACGGACATCCGGTCGGCTACGTGTACGGCAACACCATCGAGCACGGCGACCGCTACTGGCAGCGCACCAACCCGACGCCGGCCGAGAAGTACACCGAGCACCCCGTCGTGGCCCTGAAAGAGATCGGCGTCCGGACGACCTGGCGGAAGACCGGCACCGCCCGGCGTATCCACGACGCCCTCCTCGCCATCCGCGACGAGCCGCACGTGACGCTCATGGTCAACCCTGCCGCCGGGAACGGAAAGGTTCACGCGCTCTACAAGTCGTGGGGGTACGAGGACATCGGGCTGAGTCAACCGTCACCAGCCTCGCCGATCCTCACAGTGATGATCCGCGCCTGTCACTGACCGGCACCCGCGACAGCGCGCCGGTACCGGCGACAGGGCCTGGACGCGGCGGCCCCGGCAGCATGCGGCGACGCCCCGCTGGGGCCGTCGAGCCGGGGCCGCAGTTCATACACGCCGGACTCTCGTCCTGAGGAAGTGGGCGGCACTTCCGGCCGGGGCCAGGCGCGCGGCGCGAAGAGTTCGAGCAGGCGCCAGGGGCACCAACCAAGGGTGTTCACCGATTGGCTGGCGCGGATGCACACACATCCACTCTGATCTGGCACGCGAACCCCATCGATGCCCCCTCATCTGTTAACCGCTTGTGGCCTTACATGAGCGGCCAGGGTGGCGCGAGCCGCCACTGGTTGCGGACGGTGCGGGACTTGCCGTCACAAGCTGGTGCACCCCCCTTTACCATGTGGCGCTGATCAGGCAGAACAGCACCACATGGCAGGGCCAGGCACCCCCGGCAAGGATGCGATCCCAGTCCTAAAGCGGGTGTCGCAGGTTCGAATCCTGCCGGGGGCACCAGGGAGAAGACCTCCCCTCAACGTTGAGGGGACGTCTTTGACATCCGCGTGCCGGATCCGGCGTCCGCGGCACGGGCCGTGCGCGCGTGTTCCTTCTGTAGGCCCGCTGTCGGAGCGACAGCCGGGCGTCAGCTCACTTCTCGCGCACGTCCAATGGCCCGCTCGAGCTCGTCTGGAATTCGCGTTCGGGGCCACGTACGTTGTTCAGGACGTCCTTGCCCTGGCGGTCCACCAGTCGTGTGACGCTCTCCTGGAGTATGCCGAAGATGATGGCCCAAGCGATGATCTGGGGCCCGCTGTCCAGGTTCGAGAGGCCTGGGATGAATCCACCGTGTATCAGGACGAGGCCCATCAGGGCGGCCAAGGCTCCCACCGGGATCCGGAGGAGCACCAGCAGCAAGGGGACCGAATACGGGGTGGAGGTTCCCTGGATTCCTTTCAGGGACACTGCCGCCGCGAACGCTGCCGCGGCCGAACCGAATGCCATCACGATCAGCATGTCCTGACCGGTTTCCGTTTCCGAGGTGCCGATCGGGCATACTTGCGGCTTGAGCGGATCCGGGGTGAAGCAGATGTTCGACGCGATCGACGACGGAGACAAAAAGCCCCATAAGATGAACAGTCCAGCGATTACCGCCGTTGCGATCACGGACGCCATCAGTATGTTTCTGAAACTCCGGGCCCTCGCCCGCTCCTTCTCTTCGGCCGTCTGAGCGGCCAGCAACGTCGTGACGGCCAGTTCACGCATTTCTTTGGTGAGCCTATGGCCGTTGGCCTGGAGCAGCTCTTCCAGTTTGACACGTCGAGGGTCTTCGTCGCCCAGGTGCTGTCGGGCGTTCGCCAGCACGAACGGCCCCAGTTCACCCAGTTCGTCCTCAGGCGTGAGGCGAAGAATCTTCGCTTCTGCCCGGTGTATGTTGGCCAACGCTCGATCTATGTCCGCTCCGGAGATCATGGACCACAGGTTCTTTTTGCGATTGGCCGCCTGTCGTGCAGCGTTGAGGTGCGTTTCTATCTTGGTCGCAATCTCTTGCTCGTACGGCTCGAACCCGTGCGGTTTGAGCGACTTGATGCGGTTGAGTTGACACTGGAGTTCCGCTACGTGCGCAACGGTGCGCTGCCACCATGACGACCTGGCGTATCCGGCCACGTCCTTGTCCGCATCCAGAAATGTACCCCTGGTGGACGGCACGGCTTCCGCCTCCCATCATTTCTGGACACTTTCCATGTTAAGCGTGCTGCAAGCCGGACGCATCCCAACGGTTCCGTCGACGCTTCAAAGGTCGAGGAGTGGAATCGTCGAGCAATCAATAGGGTCCGGGAGACGGCCCGGGAGGCTATTCGCGGGTGCCGACGAGCTGAACCGTCCTGGCGCGCGATGCGGCGCTGACGGGCAGCACGGTCCCGGCCACGGCGAGCAGCGTGGACCTGGCGGTGACGGCGGTGATCGCCGCGTAGGGCACCGTGAGGGGGGCCGTGCCGAAGAGCTGGTGCAGGGCGCCCCACAGACCGGTGAGGTTGAGCGCGGTCGCGATCAGTGCCAGCGCCACCCCGATGGCGGCCACCAGGAGCGATTCGGCGATGAAGAACCGCATGACCTGTCCCGGGGTGGCTCCGGCCAGCCGGAGCACCACAAGGTCGCGTCGCCGGTCGGCGGTCGCCATGAGCAGGGTGTTGAGGATCGCGATGAAGCAGAACATCACGACGATCACGGTGACGGAGCGCTGCCGCACCTCGGTCAGGTGGCGTGCGTAGGCGCTCTCCGAGGCGACCAGCTGGTCCCTGGTGATGAGGCGGGCTCCGGTTCCGGCGACCGCCCGGCGGATCGCCGTGATCGCGGCGGTGCGGTCGGTGCCGGGCTCCAGTGCGATGTAGGCGTGCCGCGCGAGTCCGTCACGGGCGTGGATCGCGGTCCTGGCGAACCGCTGGGGCAGGTAGGCGACGTCCTCGCCGCGGAGCGCGTGGTAGGTGGCCGCGATGCGCAGGTCGGCCTCTTCGCCGTCTGCCATCAGGACCTCGATCGTCGAGCCGGCGGGCCTGCCCCACAGATCGGGCACGACCGTCGTGCTGTCGTCCAGGGCGTCCAGCGAGCCGTCGACCACCTCCAGGTCCATCATCCGCTTCAGCTCGGCACCGTCCACGACGAGCGCGCCGTTCACCTCCAGCCGGTCCTCGTCGTGGGTGTAGAGGGTGGTGAGGAGGGGGGCCGCGACCCGCACACCCTCGATGCGGGCGACGTTCTCGACGACCTGCG
Source organism: Streptomyces sp. NPDC088812 (assembly GCF_044750285.1). Lineage (NCBI taxonomy): Bacteria > Bacillati > Actinomycetota > Actinomycetes > Kitasatosporales > Streptomycetaceae > Streptomyces > Streptomyces sp. NPDC088812. The sequence goes on along the minus strand of NZ_JBIVJP010000009.1, from coordinate 310,225 downwards.
GGCTGATGCCCGGCGTGCCGTCGGGGGCGAGCGCGTACTCCGCCCTCACGTGGTGCTGCGGTCCGTTCTCCCGGGCGGCACCGAGCGCGTCGGTGGCCCAGGAAGCCGGAGAACGGCTCATGGACTCGATCGAGCGAGGCATCTGATCCGGGCCCGCCGGACGCGAGGACTACGCGCCGTCGCCGGCCTCTCTGTGCATCCCCATGCACAGTGCCCAGACGACGAAGACGTTGACGGCCACCAGCGTCAAGGCCCACAGGGGGTAGTACGGCACCCACAGGAAGTTGGCGAGCGCGCCCAGCCCTGCCACGAGCACGCCGAAGAAGCGCGCCCACAGCGCTCCGCTGAGCACGGCGCATCCCGCGAGGACCAGGACGACACCCAGAATCAGGTGGACCCAGCCCCAGCCCGCCAGGCTGAACTGGAACACGTAGTGACGTACGGCGCCGAACAGGTCGTCCCTGGCGATGGCCGCGATCCCCTCGAAGACCGCCATCACTCCACCGAAGATCATCAGTGCTGCGGCGAAGACGGTGGTACCGGACGTGGGCCCATGCCACGGGCGCGGGCCGACGTCGACCGACCTGGGTCGGGTGGCGTCACTGGACACGTCGGCCTCCCTGGGGTGGCAGAACCGTCCGGTCGGCAGAGCGTCCCGGACCGGATCGAACTCTCGTCCCAGCGTGGCACGACGGCACTCCGTCGGCACTCCGAAGCCGCCGCGCCAGGCGCCACGGCCGGAGCGTTCCGAAGCCTCGCCGCGCCAGGCGCCACGGCCGGAGCGTTCCGAAGCCTCGCCGCGCCAGGCGCCACGGCCGGAGCACCTCCGTCAGGGACACCCCGGTCAGGGCACCTCCGTCAGGGACACCCCGGTCAGGGACACCTCCGTCAGGGACACCCCGGTCAGGGACACCTCCGTCAGGGACACCTCGCTCAAGAACACAACGGTCGACTCGGCACCCGCACCGGAAGGCCGGCTCTCTCGTCGGCGGTGAACGGCTGGTCGCCGATCACATCGCACAGTTCGCGCCGCCACTGCGCGGGGTCGAGGCGCAGGGGTCCGCCGCCGTTGTTCGAGTCCTGGTAGATCACGCTCCTGCCGTCCGGGGTCATGTCACGGAAGACGTACGAGCCGTCCGACAGGATGCCGTCGGAGGGCGCGCGCCCGAAGTCGTACGACTCGCGGGAGACGCTGCTGCCGACCTCGTAGATCCGTACGGAGCTGTTCGCGGCCACGGCGAAGCCGCCCTCCCTGTCGATGAACCCGGCCACGTACGGCGTCGCGGAGGTCTCGGACACGCTGCGCAGCGGGCCCAGTTCCTTGCGCAGCGGGTCGCGTCGCCACAGTTCCACGATGCCGCCGCTGCGCAGGACGGCGAAGTAGCGTCCGCTGGGGTCGAACTGGGTGGCGACGGCGTCCTCGGGTACCTTCACGGTCGTCGTCGTGCGTCCCGTCCTGAGGTCGACGACACGGACCGTGCGGTCGCCCCAGAGGAGCACGGCCACCTGGTCGTCCCCCGGGTAGAGGGCGACGTGCGTCGACTCCGGAGTCTCCGCGCCGGGGCTCTTGGCGATGAGGGTCTCGATGTCGAAGTCGGCGAGTTCCTCGCCCGTGCGCGCGTCCCACTGCTGCACCGCCGTCCCGGAGACGGTCACGAGGTGTCCGTTCCGGTCGAAGAAGTAGTGGAAGTCGGAGGTGGACGGTGGTTTGGGGACAGTGATCCGGGCCGTCCTGCCCAGTGTGGACACCTTCCGGACGGAGATGGTGTTCTCCGCGTCCCAGTCGGCCAGGAGGGTCCGGTCCGGGTTGAGCACCAGCTGGTAGCCCTCGGGGTACCAGTACGGTCGCGGGCGGCTCGCCTCGGCCATCGGCGGGTCGACCGCGGTGGCCGTCACGGAGTGGACCTGGAGGCTCGCGCCGTCGTCCACGAGGCTGATCATCTCGCCGCCGTCCGCGCTGAGCTTCTGTTCGCTCACGTGGAAGAAGTTGCGCTCGTCGGGCAGTTCGACGTAGTTGATCAGTGAGTCGCCGTGTCCGGCGACGTACAGTGAGCCGCCGCTGGACACGAGGTCCCACGCGGTCGCCGTGACCTCGCCGAGCTGGGTGGCCTGGCTGATCAGCTCGCCCTGGGAGAGGTCCACCAGCGACAGGGTGTCCCCGTTGGCCGTGGCGATGCGGCGCCCGGTCGGGTCGACGCCCTGCATCTCGCAGCTGCTGTAGTCGTCCCCGTCGTAGCGGCGCCCCTGCCGGGCACCGTCGGAGATCCGCCGCAGGGTGTACGACGCGGCGGAGTCGCCTCTGCGGCAGACGACGACGGACGACCGGTCGCCCGAGACCAGGACCTCGTCGGCGTCGCGCACGACGGTCCGGCTCCTGCCGGTGGCCATGTCGACCTCGGCCAGGCCGACGTGGTAGTCGTCCCCGTCGTAGGCGGAGGTCTCCACCAGCAGGCTCCGGCCGCCCTGGCCGATCCACAGTTTGCCGCTCGTGTCCGCCGGCGCGGGAACAGTGCCGCCGACGGTGCCGCGGTCCAGGTCCCACCAGGCCAGGCCGTCCTCCGTGCGGGCGGCGACGATCCGTCCGTCCGTGGACATCGCGAACCCGTTCCTGCTCTCGAAGGTGTAGACGAGCAGGTCCTCCACCGCGGGCAGTTCGTGCACCGTGCCGATGAGCCGGTCGGCGTCCGGGTGCACCTCGAACCAGCCGGCCGTCTCGTCGTCGCAGATGAACGCGGCACGGCTGCCGTCGGGCGACACCATGACCTTGATCACCGCCTTGCGCGAGAACTGTTCGCTGCGCACGGTGCCGGTGAGGGAACGCACGAAGAGCGTCGCGCGGCCCAGCCTCGACCGGGCGAAGACGACGTTGCCGTCCCGGCTGGTCTGGAACTGCTCGACCGTCCCCAGCAGCCCGGAGAGCACCCGGGTGGAACCCGAGAAGGCCAGGTACTGCCGCAGCAGCTGGCTGCGCGCCTCCTGCGTGGGCGCGGTCTCGTACGCCGCGAGCGCCAGCTTCACCGACAGCACCGGGTCGAAGTCCGCCTGGTCCTGCGAGAACTGGGTCAGGGAGCGGGAGTCGGCGAGCGCCCGGCGTTCCTCGCTCTCCTGGCGCGTGTACGCGAACAGCGTGCCGAGCAGCAACGCGAGCACGGCGAGGATGCCGAAGCCGGACCGGAGCGCCCGGCGCCTGCGGGTGCGGGTGCGGTGATGTACGCGGCCGAGTTCCAGGTACTCGTGCTCGGCGGCGGTGAGCTCGGCCCCCCGGTCGTCCAGCCAGGGCTGGGCGCTCGCCAGGGCGGCGGTGGTGGGCAGCAGTTCGGGTGAGCGTCCGCCGTCGTCCCAGCGGCGCCGGTCGTGGTGCAGGGACTCCCGCCAGACCAGGAAGGAACGGTCCTCCGCGGCCCAGCCCGCCAGTTTGTCCCAGCTGGAGATGAGGGCCTCGTGGGCCAGTTCGACGGTCTCGGTGCCGTCGGCGTCGCGGCCGGTGACCAGCAGGCGGGTGGTGGCGAGCCGTTGTGCGATGCGCCATTCCGCTTCGTCCAGTTCGGTGCGCGTGACGACCCGCCGGGTGACACCGGCCGATTCCAGGGGGACGCGGATGAGCTGGGTGAACAGCCGGCGCGCCGCCTCCTCGTCGGACTCCGGGACACGGGTGGCCCAGACCTTGACGAGGTGGTCGTGCAGGGCGCCGGCGACGCCGCCGATCCTCTCGTACGCCGCGTGGGTGAGCCGTCCGTGGGTCTGCTGCTGCTCCCGCCAGAGCTGGTCGAGGGCGAAGCCGAGCAGGGGCAGCGCACCGGGTTCGGCTCCGGTGTCCTCGAGGATGCGGTCGACCAGGTGGGGCTCGTAGTGCACGCCGGGGACGGCGTCCACCGGCAGGGTGACGATGTCACGGAGCTGGTCGGTGTGCATCGGACCGAGGGCGTACGCCCGCCGCCCGTCGAACGCGTGACCGAGGCGCGGGTGGGCGAGGACCGCGCCCAGGAAGTCGGCCCGCAGGGTGGTCAGGACGCGGACCGTGTCCGGCAGGTTCTCGTCGAACAGCACCCCGGCCAGATCGTCGACGGCCGCCGCGTCGCGCGCGAGCAGTTCCTCGAACTGGTCGATCACGACCAGCAGCCGCCGGCTCCCCTGCCGTTTCAGCAGCCGCGGGACGGCATCGGCCAGGCCGTGCTCCCTGGCCAGGACCCGGGTGAGCGTGGGGACGCGGTCGAGCCGGTCCGTCTCGGACAGGCCGGGCTCCAGCAGCGACAGCAGCTCCAGGGCCAGGCCGGCCGTCGGGGTACTGCCCGCCGAGGGCCGCAGCACGATCACCGAGGTGCCGTCCGGCCGCAGTCTCGGTACGACCCCGGCCCGGGCCAGGGAGGACTTGCCCGAGCCGGAGGGGCCCACGATCGCGGTCCAGCGCTCGGCGGCGACCATCCGGGCGACCGCGTCGGACTCCGCCACACGGCCGTGGAAGACCGCGGCGTCGGCCTCCTCGAACGCCGACAGCCGCCGGAACGGCGACGGCGGCAGCACCAGGGGCCGCAGTGCGGGCCAGGCGTCCAGCAGACCGGCCGCCGGGATCAGATAGCTCGCCGGGGGCTCGCCTTCCTCGGCCAGCGCCATCATGCCGACGACGCCCTGGAGTTCCTCGTCCCACACCGGGCTGCCGCTGAAGCCGCCGGACACCCGGTAGCCGCCCTCCGCCAGATCGGCCTGGACCCATCCGTCGGCCTGCCGGGCGCGGAGCAGGGCCGAGTGCCACACACCGCCGGGACGACCCACGGGGAAACCGAACACCCGTGCGGGGTGCTGCCACACATCCGGTTCGTCCACCAGGCGGACGGGCCGGCTGCCCGGCACCACGGCGCTCAGGCGCAGCACGGCCACGTCTCCGGCGCCGGACGGCCGCGGGGGAACCCAGTGCTCGACCCTCGCCGTGACGTGCGGCGCGCCGGCGGCGGCACCGTCCGGCGTGCTTCCGGCCGGGGCCCGGAGCAGGGGGAGCGTCACCTCGATCCGGGCGTGGTCGGCGGGCTCGGTCCCCGGGGCCGTACCGAGCGCGGCGTCGATGACATGCGCGCAGGTCAGGGCCAGCTCGTCGGTGACCAGGAAGCCGAGCCCCACCGGCTCGCCCCGCCGGCCCCGGATCTGGAGCACGGCCGCGTCCAGGGCATGGACGCCCGCGTCGGCAGCGGAAGGGGGGACGGAAGCCTCGGGCCCCACAGAAGCGGCAGTCCCAGGCCCCGGGGACTCGACGGCCTCGGGCCCCGCAGAGGCGGCAGTCCCAGGCCCCGGGGACTCGACAGCCTCGGGCCCTGGGGACTCGACAGCCTCCGGTCCGGGAGCCTCGACAGCCTCAGGCCTCGTACAAGGGGCCGTCTCAGGTCCCGGAGAAGGAGCCACCTCAGGCCCCGGACAAGGAGCCGCCTCAGGCCCCGGAGACTCGACACCCTCAGGCCCCGGAGAAGGAGCCGCCTCAGGCCTCTGGGAATCAGCCGCCGAGGCGCCGGAACCGGAGGGGTCGGGCGTCGTCCGACCCGGCTCGATCGCCGTCACGGCGCCGGCTCGTCTCTCGTCGAGGCGCCCGCGGGTTCGGCGTCGGGCCTGTGCCAGACGAGCGCGACCTTGAAGTTGGCCTGCGCCGAGGTGCTCGAGATCACCACATCGGCTTCGGCCGACAGGGCCAGACCGAACTCGACGCTGATCTCGTCGGGCGCACGGGCCATGTCCCGGAAGCCGTCGACGAAGTTCTGGGCGACCGGTCTGACCGCGGCCACCATCTCGCCCAACGAGCGAGTGGCCCGCGCGACGACCTGCCCCGGTCGGGCGACCCTGACCAGGCCGTCACCGTTCGCCTCGATCTGGACCTTCACCACCTCCGCAGCCCCGTCCGCCCCGCTGACCGGCACTTCCACGAGATAGGCCACCGCTTCCCCCTTTGTTCACGCCCGCACACTGTCGGTCCGGCTGCCCCGCACCGTCCATCCTGTACCTCAACTCTGCACGCGTCAGCGGGTGTTCACCAATCCTGTGTGGCGATCCCGTGGAGGTGCGATGACCGCCGGGGTTCACCGGGTCACCGGAGCGAACACTGAAGATCACGTTGTTCGAGTTCGTTCACCGGAACTCCCCTTCAGTTGTGCGGGTTGTGCGATGTCATGTCCGTCACCATGGCCGGGGGCGCTGCAATGCTGATGAAATTCCGATGATGTACAGGACCGGGACCGGGACCGGGACCGGGACCGGAAACGGGACCGGAAACGGGACCGGGACCGAAAACGGGACCGGGACCGAAAACGGGACCGGGACCGAAAACGGAAACGGAAACGGGAGCGGAGGCTTCACGGTGGATGGGGGAACACCTCCGCTGCTTCGGATCGCACTGCTCGGACCCTTACGGGCCTGGCGTGGTGGAACGCCGCTGGACCTGGGGCCGGTCCGGCGGCAGGCCGTACTCGCCGCGCTGGTGCTGCGCGCGGACACGCAGGTGAGCCATGAGCAGTTGCTCGACGACCTGTGGGACGGACGGCCTCCGGGCTCGGGCCACAAGGTGCTGCCGAGCCATGTCCACCCCCTGCGCAAGGCACTCGACGTGGTGGGCGCCGGGCCGGCGGAGTCGGTGATCCGCAGCGGCAAGGGCCGGTACCGCTTCGTCGGCCACGGGGTCCGGCTCGATGTGACCGAGCTGGACGAACGAGCCGCCGAGGCACGGCGGGCGAGGACGTCCGGCGACGTGACCACCGCGATGGACCGGTTCTCCGAGGCGCTCTCCCTGTTCGGCGGCGAGCCCCTGACCGGCCTGCCGGGACAGCGCGCCCGGGCGGAGCGGCGGCGGCTGCTGGAACGCCGGCTCTCGCTCCGGCTGGGGAGACTCGAGTGTCTGGTGCTGCTCGGCCGGCCCGCCGACACCCTGGACGAACTCGCCGCCCTGTCCGCGTCCGATCCCCTCGACGAGTCGGTACTGGCGCTGCGGATGCGCGCGCTGTACGGCAGCGGACGCCAGGCGGAAGCCCTGAACTCCTACCAGGACCTGAGGGCGCGCCTGCGCGAGGAGCTCGGCATCGACCCCGGTGAGGAACTGCGCCGGACGTACGACGCGGTGCTGCGCCAGGACGACGGACGCCTCCTCGGTCCGGCCGTACGGCTCCGCACCCCACCCGTCACGGTGCACTCCACCGCTCCCCCCACCCCCGCCCACGCCCCGGCCCACACCCGGCCGCGGCCGCGGCGCGCGGTCAACGACCTGCCGGGCGACGCCGGCCGTCTGATCGGGCGGGAGGCCGAACTGGCGCTGCTGATCGCACCGTCGGATCCCGGAGCCGTGTCGATCGTGACCGTGGACGGTACGGCCGGGGTCGGCAAGACCGCGCTCGTCGTCCGTGCGGCCCGTGAGCTCAGCGCCCGGTACCCGGACGGCTGCCTGTTCATGGACCTGCGCGCGCACAGCACGCAGCGGCGCCAGTCGCCGGAGCAGGCGCTGCAACGGCTGCTCCGGTCGCTCGACCCGGCCACCGGTGAGTTGCCGGGCGAGCTGGAGGAACTCACCGCTGTCTGGCGCGCGACGACCAGCCCGCTACGGCTGCTGCTCGTGCTGGACGACGCCCTCGACGCCGATCAGATACGGCCGTTGTTGCCGGCCGGGGCGGGCAGCCGGGTGCTGGTGGCCGGGCGGCGGCGGCTGGCCGGGCTGGACGCCGACCGGCGGGTCACCCTGGAGCACCTGGCCGGCGGGGACGCGGTGTCCCTGCTCCGGCACATCATCGGGGAGGAGCGCGCGGGCCGGGAGCCGGAGGCGACGCGTCGGCTGGCCGGGCTGTGCGACGGGCTGCCCCTGGCGCTGCGCATCGCCGGGTCCCGGTTGCAGAACCGTGCGACCTGGACGGTGGAGTACCTGGTGGGCCGTATGGCGGGCGACGAGCACCGGCTCGGCGAACTCAGCGTCGGGGACCGCAGCGTGGAGGCGGCCTTCCGGCTGTCGTACGACCAGCTCGCACCCGAGCAGCAGCGCGCGTTCCGCGTCCTGGGGCTGGCGCCGACGGTCGAGTTCGACGCGCTGACGCCGGCGGCCATGCTCGGCCGGCCGTCGTACGACACCGAACGGCTCCTGGAGAGCCTGGTCGACACGAGTCTGGTGCAGGAGCCGCGGCCGGGCCGTTACCGGCTGCACGATCTGGTCCGGGTGCACGCCCGACGCGTCGCGGAGGACGTGCCCGCCGAGGCCGTCGCCGCCCGCCGGGCCGCGTTCCGCCTCTGTCTGGACGCGGGGCGGACCGCCAGTGACTGGGGCGCCGCCGGTTTCCCCACCGGGCCCGGGCCCACGGGAACGCCGTTCACGGACTGGCGGGACGCGGAGAGCTGGCTGGAGGCGGCCGGCAACGAGCTGTCCGACGTCGTCGGACACGCCGCGGCCCTGGGCGAGGCCGACCACGCCTGCTGGCTCGCCGAGGCGTTGTGCGACCACCTCGTACGGCAGGGCCGCTACCAGGAGAGCCGGACGGCCCTGGAGATCGCGCTCGCGCACGTGGACGAGGCCACCGACCGGCGGATGCCCGCCGCCCTGCGGAACTGCATGGCGTACACCGCCATCCACCAGCGCCGGTACCGGCAGGCCGGCGCCTACGCCAACGAGGCGCTGGACCTCAGCCGGCGCCGTGCCGACCCGGGGGAGGAGGCCCGGGCCCTCCTCGGCCTGGGGGCCCTCAGCCTGAGCGTGGGTGAGGGCGACCGGGCGATACTGCACTGCTCCATGGCGGTGGACCTGGCCGGCCGGCTCGGCAACGGCTGGGTCGCCTGGATGGCCTGCGTCATCCTCGGCCTCACCCACCAGTTCCAGGGGCGGAACGAGGAGGCGCTGGCCTGCTTCGCCGACGCCCTCGTCCACGCCCAGGAGGGCGGCCGACCGCACATGCTCGGCAGGGTCCTGAGCTGCGCCGCCGACGCCCACCTCCGCCTCGGCCACTACGGTGAGGCCAGGAGCCGGTTCCGTGAGGCGATCGACCTGGCGGCAGAGGTCGGGGACGTCTTCCTCTGCGCCCGCAGCCTGACCCGGCTGGGTACGGCCGAGCAGGGCGCCGGAGACACGGGCGCGGCCATCGCCCTCCACCACCAGGCCCTCCTCCAGCACCGGCTGTTGTCGCCGCTCACCGAACCCAGCTACGACTGGCTGGAGATGGACATCCGCAGCCGCCTGGGCCACGCCTACGTGGCGTCGGGCCGCGTCCGCGAGGCGAGCGCGCAGTTCCAGGCCGTGCTCGACGCGCGCGCCCGCGCGCACCCCGCCGGCCGTGGGCCGAGGTCGGACGAGCGGCGGTGAGACCGGCCTGGCCCCTGTCAGGGCACCCCTACGGCGCTCCGGGCCCGTCGGCTGTCACGGACCGGAGCCAGCGCGTGAAGGCGGCGAAGTCGGCGTCCGTGAGGCCTTCGGCCGGGTCGACGCGGTGCAGCAGCGACCGGCCTTCGTGCGAGCCGGAGACCCAGAGGCGGTCCACGGGGCCGATCTCGTCGTCGGCCCAGATGAACGGGCGGGCGCCGGCCCACCCGACGATGTGGCGGGTCTTCCAGTGCAGGCCGCGCGGGGCCGCGTCGGCGGGCGTCTTTGGCCACCTGAGGACGGGCAGGGGCGGCAGGCCGATGCGCGGGGCGACGGCCTCGTTCGCGTCGTCCATCCAGGTCGTGGCCCACACCAGGTCGCACCCCAACGCCAGCAGGCGTGGACCGACGGCGGGGTCGAGGCGTTCCAGCAAGGGGTTGTGCGGGCCGGGGGACGCCGTGGGAGGGGCGGCAGCGGCGGGAGTCCTGCGCGGCCGGCCGGACGGCGGACCGAACGGGATGAGCGGTCCGTCGACGTCGAGGAAGAGAAGGGGGCGTCCCGCGCCGGCCGAGCCGGTCACCGCGCACCGCGCCCCGGCCAGGTCCCGCGCTTTGTCACTCACGTCCATCCCGTCCCCTCTTTCTGGTCTCGGTGGTCGGCAGCCTAGAGGGGGGTGCCGGCCGCGGGGCGGTCGAGGGTCACGGCCCTGGCGATCAGGCCCGCGAGCAAGCGGGTACGGGGGATCATCCGCGTGGTGTCGACGTGCTCGGTGTCCGCGTGGGCGCCTCCGCCGACCGCGCCCAGGCCGTCCAGGGTGAGGCAGCCCGCCGCGGCGGTGTCGTTGCCGTCGGAGGCGCCGCCGACCGCGGTGTTCCCCGGGGGTTCCTGGCCGAGGTCCTCGGCCACGCGGCAGGCGAGGGCGAAGAGGGCGGCGGAGGAGTGCGGTGACAGGGGCGGCCGTCCGGCGCCGCCGCGGATCTCCAGGCGCGCTCCGGGCGTGCGGGGGGCGAGGGCCCGTACGAGCTCGTCGACGCGGTGCTGTGCCGCCTCCGTCGGTACGCGGACGTCCACCGACACCCGCGCCAGGGCGGGCACCGTGTTGCGGGAGCTGCCGGCCGACAGCAGGGTCGGGGTGACCGTCGCCGCACCCAGTACGGGGTGGGTGGCGGCCGCGCCCACCGCCGGCCCCAGGTCGGTCAGGGCCAGCACCTGGTGGGCGGCCTCGACGGCGGCGTTCACGCCCTTGTCGGGTTCCTGGCCGGCGTGTGCGGCCCTGCCGTGGACCACCACCTCGTACCGCGAGGTGCCCTTGCGTGCCGTCTTGAGGGTGCCCTCGGCGTCGGCCGCCGCCTCCAGCACGAAGGCGGCGACGCAGCGCCGCGCGGTCTCCTCGACGAGGTGCCGGGAGGTCGGGGAGCCGACCTCCTCGTCCCCGTTGACCAGGACACACACCCCGTCCGGGGAGGGCAGCGAGGCCAGGGCGTGGAACATTTGCACCAGGCCCGCCTTCATGTCCAGGACCCCGGGTCCGCGGGCGATCCCGTCGGTCACCGACCAGGGGCGGGAGCCGAGCGAGCCGGGGGGCCACACCGTGTCGTGGTGACCGATCAGCAGTACGCGCGGGGTGCCGAAGGTCCACCGCAGGTGGGTGACCCCGTCGACGACGATCGTCTCCGGTTCGGCGCCCAGGAGTCTCGCGCCGAGGGCACCGACCACCTCGGCGCTGCGCGCCACCGCCGCGTGGTCGGCCGAGAAGGATTCGCACGTGACCAGTTCCTCCAGGTCCGCGAGCATCGTCGGCAACAGCATGGGGTCCTCGTCTCCCTTCCCCGCCCCGGCGTCCGGGGTACCGGGTCCCGTGGCCCGCGGGAGGCGGCGCCCGCTCCCCCGCGCCGGGCGCCACCGCCCCGCTTTCGACGCTAGGTCCTGTCGGGCGGGCACGGCATCCCCACCGGCGACTGCTCGGCGGAGGAGCGGTGCGGCTCAGCGGCACACGGTCCGCGGTGTCCCGGCGGATCGCCGCCCTGGAGCAGCGGGCGGGCGGGTCGCTGTTCGAACGGCTTCCGCCTCACCCGACCTCCCCCGGTCTCCCTTCACTCCCGCACACGCGTGTACGGGACCGGCACACGCGCCCGGTTACGCTTCCCGTATGGGCAGAGCCGCAGGTGAGCAGATGGGCGTCGTGACCGCGCTGGTGCGGTCGACGTTCCTGGTGAACGCCGTGTACGCCGAGTCGAGTCGGGCGTTCGGCATCACCCCCCAGCAGGGGCAGCTGCTGTGCGTCCTCATGCCTCAGCCGTACGGCATGAGTGAGCTCGGGGAGTTGCTGGGGCTCGCCAAGTCCAGTCTGACCGGGCTGGTGGACCGGACCGTGCAGCGCGGTCTGGTGCGGCGCGAGGGCGACCCGCGGGACGGGCGGGCGGTGCGCGTCGGGCTCACGGCGGAAGGGGCCCGGCTGGCCCGGGAGTTCTACGACGCGACGTGCCGGCGGATCGCGGCTCTGCCGAAGGGACTCACCGGTACCGAACGCGAACGGCTCGCCGCGCTGCTCTCCCGCGTCGTCCTCGACAACAAGGTGCCCGAGGTGTTCACGGACCCTACGGGCCCCACCGGCCCCGAGATCACCCCTTCGGACCCGTAGGGCCCGTAGGGCTTGTAGGACCCGCAAGGCCCGTAGGACCCGTAGGGCTCGCACGTTCCGTAAGGGCCGTAGGGGCCGTAGGAGCCGTAGGAGCCGTAGGACTTGTAGGACCCGCAAGGCCCGTAGGACCCGTAGGGCTCGCACGTTCCGTAGGGGCCGTAGGGGCCATAGGGGCCGTAGGGCTCGCACGTTCCGTAGGGGCCGTAGGGGCCATAGGGGCCGTAGGGCTCGCACGTTCCGTAGGGGCCGTAAGGGCCGTAGGGCTCGGATCGCCCGTGCGGTCCGGGACGTGGGGTCGGCTGTCGTCACGGCCACTGTCGTCACGGCCACCGCGGCCACCGCGGCCGGCGAACGCCAGTGTCACCGTCACCGTGATCGAGGCGAGCGCCATCACGCTCATCGCCGTCGCCGGTGAGGTGAGTTGGGCCGTCCCGCCCGCCAGGGCCGCGCTGAGCCCTTGCAGGGTGAGCATGCCGGCGGAGTGCAGGCCCAGGGCGTGGCCGCCGAGGGCGGGCGGGGTGAGGGCCATCAGGCGCTCCTGCTGCACCAGGCCCGCGCCGAAGCCGACGGAGGCGAGGGCGGCGCACGCCGCCGCGAGCGGCGGGGCCGGGCGCAGGGCGAAGAAGGCGTACGGCGTGGCCAGGAGCAGCAGCAGGGGGGTGGCCAGGCGGGCGCGTACGGCGGGCGGGAGCAGGCGGCCGACGGTGAGGTCGCCGGCCAGCATGCCCAGCGCCGCGCACGCGAACAGGGTGCCCGCGGCGCCGGGGGCGTACGGCACGAAGAGGGTCTCGCAGCCGACGACCAGGCCGTTGGGGAGCCACAGGCCCAGGTAGAGCAGGCGGCGGGGGCGGGAGGACCACAGGAGGGCGTTGGTGCGCCGGGTCGCCGCGACCGAGGGGCGGCCGGTGGCCCGGGGCGGACGGGCGGTCAGGCCCAGGCGGGCGGTGGCGCCGGCGGTCACGTACAGGAGGGTGGCCAGGAGGAGGACCCGGTACGGGGAGAGGGCGGTGAGCAGGGCGCCGCCGGTGGCGTAGCCGGCGATCTGCGTGAGGCCGTTCGCCATGTTGAACACGGCGCGGCCGGACAGGTAGGCGTCCTCGGGCAGGATCTCGTGCAGCAGACCCCAGCGGACACCGCCGCCGAGGGCCGCGACCAGACCCTGGCCGAGGACCACGGCAAAGGCGGCGGCGACCGGGAGGCCGGGGACGGCCAGTACGGCCGTGGCGGCGGCGAAGATGACGGAGAGACCGGCGAGGGCGGTCCTCGGGGGAAGCCGGTCGGCACCCGAGAGGAAGAGGGTCGCGCCGAGGACCTGGGCGAGGGACGGGCCGACCATGCTGACCGCCGCGAGGAGCGGGGAGTCCGTCGCCCGGTAGACCAGCGTGGCGAGGGCGAGGCCCGCGGCCGTCTGGGCGGCGGTGTGCGCGGCGAAGGAGAGCAGGAGAGGCCTGAACTCCGGTGTCGTGAAGAGCTGTCGGTAACTGGTCATGCGCGGAGTCTCGGGCGGGGACGCGGCCGGTCGTTATTGTTTCGCGGGCGCGCGAAAGGTCGGGGCAAGGGGCCAGACCGAAAAGTCCGGGCGAGGGGTCAGGGCGAAAGCCCGCGGCGAAGGCCGGGGCGCAGGGCGAGCCGTACGGGCAGGGCGTACAGGCGGGCCGTACGGGCAGGAGGGGGCCGGTTCATGGGCTGGTGGCAGGTGAACGCCGACACGCTGGCGGGCAGCCGGTTCGTGGTGTCCGCGTTCGCCGAGACCTTCGCGGCTGTGAAGCTGCTGCACGCGGGGGTGGCCGCGCATCCCGGGGAGGACGCGTGGCTGCGGGCGCATCTGCCGGGGTACCGGGAGCGGCTGGCCGCCGATCCCGTGACCGCGTCCCTGATCCGGGCCGGGCTCGGGCGGGACTGGATCGCGGACTTCCTCACGCCCACGCCGCTCGACGGCGAGCGTTTCGAGGAGGCCGTCGCCCGGGTGCGGGCGGCCCGCCCCGCCGACGTGCGGGCGCAGCTGCGGGTCTCCCTCGCCGGGGAGCTGCCGTCGGCCCTGTACCGGGACGACCTGGCCGAGCGGGCGGCCCGGCTCCTGGAGTACGTCTGGGAGGCCGCCGTACGGCCTTCCTGGGAACGGCGGCGCCGGGTGCTGGAGGCCGACGTGGCCGCGCGGACCGCGCGGGTCGGCCGGGGCGGGTGGGCGGCGGTCCTGGACTCGTTGCGGCCGGGGACGCGGTGGCTCGGGGAGAGCCGGTTCCAGGTCAACCCGCACGCGTATCCGCCGAGGGAGGTCTCCGGGGCCGAGCTGCTGTTCGTGCCGGTGACCCCGCGCACGGGGTGGGTGTCGTGGGAGGACGGGAGGGAGCGGTACGCCGTCGTCTACCCCTGTGCGGGCGTCCTCTCCGAGGACCACCGGGAGCGGGCCGTGCCCACCGCCCTGAGCGCTCTTCTCGGGCCGGCCAGGGCGGGTGTCCTGGCGCTCCTCGGCGAGGGCCCGCTGAGCACGACCCAGTTGGTCGCCCTGACCGGGCAGGGGCTCGGCTCGGTGGGACGGCACCTGCGGGTCCTGCTGGACGCGGGCCTGGTGGAGCGGCGGCGGGCGGGCCGCTCGGTGCTGTACTCGCGGACGGCGGCGGGCGAGGCGCTGGCGGGGGCCCGACGAAGAACCTCGTGAGCCCCGGTCCCGCCGCCCCCGTCCGGCCACGGCCACCCCCGGTTCGCCGCCCCCAGTCGGTTCGCCACCCCCGGTTCGCCGCCCCCAGTCGGTTCGCCACCCCCGGTTCGCCGCTCCCGTACCGCCGCCCTCGGCCCGCCACCCCCGGCCGTCCGGCCTCCGGGGCTAGCATCCGGGCATGACTACGAACACCGGTACTTCCCCCCTCGACGTCGAGATCGGTGCGCTCCAGGGCGGTTCCGCCGGGCTCGCGCAGTACGCGGGCCGGGCCGTCCTCATCGTGAACGTGGCGTCCAAGTGCGGCCTGACCCCGCAGTACACGGGCCTGGAGCGGCTCCAGGAGCGGTACGCGGACCGCGGCTTCACCGTGCTCGGGGTGCCCTGCAACCAGTTCCTCGGGCAGGAGCCGGGGACCGCAGAGGAGATCGCGGAGTTCTGCTCGGCGACGTACGGCGTGACCTTCCCGCTGACCGAGAAGGTCGAGGTGAACGGGGAGGGCCGGCACGCGCTGTACGAGCGCCTCGTCGGTTTCGCGGACGCGGCCGGTCACGAGGGGGACATCCGCTGGAACTTCGAGAAGTTCCTCATCGGGCGGGACGGCAGCGTCGTCGCCCGGTTCTCGCCGCAGACCGAGCCGGAGTCCGCGGAGGTCGTCGCCGCCGTCGAGGGCCAGCTGGGCTGAGCGCGGTACGCACGCCGCTTCCGACGAGGGCAGCGGCGACCTGGCACAGCCGGGCCCCCTCGGCAAGGACGGCGAGCTCGTCGAGAGGGCTCCGGTGGTGGTGCGGTCATGTCAGCCCGACGGGGCCCTGAGGAGCCCGAGGGGACCCGCCGTGGGGCGGGGACCGGAAGGATCCCCGCCCTACGCCTTGACCGAGGCGACGAAGACGTTCCACGCGTCGGCGGGGAAGTCCAGCACGGGCCCGTCCTGGACCTTGGAGTCCCGTACGGCCATGGCCGCGACGACCGGCGACTTGATCTCGACGCACGCGCCGTTGCCGGTCGAGTAGGAGGACTTGGTCCACGTGTCCGTGCTGCCCTGACGAATTGCCATTTTCGCTCCGCTTTGCCAGTGAGATGAGTTGCTGTCGCCGTACGCGGGGCACGACTGCGGGCCCACGGCACGGTTTACGCCAACGGTGGTGTCCGCTGGCGTGATCGACGCTACTGGCTGACATCGACTTCCGAAGCGACTATTCACTCGACCGGTTGGCATATTCCAGGCGGGTCTTCCCTACCGGCCGGGCCACGGTGTATCGTGCGGCGCTTTTCCGGCGAGAACGCCCTAACGGGCGTAGTCCTTCGCGATGTCGGCGATGAACTGGCGGGACTGGTCCACGTTCAGTGCCTGGGCCCGCAGGTGCTCGTACATCACGCTGTACTTCTGCACGTCGTTCGGCTTCTCCAGGTAGAGGTCGCTGGTGACGCCCTCGATGTAGACGACACTGGAGTCGGACGCGTCGGGGAACTCCAGGATCGCGTACTGGCCGTTCAGACCCGGGTGCGCGCCCATCTCGAAGGGGATCACCTGGACGGTGACGTGCGGCAGCTGGGACTGCTCGACGAGGTGCTCCAACTGGTCGCGCATGAGGGAGCGGTTGCCGACGACGCGGCGCAACGCGGCCTCGTCCATCACCGTCCACAGGCGCAGCGGGTTCTCCTCGGCGCTGATTCGTTCCTGCCGCCGCATCCGCACCTGCACCCGCTTCTCGATCTCCGTGGGCACGGTTTCCGGCAACGCCCCCGAGATCAGCGTCTCGGCGTACTGGCGGGTCTGCAACAGGCCGGGCACGACCTGCGGGTCGTACACGCGCAGGCTCGCCGCGTCCGTCTCCAGGCCGATGTAGACGCTGTAGGGGACGTCCCCGAAGGCGTGCCACCAGCCCTGCTGGCGCGAGTCCTTGGCCATCTGCATCAGCGAATCGACGATCCGCTGGTCCTCGACCTCGTAGACCCCGCACAGGTCGCGGACGTCGCGCTGGCTGATGCTGCGGCGGCCGTTCTCCAGGCGGCTGATCTTCGACTGGGACACGAGCAGGCGGTCGGCGACCTGTTCGGCCGTCATGCCCTTGTCCTCGCGGAGCTTGCGCAGCTCCTGGCCGAGCCGGCGCCGCCGGACGGTGGGATTGACATTGGACGCCACGGGACGTGCACCTCCGGCTGCATGCCTGTCATTGACACTTTGCGTATCTGCTGTTGAGCAGACTGCCACCAAGGTGCTCACTACCGCTGGAAAACGGTGGATATGCGGCCGGTACACGTCACTTGGGTGTTTCCGCAGTTCCGCTCCCACCCCTTCCCGTCCTCCCACCCCTTCCCGTCCTCCCGCCCTCGCTTCCGCCGGACATGCGTCCGCGCGGGGCGGTGGCGCCGGGTGTCCCGGGGGACGTACGGCTTCACCGCCCCGCGCGGCCGCGCGGCTCCCGAACGGGCTCTGCGGGTCTTGCGGGGGCGCAGGGGACCGGCGTCTGCGCGCCGGGTCCCTTACGGGTCGTACGGGTCATGCGGGTCGTACGGGCGGCCGTGCGTCCACACGGCCCCGCGCCCGTACGGGGCTTACGGGTCTTGCGGGCCGTACCGGCGGTACGGGCTGTGCGCACCGCACCGGTCGTGCGGGCCGTACGGGTACGGCGTGGGACGGCGACTCAGTGGGCCACCACGCGCGCCATGGGGCCTCGGCCCGGCTGCGCCGGAACGCCATGAGCGGGTTCCGGAGCGGACCTGGCTCCCGGTCCGGCCTGGCGGCCGGGCGCCTGGGCCGGGTTGCGGCGTGGCTGGGCCCCGGCACCGTTCTGAACGTCCATCACGGCGTGCGCCACGAGACCGCCCATGGGGTCGTGCCGGATCAGGTCCCGCAACCGGGACCGGGACGACCGCCCCTCGTTGCCCGGGTACAGGTGCTTGCCGAGACCCACCGCGTGCGCCAGCGCGGCGAGCGCCGCGGTCCGCGGGTCCGGCGGCACGCCGGTGCGGATCGCCGAGTCCAGCCGGGTCCTGATCTCCCGGCTGATCGCCGTGTCCGTCGCCTGGTAGCGAGTCGTCGGCAGCACTCCGCACATCTGGCCCGCGACGGCATGCACCATGCCGCACCGCTCCAGATGCGAGAGGTAGGTCTGGCGGAGCCCGAGACGCGGCCCGCCGATCCAGTGGACGGCCCGCACCGGTGCGCCGCGCCTTCGCAGCAACTCCAACGCGCAGTCCAGTGTTGGATCTCCAGTCGGCCGTGGGGACACCACGGCGATACGATCCCCGTCTGGGGCTATCCGTCCGGCCAGCGCCAGCTCCACTAGCTGTGCTCCGGCCAGACCAAGGTCGAGCGACTGCGGCTGTGCAGTGGTACCCGTGGTCGGGTCCAATGCCAGCAACAGAAGCTCCTCCGGAATTGTTCTGCGGCTCCTGCCCATCCATGCCTCCCCGCGTGGATGAATGACAGGGTGACCCCTCTCACATTCATCTGTCGAGGGTGCGTGACCTGTTCGTAGTGGAACCAGTAGGTATGTCGTTCTCGTCTACCGCTGGAGCCAAGCCCTCGACACAGGACACTGGTAGATGGTTCGGACAGCCCGTGAGGCGGTGTCCCGGGCGGGCGGTTCATGGTTCGACAGGCGCGCGGTGGCGTGCGGCACATGGAGGAGGCATCGGTGGCGGGCGAGTCCCCCGACAGGTCGAAGCAGCGTGAGTCGTCGGAGGAACCGACGTCGGGGAGCGCGGGAACGGTTCCCGAGGCCCGGGATCCGCGGGTCCCGATGACGCGGGAGAACGAGGCGTCGGCTTCGGCGCCGGGCCCGTCCCGGGGCGGAATGGACACGGCGACCCGGGTGTTCTCCGTGCGCGACCTGAAGTCCGAGGGCGAGGGCGAGGACACGGCGGGGGACTCCGCCGGCGGCGCCGACCCCGCCGAGGGCGCGTCGGCGGACACCGAGGGCCGGGAGAGGCCCGAGGGCACCGGGAAGGCCTCCACGGGCCCTGAGGCCGCCGAGACGGCCGGGGAGGCGCGCGAGGGGGCGCGGGGGGCGGACACGGCGGCCTCCGGCGGCTCCGGCGCCCCGGAAGGCGGCGACACGCGCCTGAAGGCCGCTGTGGCCCAGTGGGTGGTCTCGGCGGACGAGAAGGGCGAGAAGGGCGGCGGCGGCGCCGGAGAGGCCGACGGGTCCGTCGGCACCGGCACTACCGGCGACACCGACGACACCGGCAAGACCGGCAAGACCGGCGATGACACCGCCGCCGACGCGGACGCCGATGCCGACACCGGACCGGAGCCCGAGGCCAAGTCCGCGCCGAAGGCCGCCCCCAAGTGGGCCACGGGCTCCGCCGGGAACGCCGAAGCCGAGTCCGGGTCCGGGTCCGGGTCCGGGCCTGAGACCGAGTCCGGGTCCGGGTCCGGGTCCGGGCCTGAGACCGGGCCCGGGTCCAAGACCGAGTCCGGGTCCGGGCCCAGGGCGGAGTCCGGGTCCAGGGCGGAGTCCGGGTCCAGGGCGGAGTCCGGGTCCAAGGCGGACGCCAAGGCCAAGGCCGACGGACCGAAGTCGGACGAGCCGAAGCCCGCCGCGGCCGACGCCCCCAAGGCCGAGGGCACCCAGGCCGACGCGGTCGACACGTCCGACGAGGACCCCGCCTCCCCCGTCGACCAGCCCACCGCCGTCTTCAAGGCCGTACGGCCCCCCGCGCCCGCCGTCGACCAGCCGACCACCATGCTGAAGCTGGGCGGTGCCGCGAAGGCCGACGCGAAGCCGGGCTCCGAGACCGACGCGAAGGCCGATGCGAAGCCCGGCACCGATGCGAAGCCCGGCACCGGCGAGCGGGGCCCGAAGGGCGAGCCCGGGGCCGAAACCGAGCCCGAGGCCGAGCGGACCAGCAAGTTCGTCGCGCTCAAGCCGCTCGACGACCCGTCCGCCCGCAAGCCGAAGCCGGCGGAGCCCACGGCGCCCGCCACACCCGGAAAAGCACCGGGGAAGGCACCGGGGAAGGCGCCCGGAACCACTCCCGCCGAGGCCACCGCCGTCGTCCCGCAGATCGGCCCCGAGCGGACCACCCAGCAGCCGCTGCCGCCGAAGCCGCCGCTGGACCTGCTGGCCGAGCTGACGAACACCCCGCCGCCCCCGCCGACTCCGCTGCGGACGTTCGCCCGCCGGGTCAAGATCTGGACGCCGCTGGTCATCCTGCTGATCATCGTCTTTGCGATCGCGCAGGCGGTGCGGCCGCTGCCGGCGACCGCGCTGACGCTCACCGCGAAGGACTCGTACACGTTCGAGGGCGGCGAGCTGTCGCTGCCGTGGCCGGACGAGGGCCAGGGCTGGATGGACGTCGACGGCATCGGCACGATGGACGGCTTCGGCGACCAGAACCCGGTCGCCATCGGCTCCGTCGCCAAGGCCATGACGGCGTACGTCGTCCTCAAGGACCACGCGCTGAAGTCGGGCGAGGAGGGGCCGAGCGTCCCGGTCGACGCCACCGCCGAGAAGGAGGGCGGCTACGACGCGGACGGCGAGTCCACCCTCAACACCGTCAAGGAGGGCGACAAGCTGACCCTGCGCCAGGCGCTCTCCGCGATCATGATCCCGTCGGCGAACAACATCGCGCGGCTGCTGGCCCGCTGGGACGCGGGCACCGAGGCGGACTTCATCGAGAAGATGAACGCCACCGCCAAGGAGCTCGGGATGAAGAACACGACGTACACCGACGCCTCCGGGCTGAAGGAGACCACCGTCTCCACCGCCGAGGACCAGGTGAAGCTGGGCAACGAGCTGGTGAAGATCCCCGCGCTGATGGAGATCACCAAGCTGCCGGAGTGGACCGACCCGTCCGGTCAGAAGTGGCGCAACTACAACACGCTCGTCCCCTACAACGGCGCCATCGGCATCAAGACCGGCTCCACCACCAAGGCCGGCGGCAACCTGCTGTTCGCGGCCACCAAGGAGGTCGGCGGGGAAACGGTCACCCTGGTCGGCGCGGTCCTCGGCCAGCACAAGCCGTCGATCATCGACACGGTCAACGCGGTCAGCAAGACCGCGCTGCTCGCCGCGCAGGACGCGCTGGTCTCGTCGAAGATCCTGACGAAGGGCGACGTCGTCGGGTACGTGGACGACAAGCTGGGCCACCACACCCCGGTCGTGGTGACGAAGGACGTCACGGCGGTCGGCTGGGCCGGGCTGACGACGAAGCTGTCGTTCGCCGCCGGGGACGTGCCGCACACCGCGAAGGCGGGCACCCAGGTGGGCACGCTCACCGTGGGCGACGGCTCCGGCGGCGCGGTCGAGGTACCGGTCGCCCTCCAGGCGGACCTGGTCGAGCCCGGCTTCCTGGACAAGTTGACCCGCGTCGGCTGACCCGCCGGCCGCGCACGGCCCCTCTCCCACCCCTACCGCACCCCGCCAGGGCCACCGCCCGGCGGGGTGCGTGCTAGCGTCACGAAACGGACAGGTCGGCGGTCGCGGCGACGCGGCCGTGAAACGGGCGCGAACGGGACGCGGCCGAGAAGAGAAGACGGGACACGGGGAGTTGCCTTCAGGTGGCCACTGCGGAGCCGACACGCGCCGACGACACCGATCCGGGCCCGGACACCGGCCCGCGGCTGCACCTGCCCGCGCCTCAGGCCGGTGACCACGACCGCGACGCCGACGACCGTCACGCCGACGGCCGTGACGCCCACGACCGTGACGCCCACGACCGTGACGCCGACGACCGCGGTCCCGGTGACGGCGGCCCCGGCGACCGCGATCAGGGCGACCGCACCTCCGGCGACCGCACCCCCGGCGGCGGCCCCGACGGCAGCGCCGGCGGCCCCGGCGACGGCGTCGGCGCCCTCGGTGACCGCCGCACCGGCGAGCGGGAGCCCGCTGCCGGGGCATCCCGGGTGAGGGGACTCCTCGGCCGGGTCGCCGCATGGCTGCGGCGGCATCTCGTGTTCTCCGTGACGGTCCTGTCCGGCGTCCTGCACGTCGTCTGGTTCTTCGCGTTCGCGAACAGCGGTGGGGATCTGGCGGCGCAGGACGCCTGGGCCGAGTTCGTCGGCCGTCACCCCGACTCCGCGTACAACCTCGCCTGGTACGGCGGGATGCACCCGGTGTCGTACAGCGTGGTGTCGCCGTATCTGATGTCCGTCCTCGGCGTCCGGACGACGATGATGATCGCCGGGACGCTCTCGGCGGGGCTGCTGACGCTGATCCTGCTGCGCTGCCGGCCGGTGCGGAACCCCCTGTGGCCGGCGCTGGCGGGGGTCTTCGCCCTGCTGTGCAACGCGGTCTCGGGGCGGGTGACGTTCGGGCTCGGCAACATGTTCGCGCTGGCGGCGGTCGCCGTCGTGTTCTGCTGGCCGTACCGCTGGCGCTACAAGCGGTGGGCGAAGGCGCTGTGCGCGGCGCCGCTGGCCGCGCTCGCCACCATGGGGTCGCCGGTGGCGGGCCTGTTCGTGGGTCTGGTGGCGGCCGCGCTGTTCCTCCAGAAGCGGCGGCCGGGCGCGTGGGCCCTGGGCCTGGCGCCGAGTGCGGTCGTCGCGGTCTCCGCCTGGCTGTTCCCCTTCTCCGGCACCCAGCCGATGTCGTTCGGCTCGGCGTCCCTGCCGCTGGTGTTCTCGGTGATCGTCTTCGCGGTCGTGCCGCGCGACTGGAAGACGGTACGGATCACGGCGGCGGTGTACGGGCTCGCGGTGCTGCTGGTGTGGGTCATCAGCTCGCAGATCGGGTCGAACATCACGCGTCTGTCGATGCTGTTCGCGGGTGTGGTGCTGATGGCGGCGCTGCCGTTCGCGGTGCCTCGCACCGTCAAGTGGTACGTGATCGTGCTGTCGTCGGTGCTCTTCGTCGGCTGGATCGGCTACAAGTCGGTCGACGACATCGTCCGCACGACGCCGGCCGCGTCCTGGGCGCGTGAGCTGGCGCCGCTGGTCAACGAGTTGCAGGAGGTCGGCGCGGAGAAGGGCCGGGTGGAGGTCGTCCCGGCCCGCTCGCACCGCGAGGCCTCCGCGCTGGCACCGTACGTCAACCTGGCGCGCGGCTGGAACCGGCAGGCGGACATGGAGCGCAACCCGCTCTTCTACGACGACACGCTCAACTCGGCGAACTACCACGAGTGGCTCCAGCGGTGGGCCGTGCACTTCGTGGTCGTGCCGAAGGACGAGCCGGACGGGGACGGCGGGCAGCGGGAGCGGGAGCTGGTGCAGCGGGGGCTGCCGTATCTGGAGCAGATCTGGGGCGACGCCAACTGGCAGCTGTTCCGGGTCACCGACCCGGCGCCGCTCGCCGAGCCGAACGCGGTGGTGGAGCTGGCGGCGCAGGGCGAGATGAGGATCGACGTGCGCAAGGCGGGGCGGATCCTGATCCGGATCCCGTACTCGCCGTGGCTGGGCCTGGTCGACGCGGAGGGCGAGGGCCTGGAGCCGCCGCAGGAGACGGAGGCGTCCAAGGACCGGGCCGAGGGCGAGCCGAAGACGTACGAGAACGTGAACGGCTGTCTGTTCGAGACGGAGGAGGACGCGGACGGCGACCGGTGGACCATGCTGGTCGCCCCGTCGGCGGGGACGTACCGGCTGGCGGCGCCGTACCAGTTGCGTCGGGGGACCCCGTGCCCCGACGAGCTGAAGTGACCCCGACGGGCCCATGAGCTGACCGCTCGTTCGCACCCGTCAGCCGACCGCTCGTTTTCGGCCAACTCCCGCACGAATCACGCTCGTTCAGATCTGTGAATCCAGGTCACCACGGAGAACTATTTTACCTGCTCTTGACCTTCCATGCGCTTGCCGCGGGCATGTCACCGAACCCAGAGTTCACATGCCTGACCCTGGCGGCTGACCCTGGAAGGGGACACATGAACGGTCTCGACTGGGCCGTGCTCATCGGCTACTTCGGTGTGATGGTCGCCATCGGCGTCTGGTCCCACAAACGGGTCGACAACGTCAGCGACTTCTTCACCGCGGGCGGCAAGATGCCCTGGTGGCTGTCCGGCATCTCGCACCACATGTCCGGCTACAGCGCGGTGATGTTCACCGGATACGCCGGCATCGCCTACACCTACGGCGTCACGTCCTTCGTCACCTGGTCCTTCCCCATCGCCCTCGGCATCGCCATCGGCTCCAAGCTGTTCGCGCCCCGCATCAACCGGCTCCGCTCCCGGCTCCACGTCGCCTCCCCGCTGGAGTACCTGAAGAACCGGTACGACCTGAAGACCCAGCAGGCGCTGGCCTGGTCGGGGATGCTGCTGAAGATCGTGGACGTGGGCGCCAAGTGGGCCGCCATCTCCACCCTGCTGTCCGTGTTCACCGGTATCTCGCTGAACCAGGGCATCCTCATCACCGGCGGCATCACGGCGATCTACTGCACGATCGGCGGGCTGTGGGCGGACGCGCTGACCGAGCTGGGGCAGTTCGTCATCCAGCTCCTCGCCGGTGTCGCGATGTTCATCGCGGTCGTGCTGGAACTCGGCGACCGGAACATCGGGTTCCTCGGTGCGTGGGACGAACCGGCGTTGCAGGGCCACGACAAGCCGCTGGTCGGACCGTACGGCACGGTGTTCCTGCTGGCGTTCCTCTTCATCAAGCTCTTCGAGTACAACGGCGGCATGCTCAACCAGGCCCAGCGCTACATGGCCACCGCCACCCCGCAGGAGGCCGCGCGCTCGGCCCGGCTGTCGGCGGTGCTGTGGCTGGTGTGGCCGGTGGTCCTGTTCTACCCGATGTGGATGTCGCCGCTGCTCGTCGAGTCGCAGAAGCCGGACGGTTCCGACTCCTACGGCCTGATGACCGAACAGCTCCTGCCGCACGGTCTGCTGGGGCTCGTCATCGTCGGGTTCTTCTCCCACACGATGGCCATGTGCTCCTCCGACGCGAACGCCATCGCCGCCGTCTTCACCCGTGACTGCGCACCGGTGTTCTCGGCGAGGGCCCGCGCGTGGAACCAGCGCTCCGGTCTGATCGCGGCCCGGATCGCGACGGTCGTCTTCCTCGCCCTGTCGATGGCGGCCGCCACCCAGGTCAACTCGCCCACCTTCAAGGACATCATCACCGTCGTGATCAAGTGGGTGGCCGGGCTGATGGGACCGATGGCGATCCCGATGATGCTCGGTCTGCTGCGACCGTTCCGCCGCTCCGGCCCGACGGCCGCCCTGACCAGCTGGTCGATGGGGCTGCTCGCCTTCTGGCTGGTCAACTACCCGATCAACTGGAACGTCGAGGGCGGGGTGCCGCTCCAGTACCAGGTGTCCGTGCCGCTCGCGGTGTCGCTGGTGCTGTACGTCCTGATCGGCTTCCTGAAGCCGGAGGACACCCCGGAACGGCTGGCGATCATCGACCGGATCAACTCGGACGGGGACGGCCCCGGCGCGACGGGGTCGGCGGTACCGCTCCCCGCGGAGCCCGTGCAGGACGTCGTACGGGCTCCGGCCGAGGACCGGTGAGGGGCGCCCGCTCAGGTCGCCCACGCGAGCGCACCGGTCATGGCGCTGTGCAGGAGGGTCAGGACCCGCAGCGGATGGTTCTTGGCCGTCGCGGTGTTCACGACCAGGACGTGGTGGAGGACGACGCGCCCCGACGCGCCCGTCGGCCGGAGGGGCGTCACCCAGAAGGTGAGGTCGCCCACCGTGACGGGTGACCCGTCGGTCTCCACCCGGCCCTGAGGGCCCACGTACGTCTGGCGGAAGGCCGCCGCGACGCTCTCCGCGGCGCGGCGGTTCTGCTTCGTGTCCGTCACCAGCTTGTACAGACTGACGCCAGGCATGTACAGGTGCGGGTTGCGCAGGCTGCGGTGCGCGAACCAGTCCGA
The DNA here is from genome assembly GCF_044750285.1 of Streptomyces sp. NPDC088812. Lineage (NCBI taxonomy): Bacteria > Bacillati > Actinomycetota > Actinomycetes > Kitasatosporales > Streptomycetaceae > Streptomyces > Streptomyces sp. NPDC088812. The sequence goes on along the minus strand of NZ_JBIVJP010000009.1, from coordinate 284,876 downwards.
CGGCTCGGTGACCGCGCCGGCGCGGGTCGGCGGGGTCACCCGGGTCAGCCTGGTCGGCCTCGGCGGTGTCCCGATGAGCGTGCTTCCGGGGCCGGTGAGCCAGAACGCCTGGTTCTCCCCGTTGTGGAGGAAGTACCGGGTGCGCTCGGGCTGGTTGCCGTCGATGAGGGTGTTCGTCGCCTCGATGAAGTGGACCGGTCCCCGCACCTCGTCGCTCAGGCCGAGCGGCGTCACCGCGAACCGGAGGCCGGCCTCCTCCGTGAGGGCCCTCTCGGCGGGGACCTGCCCGTGGTCGTCGAGGATCGCCTGGTGGAACAGCAGCCGCGCGGCCTCGGTCGCCTTGCTGTCGCTGAGCCAGCTCTCGACGGTCCGCTGGACCAACGCCGTCGCGAGCGCTCCGCCCACGATCTTGGCAATGCTGAACCAGACCATGCGACTCCCCCCGTGGAATCGAAAGTGTGGACTCCCGCCTGAGAGCGGAGACTACGGCAGCTCCCGGACTCACCGGCAGGGCGTTGTGGGGCGCGAACGACGGCGTGCGGTATCGCCGGGCGCGCTTGCGGTCGGAACGCACGCCCCCTGGCAGGTGCTGTCTGCGACAGGTGCCCGCCGACGGGGGCTCGACGGAGAACCGGGTGTGCGTTCTCCTGGGTCTTCCTGGGTACAGGCGTCTACCTGCGGAGGCCGGCAGCGTCGCCGGCCACGACGGCCGCCGCCGGTACGCCCGTTCGGGCCGCTGACGCGGTCACGGGCCTACGCCCTGTCGCCCCGGGGGTAGCGTGCCAGCCAGCCCGGTGACGCGCCCGTGGGGTTGTGGAGGGCCGGACCCTGGGTCATCTCCATGGCGAAGTCGTCGGCGAGTTCGAGGATCGTGGGACGGCCCTCCAGTTCGGCCAGCCAGGCCGGCGGAAGGGCCGTCTCGCCGTGCAGGGCGCCGAGCAGGCCGCCGGTCAGGGCGCCGGTGGGTGCCGAGGGGGCGCCGTGGTTCACGGCGAGGCGCAGACCGTGGCGGACGTCCTCCGCGACCAGGGCGCAGTAGACGGCGGCGGCCAGGACCGCCTCGGCCGTGCCCGCGCCGGCCAGTTCCTCCACCCGCGCCGGGCCGGGCAGTCCCTGCCGTACGGCGCCGAGCGCGTGCTGGAGCGCCTGCGACACCGCCTCGTGTCCGGGCCGTGCGGCCAGCAGGGCGAGCGCCCGCTGCACCGCGCCGTCGAGGCTGTCGCCGCGGGCCAGAGCGTGCACGGTCACCGCGTACGCGCCCGCCGACAGGCAGGCCGTGGGGTGGCCGTGGGTCTGGGCCGCGCACTCGACGGCGAGCTGGGCGACGAGTTGCGGCTCCCAGCCGACGAGGAGGCCGAACGGCGCCGATCGGACCGTGGCCTCCGGGCCCGTGGCGCCGGTGTTCTTGGGCGACTCCAGGGTTCCCATGGTGTCGTCGCCGAGCCCGAGCAGCAGGGGCCGGGTCGGGTCCCGGCGGGCGTACAGCCACTCCTCGCGGGCGAGCCAGCCGTCGTCCTTGCGGCGCAGGTCGGGTCCCCAGTCGCGCTGGGTCGCCGCCCAGCGCAGGTACGCCCGGTGCAGGTCGGTCGGCGGGTGCCAGGCGCCGGTGTCGCGGCGGACCTGGGCGCGGATCAGGCCGTCCACGGTGAAGAGGGTGAGCTGGGTGAGGTGGGTGACGGCCCCGCGGCGGCCGTAGGCGGGGGCGAGGTCGACGAGGCCCTCGGGGCCGTGGGCCCGGCGGATCTCCTCCAGGTCCATCAAGCCGACCGGTGTGCCGAGGGTGTCCCCGACGGCCGCGCCCAGCAGCGTGCCACGCACCCGGCTGCGGAAGTCCTGCTGTTCGCTGCGGCCCCAGACGGCGCCGGTTGTCGCACCCACCAAGTCCTCCCGGGCACCGTCCGTACGTACGACGTTCGTCACTGTAATCGACAGAGGCGACAGGGGGCCGTGGAGGTGGTGAACCCTTGAACCACACGTCGGTCTACGTCAGTTGGCGTCGGCGCCATTCTGGCGCGATGTGTGCGGGAGGCCGCACCCCCGGCCGGGCAGATCTCCCCCATGACCACAACCACCTCACGTACCACATCGACCCCGACCGACCGCGCCCGCACCACGGCGGCGACGGTCCTGACCGCCACGGTCGCCCTCTACATCACCCTGGTCGCCTTCGGGAACATCACCGATTTCGGGACCAACCAGCAGTTCGTCAGACATGTTCTGGCCATGGACACCACCTTCAAGGACGAGGACCTGATGTGGCGGGCCGTCACCAGCGAGTGGCTCCAGGACGCGGCGTACGTCGCGATCATCGCGTGGGAGACCGTCTCCGCGCTGGTCCTCCTGGCCGGGACCTGGCTGTGGATACGGCGGGACGAGGCGCGTGCCCGTCAGGTCTCCACCTACGGGCTGCTGATGCTGATGCTGCTGTTCGGCGGCGGGTTCATCGCGATCGGGGGTGAGTGGTTCGCGATGTGGCAGTCCGGCGACTGGAACGGGCTGGACGCGGCACTGCGCGTCTTCGTCCTCAGCGGGATCGTGCTGATCGTCCAGTACCTGCCGGCAGGCCGTGCGCCCGGAGGTGACGCCTGACCGGTTCAGAGTCCGGGCGGGATGCCGATCACTCCACGACCCGGACGATCGTCCCCGTCGCCCCGAACGCCCACAGGGCCGCCCCGTCGGCCTTCGCCATGCGGATGCCGCCGGTCCGGGTGCCGGCGGCGGGGGGCGGGGAGGAGCCGTCGACGGCGTTGGAGAAGGCGATGTTGACGCCGGACTGCACGGAGAAGTAGATGATGTGCTCGATCTCGACGCCGTCGGAGCCCGTGGTGGCGCCCTTGCGTACGGAGACCGTGTAGCTGCCGGGGGCGGGGTTCACCGTGCCCGGCCAGACCGTGAAGGTGCGGCGGGCCTGGTCGTCGGCGTCGACCAGCCAGACCCGCTGCTGCTCCAGCGAGTAGACGACGCGGCGGCCCGTGCCGGAGGCGTCCGGCACGGACTGCGCCGTCGGGCTCGCGGAGGGGGCGGGGGCGGGCTTCGTCCCCGCCGAGGCGGAGGCGGAGGCGGACGGTTCGACCGACGCCGCCGTCGGATGCGGGCCCTGTTCGGCCTTCACCGTCAGAGCACCGACCACGACGATCGCGCCGGCCGTCAGACCGGTGACCCAGGCCCACGAGGGAAGCCGTCGGGCAGCCACGGGCACGCCTCTCCTCAGTCTTCGGCCCCCGGGTGCCCGGGGGTTGGATCATCGTACTGTGAGGCCCCTGTCCCCCTGCCCCCCTGTCTTCAGTCCAGCACCGGCAGTAGTTCCGGCAGGTGCCCGTCCGACGCGTGGGCGGCCCGTCGCCGTTCCTCCGGGACGTCGCCGTACAGCGTGGTGCGAGGCCTGGCCGGCCGTCCGGCCGCGTCGGCCACGGCGACGAGGTCCTTGACCGACTTGTAGGAGCCGTAGGAGGAGCCCGCCATCCGGGAGATGGTCTCCTCCATCAGGGTGCCGCCCAGGTCGTTGGCGCCGGAGCGGAGCATCTCGGCCGCACCCTCCGTGCCCAGTTTGACCCAGCTGGTCTGGATGTTGGGGATATGCGGGTGGAGGAGGAGCCGGGCCATCGCCGTGACGGCCCGGTTGTCCCGCGTGGACGGGCCGGGGCGGGCGATGCCGGCCAGATAGACGGGGGCGTTGGTGTGGATGAAGGGGAGGGTGACGAACTCGGTGAAGCCGCCGGTGCGTTGCTGGATGCGGGACAGGGTGCGCAGGTGGCCGAGCCAGTGCCGGGGCTGGTCGACATGGCCGTACATCATGGTCGAGGAGGAGCGGATGCCCAGTTCATGGGCGGTGGTGACGACCTCGATCCAGGTGGCCGTCGGCAGCTTGCCCTTGGTGAGGACCCAGCGGACCTCGTCGTCGAGGATCTCGGCGGCGGTGCCGGGGATGGAGTCGAGCCCGGCTTCCTTCGCGGCCGTGAGCCATTCGCGGACCGACAGTCCGGTGCGGGTCGCGCCGTTGACGACCTCCATGGGGGAGAAGGCGTGGACGTGCATGCCGGGGACCCGGTCCTTCACCGCCTTCGCGATGTCGAAGTAGGCGGTGCCGGGCAGGTCGGGGTGGATGCCGCCCTGCATGCAGACCTCGACCGCGCCGACGTCCCAGGCCTGCTGGGCGCGGTCGGCGACCTGTTCCAGGGAGAGGGTGTAGGCGTCGGCGTCGGTGCGGCGCTGGGCGAAGGCGCAGAAACGGCAGCCGGTGTAGCAGACGTTGGTGAAGTTGATGTTGCGGGTGACGATGTACGTCACGTCGTCGCCGACGGCCGCCCTGCGCACGTCGTCCGCGATCCGGGTGAGGGCGTCCAGCGCGGGGCCGTCCGCGTGCAGGAGGGCGAGTGCCTCGTCGTCGGTGAGACGCGTCGGGTCGTCGGCGGCCGTGGCGAGCGCCGCCCGTACGTCGGTGTCGATGCGCTCGGGTGCCATGCCGGGGGCGGCGGCCTCGCGCAGGGCGCCCCAGTCGCCGTAGACCTCGTCGAAGTCGTCGCGGCGGTCGGAGGTGCGGCCCTCGGTGTCGATCGTGGTGTGCAGGTCGGTGCGGCCGGTGGCGGTGAACGCCTCCTCCGGCTCCTGCCACGGCCGGCCCTCGACGACGGCGTCCGGGCGGGCCAGGCCCGTCTCGGGGTCGGCGAGCGCGCGGACGTGCGGCAGGAGCCGCGGGTCGAGCCAGGGTTCGCCGCGGGTGACGAACTCCGGATAGACGCAGAGCCGTTCGCGCAGTGCGAACCCGGCCGTCCGGGAGCGCTCGGCGAGTTCCTCGATCTGCGGCCAGGGGCGTTCGGGGTTGACGTGGTCGATGGTGAGCGGGGAGACGCCGCCCCAGTCGTCGATGCCGGCGCCGATGAGGCGTTCGTACGCGGAGTCGACGAGGTTCGGCGGGGCCTGGAGGCAGGCGGAGGGGCCCATGAGGTGGCGGGCGACGGCCACCGTGGCGACCAGTTCGTCCAGTTCGGCGTCGGGCGTGCCGCGCATCGCGGTGTCCGGCTTGGCGCGGAAGTTCTGGATGATCAGTTCCTGGACGCCGTGGTAGGCGCGGGAGACCTTTCGCAGCGCGAACAGGGACTCGGCGCGCTCCTCGTACGTCTCGCCGATGCCGATGAGGATGCCCGAGGTGAAGGGGACGGAGGAGCGGCCGGCGTCCTCCAGCACCCGCAGGCGGACGGCGGGCTCCTTGTCCGGGGAGCCGTGGTGCGGGCCGCCGGGCTCGGACCAGAGCCTCTCGGCCGTCGTCTCCAGCATCATGCCCATGGAGGGGGCGACGGGCTTGAGCCGCTGGAAGTCGGTCCAGGTCATGACGCCGGGGTTGAGGTGCGGGAGGAGTCCGGTCTCCTCCAGGATGCGGATCGAGATCGCGCGGACGTAGGCGATGGTGTCGTCGTAGCCGTGCGCGTCGAGCCATTCGCGCGCCTCCGGCCAGCGGTCCTCGGGCTTGTCGCCGAGGGTGATCAGGGCTTCCTTGCAGCCGAGGGCGGCGCCCTTGCGCGCGATGTCGAGGACCTCGTCGGGGGACATGAACATCCCGTGCCCGGCCCTGCGCAGCTTCCCGGGCACGGTGACGAAGGTGCAGTAGTGGCACTTGTCCCGGCACAGCCGGGTCAGCGGGACGAAGACGCTCTTGGAGTACGTGATGACACCGGGGCGGCCGGCCGCCTCCAGGCCCGCGTCCCGCACCCGGGCGGCGGACGCGGCGAGGTCCTCCAGGTGCGCGCCGCGGGCCTGGAGCAGGACCGCCGCCTCGGAGACGTCGAGGGCGACGCCGTCCCGGGCCCGTTTGAGGGCGCGACGCAGGGCGTTCTCGGTCGGGCCGGTGCCGCCGGGGCGGTCGGTGGGGCCGGTTCCGGAGCTCGCGGAAGTCGTCATTCTCCGAGCATACGATCACGTTTTCCGGGCGTTCCCGGGTGTGGGTCGGGCGGGGGGAGCGGGGCGCCCGGGATCTCCGGGCGGTTGGGCGGCCGGGCGGGCCGGGCGGGCCGGGCGGGCCGGGCGGGCGGGCGGGCCGGGATTTCCGGGTTTCCGGGTTTCCGGGTTTCCGGGTTTCCGGGTTTCCGGGATCTCCGGGATCTCCGGGATCTCCGGGCCGGCCGGGATCTCCGGGGTTTCCGGGATCTCGGGTTCCCCGGAAGCGGTGGGCCCTGAGTACGCGTACCCATCCCCCGTGCGCTGCCGCACCGATACGCCGCGTGCCCCGGCCGTTCTACGGTCCCCCCATGCCCGAGGAGATCACCCCCGCCCCCGCGACCGGCACAGCCTCCGCTCCCGCCCCGGCGCGCACCAGCGTCGCGCGAGCCGTCGGGATCGGCTGCGCGGCGCTCGTCGCCGTACCGCTGCTGCTCGTCCTCGCCCTGGTCGTCTGGCTCGCCGTGGTGACGAAGGACGCGTCGGACTTCCCCCGCGTCGCGCCCGAGGTGATGGCGGGCCGCGCGGTCGACCGCTCCCAGGAGGCGTACGACGTCCTCGGGTTCACGCGCACCATCGAGCCCGGAGTCGAGGACCTGGGCGTCTCGACCGAGAACACGCTCGCCGCGGACTACTGCTACCGGGGCGGGCTGACCGACGAGACGGTCGACGGCGCCTACCGCGTCAGTCACAGCTGGGCGCTGGACGACGTGCCCGCCGAGCAGGCGGTCCCCGCCCTGCGCCGGCTGCACCGGCACCTGGAGGACACCGGCTGGGAGATCTCCTCGTACCGGGAGAACGTGTCCGGCGACCAGTGGGACCTGTTCGCCTCGCGCTCGGACGGCGAGGAGCGGGTGTCCTTCCACTGGTACGCGGACCGCGGCTGGTTCACCGGCGGCGCCTCCACGTCCTGCGCCGTGGACCCCGGGTGGCGGGCGGGCGAGGACCAGCCCGCCGAGGCCGTGCTCACGCCGCCCGCCTTCGGACCGTCGGCGTAGGCGGGTCAGGCCCACTCGTCGGCGGGTCAGGACTGCTGGAGGTACGGCGCATACCCGTCCAGGGCCCGCAGCACCTCCGCCTCCCCCGCCGGGGGCAGTTGTACGACGGTCTCCTCGATGCCCAGGTCCGCGAAGTGCGCGAGCTTGCCGGGGCTCGGGTGGACGGCGTACGGGACGACCTGGAGGGCGGACGGGTCACGGCCGGCGTCGGCCCAGGCGGCACGCAGGGCGGGCAGCGACTCGGTCAGGCCGCGCCCGCCGATGGGCAGCCAGCCGTCGGCGTACGCGCAGATGTGGGAGAAGAGCCGGGGTCCGGCGGCGCCGCCGACGAGGGTGCGCGGGCCGGTGACGGGGCCGCGCGGCTTCCGGACGGGCTTGGGATGGGCGGTGCTGGCCCGCACGCCGCCGAACTCGCCCTCGTACGCGGTGGGTTCCTCGCTCCACAGGGCGCGCATCAGGGCCATCCGCTCCCGTACCAGCTCGCGCCGGGTGCGCCACTGCACACCGTGGTCGGCGGCCTCCTCCACGTTCCAGCCGAAGCCGACGCCGAGGGTGAGGCGGCCGCCGGAGAGGTGGTCGACGGTCGCGACCTGCTTGGCCAGGTCGATCGGGTCGTGCTGGGCGACGAGGGTGATGCCGGTGCCGAGGCCGAGGTGCTCCGTGACGGCCGCCGCCTGGCCGAGGGCGACGAACGGGTCGAGGGTGCGGCCGTACTCGCGCGGCAGCTCGCCGCCGCCGGGGTAGGGCGTGGTGCGCTCCACCGGGATGTGCGTGTGCTCGGGCAGGTAGAGGCCGGCGAAGCCGCGCCGCTCCAGCTCACGGGCCAGGCGGGTGGGGGTGATCGTCTCGTCGGTGAGGAAGATCGTGACGGCGATGCGCATGGGGGGCATGGGGGCCTTTCGTACGCGGGTGGACGGCGCGATGGGGCGGGGCGGTTGGGCAGGGGGCCATTGGGTGGGGCGGCTGGACGGGGGACGGCGTGGGTGCCCGCAGGTGCACGCGTGTTCCCCGGTACACGGGTGAACCTGGGGGATATACGGGTGGCACCCCCTGCCGGTGCCTGCGGTCATCTGTACCGCCCTCGACCCCGCCTGTCGATACCGACCGGTCGGCATCCTCGCCGCGACCGGCGCCGCATCTCGTGCTCATGACATAACGCCGCTCGCGGATCGCCCGTTCTTCCACGGGAGTTCACCCCTGACCGCCACACTGCCGGACATGTGTGACGACGCCCAGGGAATCGGAAGACGCGCACTGTTCGTGACGGGCACCGCCGCCGCGCTTACGGTGGGAGGCGTGAGCTTCGCCGGCGCCTCCGGCCGTGAGCCGGAGACGAGGACCGTCCGGGGCACCCTGCCCACCGGGTCGCCGGACTTCGTGTACGTGCCCGTGGAGGTCCCGCCGGGAGTGCGGGAGCTCAGGGTCGCGTACACCTACGACCGCCCCTCCGTGCCCGCCGGCACCCCCGGCAACGCGCTCGACATCGGCGTCTTCGACGAGCGCGGCACCGAGCTGGGCGGGGAGGGCTTCCGGGGCTGGTCCGGGGGCGCCCGCACCGAGTTCTTCGTGCGGGCGGACGAGGCGACGCCGGGCTATGTCGCCGGTCCGGTGCGGCCGGGCACCTGGCACATCGCCCTCGGCCCGTACACGGTGGCGCCGCGGGGGCTGGCGTACGAGCTGACGATCACCCTCACGTACGGCGAACCGGGCGAGGCCGCCGCGCCGGTGTACCCGCCGGAGCGGGCGCGCGGGCGGGGCCCGGCCTGGTACCGGGGCGACTGCCACCTGCACTCCTGGTACTCCGACGGCCGCCGCACCCCCGCCGAGATCGGGGCGCTGGCACGCGCGGCCGGCCTGGACTTCGTCAACGCCTCGGAGCACAACACGCACGCCGGGCACGGCCACTGGGCCGACGTGGCCGGGGACGACCTGCTGGTCCTGCTCGGCGAGGAGGTCACGACGCGCAACGGCCACGTACTGGCCCTCGGCACCGACCCCGGGACCTTCGTCGACTGGCGCTACCGGGCGCGGGACAACCGCTTCGGCCGGTTCGCGCGGCGGATCCGGCGGGCGGGCGGCCTGGTCGTCCCGGCCCACCCGCACGCCACCTGCGTCGGCTGCGGCTGGAGGTTCGGCTTCGGCGACGCCGACGCGGTCGAGGTGTGGAACGGCCCCTGGACGCCCGACGACGAGGTCGCCCTGGCCGACTGGGACGCGATGCTGGTGGCCGGGGTGCGGGAGGGCCGGCGGGACTGGATCCCGGCCATGGGCAGCAGCGACGCGCACCGCGACCCGGACGTGGTCGGCCTGCCCCAGACGGTGGTGTGGGCCGACGACCTCACCCGCCGCGCGATCCAGGACGGCATCCGCGCCGGGCGGTCCTACGTCGCCGAGTCCGGCCGGGTGTCCCTGACGTTCACCGCGACCGGCGCCCGCGGCGAGCACGCGGGCATCGGCGAACGCCTGGCCGTCGCCCCGGACACCCCGGTGACCGTCCGCCTGGAGGCGACCGGCGCCCCCCGCTGCACGGTCCGCCTCGTCACCGACCAGGGCGTGCTGTTCACCGGCGACCCGCTGCCGGTGACCGGCTCCGGGGTCGTGGAGTGGCGCACGACGGCCGCGTACGCCGCGTACGTCCGGGCCGAGATGCGCCACGAGGTGGCGGCGGGGCCCCTGCCGGGGACGTTGGCGGCGTTCACCAATCCGGTGTTCCTGGGCAGGGACTGAAGACGGCACGGCCGGGGCGGCTCAGTCCACCACCTGTGGGTCGCGGAAGTAGTAGACGACCGTCACTCCCATACCCGGGGTGTGCGTGTACACGACCGTGATCGCCTCGGCCGAGTCACGGGCGAGAGGAGTGGTGTACGTGTACTCCACGGACGGAGGCCGCCAACCGGGGATCTCGCGACCGACCGCCGGGTCGCGCCCGATCGCCGTGAGCGCTTCCCGGACGGCCTCCCGCTCCCCCTCCGTCAGGTCTCCGAACGCCTTCCTCGCGGGCTCGGCCTCCTCCAGCGGGACTCCGTTCACGTACCCCCGCCTTCGGCTCGCGCGTCCTCCAGGGCGGCCATGATCTCGGGCGAGTTCCTGATCAGGATCCGGTGCCGGTAGGCCCGGACGACCGCCGCCGCGCCTTCGAAATCGTTGGTCGGCGAGGCTCCTATGGCGGCGGCCAGCTCCTCCTCGAAGCGCTCCCGGTCACCGGGGAAGCCGTAGCGGCTGAGCGCGCTGCGCAGGTCGTCCACCGTGCGAATCGCCGGGAGGGGCATCGCTCCCCAGCCGTGCTCGGGCTGTGCGCTCATGATCTGCTCCTGCTGAACGGGCGTGGCTCCGCCTTCCAGTATGGCCGCGCCCGACCGGGACGGGCATCGCGTGCTCACCACGTCCGCCCACCCCCGCAGTCCGCCCACAGCAGCTTCCCGCCCCGCGACGCGCCCAGGTGCCGGAGCACCGACACGCCCACCTCGTCGGCGCACGCCCGCACCAGGTGCAGACCCCGGCCGCCCTCGGCGTCGAGCGGGGCCGGGGCGGCCTTGTCGTCCGAGAAGCCGGGTGGGACACGGGGGTCGGTGTCCCACACCGCCACCCGGACCCGCCCCTGCCGCGGGGAGAGGACGCGCAGGGCGTACGGGCCCTCGGTGTGGCTGTGCGAGTTGGTGAGCAGCTCCGCCGCAAGCAGTTCGGCGGTCGAGGTCAGCTCGCCCATCTCGTGGGCGGCCAGGATGAGGCGGAGCGCACCCCGCGCGACACCCGGTGCGCGTGGATCACGCGGAAGGTGCAGGGTGTAGTTCCAGGACGGGGATACGGTGGCCATGGAAGTCTCCGGTCACTGAGGGGAGTTGGACGGATGCCTGGTGTCTCTGCCGCGGCGTCCCACGGTGCGCTTCCGGGCGGGGCGCCTGAGAAAGACGATAGGACGCCGCAAATGCCATTTGCCGAAATTCGAGATAGTTGGGCTTATATCTCCCTCGTGTGGGTGACCCTATGAGACATGCGTTCAGGAGGAACTGACGTGCCGGCAAGGCCCCCTCTGACGGCCCGCCGCCTCCGACTCGCCGTGGAGTTGCGCAAGATGCGCGAACGGGCGGGCATGACGGTGACCGAGGCCGCCCGCACGCTGGGCACGAGCCAGGGACAGCTCAGCAATGTGGAGTCGGGGCGTTTCGGGGTGAGCGCCGAACGCATCAGATCGCTGGCCCGCATCTACTCATGTCCGGACCAGGACTTCGTTGAGGCTCTGGTCGGCATGACCGGTGAGAAGTCCACCGGGTGGTGGGAGTCGTACAGGGAAGTGCTGCCGTCAGGGCTTCTCGACCTCGCCGAGTTGGAGCACCATGCCGTCCGGATGCGCACCGCGTACACCTCCAACATGCCGGGTCTGCTCCAGACCGCCGATCACGCGCGGGAGATCTTCCGTCACGTCATCCCGGCGCCCACCCCGCCTGAGGTCGAGCACCGCGTTTCCCACCGGCTCAAACGGCAGGGCGTGCTGTACAAGGCGCATCCGGCCCCTTACAGCACGGTCGTGCACGAAGCGGCCCTGCGCATGGGCGTCGGGGGGCGGGGTGTAGCTCGGGCGCAACTGCAGCACCTGCTCGACATGAGCGAACGGGATCACGTCACCGTTCGCGTCCTCCCGTTCGGAGTCGGCGCCTTCCCCGGATCGGGCCAGTCCATCAACTACCTGTACGGACCCGTGCCGCAGCTCGACACCGCTCAACTCGACCAGTTCCACGGGCCGGTGCTGCTCGACGCCGACGCACTTCTGCAGAAGTACCGGCATCTCCTCGACATCGTGGAGGAGACCGCCCTCACCCTCGAGAAGTCCCGCGACCTGATCCACGCCATCGCCCAGAGCCTGTGAAGGAGTCGATGTGTTCCACGAGAGCTGGCAGAAGTCGTCCTACTGCCAGGAAGGCGACGCCTGCGTCCACGTCGCGACCACGGCGCAGAAGTCGTCCTACTGCGCCCAAGGCGAATCCTGCATCCACGTCGCCACGACAGCCCAGAAGTCGTCCTACTGCGCCCAAGGCGAAGCCTGCGTCCACATATCCGCCGACCACCCCTCCCCCACCACCATCCACCTCACCGAATCCGCCGACCCCGCCCGAGCCGTGCTCTCCGCCACCCCCGCCGCCTTCGCGGCGCTGCTCGCCTCCCTCAGTCGGTGAGGTCGGCGACGACCGCCGCGTGGTCCGACGGCCACACCCCGTCGACGGGGCCGTCGCCCGCCCGCCGCACCGCCCGTACGCGGACCGGCGTGCCGGGGACGGCGCCGACGTGGACGTAGTCGATGCGGGCGCTCGGCGCGCCGCCGCGTGCGACGTACGGGTTGGCGGCGTCCCAGGTGGCCCAGGGGGCGGCCGGGTCGGCGTACTCCCAGGCGTCGAGGAAGACCTGGCCCGGCACGGCCGGGGCCGTCTTGTAGCCGCCGAAGAGGCGGATCTCGTCGGAGTCGGGCCAGGCGTTGAAGTCGCCGGTGACGATCGGCGGGAAGGGGGTGCCGCCGCGGTGGCGGGCGACGAACGCGGCGAGGGCGGTCACCTGGTCGCGGCGGACGGCCGAGGCGTGGAGGTGCGAGGTGAGGTGGGCGGTGAAGAAGGGGATGTCGTGGGCCGGGGCGGCCAGACGGGCGTAGAGGGCCGGGCGGCCGTCGTCGATGTCGGCGGGCGCCGGCAGCGGGAGGACCGCCGTCTCCGCGACCGGCCACCGGCTCAGCACCGCGTTGCCGATGTCCACCGGCGCGCCGCCGATCCGCCGCCGCCAGCGCTCGGGGGCGTGGGAGGGCGCCCAGGCCCAGTGCAGGCCGAGTTCGCCGGCGAGCCACTCGGCGAGGTTCTCGCCGTCTGCGGCCCACACCTCCTGGAGGCCCACGACGTCGGGGCGCAGGTCGCGCAGTGTCGTGAGGATCGCCTTCTGCCGGTCCTCCCAGGGCCCGAAGCGCCACCACAGGTTCCAGGTCACGACCCGCATTCCCACCACCGCCCTCATCACGCACGTCCGCCGTCATTGAAGCAACTGCCGGTGTCCGTGCGGTGAATGAGGCGTGGGGTATCAGTAGCGCTGGGCCTTCGCGACGACGGCGGTGAGCTGCGGCTCGGGGGGCTTGCGGCTGATGGCGAGGGGGTGGGCCCGGTCGCCGGGCTCGAGGTTCTCGGCGCCGACGTAACGGGTCTCCAGCACCTTGCCGTTCGCGTCGCGGAAGTCGACCTGGACGGCGTAGGAGGCGGTGTCGTCCGTGCTGTTGGCGATGTTCACGACGACGGCGAGCAGGCCGCCCGTCTCGGACCGCGGCTTGCCGGTGAGCGACACGTCGGCGGTGGCGTCGCCCTTGCCCGCGATGTCCTTCAGTTCCTGCTGGGCGGCGGCGTTGGCGCGGGCGACGTCGGCCGACACCGACGCCTCGAACGCGGAGGCCCGTGCGGAGGCCGAGGAGGCCGCGGCCGAGGCGGCCGCGCGGGCGGACTCCTTGACGGACGCGCCGAGCGAGGCGAGCGCGGAGGGGGCCTCGCCGGAGAAGGAGACGGTGCCGGCCCCCGTGGGCGTCGGGGTGAACGTGGCGCCGCCGCCGGCGTCGCCGCCCGTACCGCACGAGACGAGCGCCACCGCGCCCACGCAGCCGAGGACCAGCCCGGCGAGTGCGACGGCAGCCCCCCGGGCGCGGGCCCGGGCCCTGGCCCGTCGCGGTGGTTCCTGCGCATCCGACGTGTCGGCGCTGGTCATGCCGGGTGATCCCTTCGCGAGGTGATGACACCTTTCGTTCCGGTTATCGTGCACGCTGGGTGACGGTTCGGCCACTCAAGCGGGAGCGTCGAGGCGTCATGCATGCGTATGATGACGACATGACGCTCAACATGACGATGAGCCTGCCGGACGACGTGGCGGCCTTCGTGAAGTCCAAGGGCAACGCCTCCGCGTACACGGCGCGCATACTGCGCCGCGAGATGCTCGCCGAGGAACTGGAGAAATCCGCGCGCGTACGCGCCGAGGCCGGAATCACGACGACGGTCGCGGAGCCCGCCGAGAGCGAGGACGACACCCTGGAGCGATGGGGACGGGTGGCGGGCCGGTGAAGCGCGGGCACGTCTACCAACTGTCCTTCGCCGGAGGCCCCGCGCACGTGCTGGTCGTGTCTTCCGATGCACTCAACGCTCAGCACAAGTCGGCGACCTGCGTGCTCGTCTATCCGCAGCAGGTGCGCGAGGCCACTCTCGTGGACATTCCCGTGAGCTCCCCCTCGGCCGGCACCATCGTGCTCGGCGAGTTCCGGACGCTGTCCGCCGTCCGCTTCACCGAAGACCTCGGCCCGGTGGACGAACGGGTGCTGGAGGCGGTGGAGATCGGGCTCCGCGCCGTGTTCGACCTGTAGTCGGGAGCCGCGGTTCAGGTCGCCGGGTGTGTGAGGCGTGTGTCCGGCGCGTGGCGCCCTGTGATCGGTGCCTCGCCCGGCTGACGTTTCGGGCACGGGCAGGGCAAACTGACCCCCGTTGGTCGTGATGCCTAGGGAGACCCCGATGGACGAGGGTGTACCGCGCGTGCCGGAGCAGCGACGCCCCGGCTCCCCCGAGGGGCCGTCGGAGTTGCGCTTCGACGTGCTCGGTCCGGTGCGCGCGTGGCGCGGCGACGCGCCGCTGGCGACCGGCTCCCCCCAGCAACGCGCCCTGCTCGCCGCCCTGTTGCTGCGCGGGGGCCGGACGGCGACGGCGGCCGAGCTGATCGACGCGCTGTGGGGCGAGGACCCTCCGTCGCAGGCGCTGGCGGCGGTGCGGACGTACGCCTCCCGGCTGCGGAAGGTGCTGGACCCGGGCGTGCTGGTGAGCGAGTCGGGCGGGTACGCGGTGCGCGGTCTCGGCGAGGGCGTCCTGGACCTGGCGGTGGCGCAGGAGTGCGCGGCCGAGGCCGAGAAGGCGCGGGCGGCCGGCGACCTGGACCACGCCCGGCAGGTGCTGAACCGGGCGCTGGCGCTGTGGGACGGCGAGGCGCTGGCGGGCGTGCCCGGCCCGTACGCGGAGGCGCAGCGCGTCCGGCTGGAGGAGTGGCGGCTGCAACTCCTGGAGACGCGCCTGGAGATGGACCTGGAGCAGGGCTGCCACGCGGAGGCGGTCTCCGAGCTGACCGCGCTCACGGCGGCGCACCCGCTGCGCGAACGCTTCCGTGAGCTGCTGATGCTGGCGCTGTACCGCAGCGGCCGGCAGGCGGAGGCACTGGCGGTGTACGCGGACACCCGGCGGCTGCTGACGGAGGAGCTGGGGGTGGACCCGCGGCCGGGGCTGCGCGACCTCCAGCGCCGCATCCTCCAGGCCGACCCGGACCTCGCGGAGCCGGCGGCGCCGGCGGCCGAGGCGCCGTCCGCGCCGGCGCGCCCGGCGCAACTCCCGGCGACCGTGCCGGACTTCACCGGCCGCGCCGCCTTCGTGACCGAGCTCAGCGAGGTACTGGCCGGGGCGTCGGGCGAGGGCGGGGACACCGGCCGGGTGATGGCCGTGTCGGCGCTGGCCGGCATCGGGGGCGTAGGGAAGACGACCCTCGCGGTGCACGTGGCGCACCGGGCCCGTCCGGCCTTCCCGGACGGGCAGCTGTACGTCGACCTCCAGGGTGCGGGCGCGCGGCCGGCGGACCCCGAGACGGTCCTCGGCTCCTTCCTGCGCGCCCTGGGAACCGCGGACTCGGCCATCCCGGACTCCCTCCAGGAGCGGGCGGCCCTGTACCGCTCGGCGCTGGACGGGCGACGGGTCCTGGTGCTGCTGGACAACGCGAAGGACGCCGCGCAGGTGCGTCCGCTGCTGCCCGGGACGGCCGGGTGCGCGGCGCTGGTCACCTCCCGGGTGCGGATGGTGGACCTGGCCGGGGCGCACCCGGTCGACCTGGACGTGATGTCCCCGGACGAGGCGTTGCAGCTGTTCACCCGGATCGTGGGCGAGGAGCGGGTGGCGGCGGAACGGGAGGCGGCCCTCGACGTGGTGGCGGCCTGCGGTTTCCTCCCGCTCGCCATCCGCATCGCCGCCTCCCGTCTCGCCGCCCGCCGTACCTGGACGGTGTCGGTCCTGGCGGCGAAGCTCGGCGACGAACGCCGGCGCCTGGACGAGCTCCAGGCGGGCGACCTGGCGGTGAAGGCGACCTTCGAGCTCGGCTACAGCCAGCTGGAGCCCGCCCAGGCCCGCGCGTTCCGCCTGCTCGGCCTGGCGGACGGCCCCGACATCTCCCTGGCCGCCGCCGCGGCCGTACTGGACCTGCCGCCGGAGGACACCGAGGACCTGCTGGAGTCCCTGGTCGACACCTCCCTGCTGGAGTCGGCGGCCCCGGGCCGGTACCGCTTCCACGACCTGGTGCGGCTCTACGCGCGGGCGTGCGCGGAGCGCGACGAGTGGCCGCCCAGCGAGCGGGAGGCGGCCCTGTCGCGGCTGCTGGACTTCTACCTGGCGACGGCGGCGGGCGTCTACGCGATCGAACGCCCCGGGGACCGGTTGGTGGACCACCTGGCGACGCCGGTGTACCCGGGCCTGACCTTCCAGGACCGGCACCGGGCGCAGGACTGGCTGTACGCGGAGGCGGTGTCGCTGCTGGCCTGTGTCCGCCAGTCCGCGGCGTCGGGACTGCTCGGGCGGGCGGTCGACGCACTGTGGGCGGCCGTCGACCTGGCCGAGTCCGGCACCAACTCCAAGGCGTACGAGTCGGTCGCCTCGGCCCTGCGCGCGGCGGCGCGGGAGAGCGGGGACCCGCGCGCGGAGGCCCGTGCGCTGATCACGCTCGCCTACGCCCACAGCGTCACCGGCCGGTTCGACCTGGCCGACGAGGAGGCGTCCCGCGCCCGCGAGCTGACCAGTGCCGCCACCGATCCGCTGGCCAGCTGCTGGTCGTCCAACGTCCTCGGCGTGATCGCGCTCTACCGGAGCCGCCACGACGACGGCGAGGCCCACCTCACGCACGCCATCGAGAGCTTCCGCGCCTGCGACGACCGGCCCGGTGAGGCGAGCGCCCTGTGCAACCTCTCCCGCATCCACCTCGCCACCGGCCGGACCGACAGCGCGGTCTCCCTGGCACGGCAGGGCACGGAGATGTACGACGCCATGGGGCACGCCCTCAAGGGCGCCAACGGGCGTTACGCACTGGGTCTCGCCCTCACCCAGCACGGCAGGCTGCCCGAGGCGGCCGCGCGCCTTCAGGAGGCGCTGAAGGTGTTCCGGGACAGCCGCCAGCGCCTGTGGGAGGGCATGTCCCTGTTCCGGCTGGCGGAGGTCGATCTCGCCGCGGGACGTCCGGCGCAGGCCGCGTCGAGCGCCGAGACCGCCCTCACCGTCCTGCGCGGCATCGGCGGCGACTGGCGCCGGGCCAACGTGCTGCTCGTCCTCGGCCACGCCCTGAGCGGCATCGGGCAGTCCGGGCGGGCCCAGGTGTGCTGGCGCGAGGCCCTGGAGTCGTTCGAGGCGCTGGGAGCGCCCGAGGCCGACTCCGTCCGCGCCCTGCTGAAGCCGCTCGCCGTGGCCTGAGCGCGGTGCCACGGCCGCGCGTGCGGTGACACGGCCGCGGGGCGGTGCCACGGCCGCGGGGCGGTGCCACGGCCGCGGGGCGGTGAGAGCGGGTCCCCGACCGGACGTTCATCGTTCGTTTATCGCCGCCCGGCAGGCTCGTCGTGTCGTTCCGTCGCGTCGGGGGGCAGACGGGGCGACCTGGGCCGTTGCACTACGGTGAGCGGTCACCGACACCTGTCCGGCGGCCCTCGGGGGAGCTGCCGGGCAGGTGATCATTTCAGGGCACCCGAACTGTCAGGGGAGGCACTCACCATGAGCGACACCATCGGCACCGAGAACATCCACGCCACGGACGCCGCGGCCACGGCCGTGGAGACGAAGAACATCCACGCGACGAGCGAGCCGCTCGTCGCCGCGAACCCGGTCGAGGCGGCCGCCGGGACCACGGAGACCACCGGGACCACCGCGACCGCGGAGACCACCGGAACCGTGGAGACCGCCGAGACCGCGGAGACCGCGGAGACCGAGGGCAACATCCACGCCACGGGCGAGCCGGTCTGACCCGGACCTCACCGGAACGGGTATCGGCCGCGGCGGCGCGGAGGGGAGCCGCCGCGGCCGACGTGTGTCCGCAGTCCGTAGGCCCGGTTTCCGGTCGGGCGGCCGGTCAGGCTTCCGGCTGGGCGGTCGGTTCGGTCTCGCAGTGGTCGGGGGCCTCGCCCGCGGCCTCGGCGTCGAACGCCACCCGGACGCTCTTCGTGTCGTACGCCGGCACGTTCACGGTCTGCTGGGCCGAGTCCAGCATCGAGTCGTTCTCGTCCAGGAAGTACACGAAGAGCGCGAAGTCGTGGGCGGCGGCGTTCGGGTTGGTGACCTCGACGGTGGCGTACGGATCGTCCGCGGTCGCACAGCTCACCACCTCCACCGTGGCCGGCTCCGGCGTGGCCGTCGAGGAGGAGCCGGAGCCGCCCGTGTCAGCGGTGTCGTCACCGGTGACGTCGTCGTCGTAGTCGTGGTAGCCGCTCGAACCGGACGACGTCTTGCCGACGCTCGACGACGAGCTGTCGTGGTCCTGGCCGGAGCTGCTGCACCCGCCCCCGCCGCCGTCCGAGCCGCTGTGGCTGCTGCTGCCGTGACCGCGTGCGGTGGAGAAACCGGTCAGCGCCAGCACCACCAGTGCGGCCACGGCGGTGAGCCTGAGCCCGCGTCCTCGTGCGTGTCCCCGTTGATTCATGATCGCCACTTTAGGCAACTTCTGTCACGGCCATGTCACCAGGGGGCGACCGGCGGGCGCCCGGCGGACCTCCGGCCGCACCGGGGCGGCCCGCACGGCAGTGTCACGCCGTGCGGGCCGTCCCCGTCCCCTTCTCCGCGTCCAGCGCGTACACGCACCGGTCCTTGCTGCACGCGTACACCACCCCGTCCCGGACCACCGGCGAGCCGGTGATCTCGCCGCCGGTCGCCAGCTTCCAGCGGAGCCGGCCGTCGTCGGCCTTCAGGGTGTACAGCAGGTGGTCGGTGGAGCCGAAGTGGATACGGCCCTCGGCGACCACGGGCGCGCCCACGATGTCGCCGCCCGCCTGGAAACGCCACTTGGGCGTGCCCGTGACCGCGTCCAGGGTGTAGAGGCCCTTGCCGCTGCCGACGTGGACGTGGCCCGCGGCGACCAGCACCGGGTCGACCGAGGAGCGGGCCTCGGTGGCGATGCGCCAGCGGTCACGGCCGTCGGTGGCGTCGAGGGCGTAGACCGTGCCGAGGTAGTCGGCGAGGTAGACGCCGCCGCCCGTGACGGCGGGGCCGGGCACGAAGGCGGGCGGGGAGAGGAAGACCGCCGGGGCCTCGAAGTGCCAGCGCACCATGCCGCTCGCCACGTCCACGGCGAGCACGCGGGTGCCGGCGGAGATGTAGGCGTAGCCGTCGGGCGCGGCGGTGACACGGACCGGGACGCCGCCGCAGGAGGCCGAGTCGCCGATCGGGTACGACCAGCGCTCCTCGCCCGTGCGGGCGTCCAGGGCGCGCAGCCGGGCGTCCTGCCAGACGTAGACCGTGCCGTCGTGCAGGGCGGGACCGGCCTCCGGGGACTCGAAGTCGGTCTGGCAGCCGGTGACCTCCCACAGCCTCTGGCCGGTGGAGGCCTCCCAGCCCTGGACACCGCCGCCGCGGGTGCCGGTGACGACCGTGCCCCGCTCGGCCTTGAGGCAGTACACCCAGGCGTCCGTGGGCAGCCGCCACAGGTCGGTGCCCTCGCGTGCGTCCAGCGCGAAGAGGGTCGGGCCGTCGGAGGCGTGGACACGGCCGTCCGCGACCGCCATCGACCAGGCCACGTCCCGTGTCTTGAAGCGTCGGCGGCCGGTGGCCACGTCGAGGGCGTGCACCTCGAAGGAGGTGACGTAGACGAGGTCGCCGTCGACGGCCGGGGTGCCCCAGACGTCGTTCGACATGCGGAACCGCCAGGGCCGCCAGCCGGGCGGGCTCTCCGGGGGCGCCGGCGGGGCGGCCGGGGCGGCGGTCTGGTCGGCGCCGTTGACACCGGGGCGCGGCCGGGACCAGGAGGCGACCAGCCCGGGCTCGGGCACGGGCGCCTTGACGGCGGCGGTGGCGCGGACGTCGGCGACGACCGGGCCGGGGCCGATCGGGACGGCCGCCCCGGCCAGCCGTACGGGGCCGGTGCCGGGGGCGCCGGCCCCGACCGGCGCGGGCGCCGGGACGACGGGGTCGTGCGAGGGCGGGGGCGGTACCGCCGGGCGGGCCGGGGCCGGGGCCCCGCCGCCGCGGCCCGCGGCGGGCGCGGCGGGCTTGGCGGGCGGACGGCCGCCGCGGCGGGTCTCGATGAGGGCGACCGCCTTCTCGGGCAGCCACGCGGACGCCGTACCGCTGTCGTCGGAGCCGGAGCCGAAGAGGTGGGGGGCGAGCTGGGCCTGGAGGTCGGCGGGGCTGGGGCGGCCCGGCGCGTCCATCTGCATGCAGGAATCGATGAGCGGGCGCAGCTCGTCGGGCAGGCCCGCCAGGTCCGGGCCCTCGCGCAGCAGCATGAAGACCGTCTCGACCGGGTTGGCGCCGTGGAACGGGGGGTGGCCGGTGGCGGCGAAGACCAGGGTGGAGCCGAGGGAGAACACATCGCTGGCGCCGGTGACGCTGCGCGAGTCCTTGGCCTGCTCCGGGGACATGTAGGCGGGGGTGCCGACGGCGACGTTCGTCATCGTCAGACGGGTGTTCGACACGCCGGAGGCGATACCGAAGTCGATCACCCGGGGGCCGTCCTCGACGACCAGCACGTTGGACGGCTTCAGATCGCGGTGGACGAGCCCGGCGCCGTGGATGGACTGGAGGGCCTCCGCGACGCCCGCGGCCAGCCAGCGCACCGCCTGGGCCGGGAGCGGCCCGCACTCGTTCACTATCTCCTCGAGCGAGGGCGCGGGCACGTACGCGGTGGCCAGCCACGGCACGGCGGCCCGCGGGTCGGCGTCGACGACCGCGGCCGTGTAGAAGCCGGAGACCGCCCGCGCCGCCTCCACCTCGCGCGTGAAGCGCACGCGGAAGAGCTGGTCCTCGGCGAGCTCGGTGCGGACCGTCTTGATCGCCACGCGCCGGCCCGAGGCCGAGCGTGCCAGATAGACCAGCCCCATGCCGCCGGCCCCCAGCCGTCCCAGCACCTCGAACGGCCCGATCCGCCGCGGATCGTGCTGCGTCAGCTGATCCACCACTTGCCTGCCACCTCCCCGTACGAGCCGCGTCACCCGCATGTGTACGCGACCGAAGTGCCGCGACCGAAGTGCAGCGTCTCACCACCGCACCGCCCTGGCGGCACGCACCCCGATTCTTCCTGGCCGGGCCACCGGTTGCGAACCCGCGGACAATCGGGGTGTCTCCTTTCATATACCGGCAAAGAGCGCGGTTGTCCCGGTGAACGCGACGCTTGTACCGGCCAACGACACCGGCCGACGCCGCCGGTCGACGCCCCCGCCGACGACACCGGCCGATGCCCCCCGCCGGCGACACGGGCCGCGGCGCGGCTCAGCGCTGGAGCAGCGCGAACGACGCCCCCTGATTGTCGGTGACGACGGCCACCGTTCCGTAGGAGGCGGTGAACGGGCCCGCCTGCACGCGCCCGCCGAGCCGGCTCACCGCGCCGAGCGCCGCCTCGCAGTCCTCCACGCCGAAGTGGACGAGGAAGTGGGGCGGCATGACCTCCGGGAAGACGTCGGCGACCGGCGCCCGGCCGAAGTCGGGGTCGGCTCCGGGGCCGAAGAGGGCGTCGTGGAAGAGGTGCCCGTAGAAGGTGTTCACGATGTCGGTGTCGCGGGCGTAGAGCTGCGCCCAGGCGAAGGCGCCGGGCCGGTGCCGGACCCCGAAGCCCCGGTGGCCGCCCGGCTGCCAGAGGCCGAAGACGGCGCCCTCGGGGTCGGCGGCGAGGGCCGCGGTGCCCAGGCCGCCGACCGGGAACGGCGCCGTGACGAGCTGCC
Organism: Streptomyces sp. NPDC088812; assembly: GCF_044750285.1. Classification (NCBI taxonomy): domain Bacteria; kingdom Bacillati; phylum Actinomycetota; class Actinomycetes; order Kitasatosporales; family Streptomycetaceae; genus Streptomyces; species Streptomyces sp. NPDC088812. Next base: position 263,015 of record NZ_JBIVJP010000009.1, on the reverse strand, counting down.
CGCCGGCCGCCCGGATGCGGCGGGCCGTGGCCTCCGCGTCCGGGGTGGCGAAATACACCGTCCAGACGGTGGGCATCCGGCCGTCCGTCTTGGGGGCGAGCGCGGCGACCGGCTCGCCGTCCAGCCGGGCCCATACCGAGGCGCCGTACGCCGAATCGAACGTCCATCCGAAAAGCTCGCCGTAGAACCGGCGCCCCGCGTCCACGTCGGGAAGCTGAGCGTCCACCCAGCAGGGGACGCCCTCCGTGACTCCCTGTGCGCTCACCGATGCCCTGTTTTCGGCCATGCAGCCAAACTAACGGCGGTTCCCGCAACCCGCAGACCAGGCACAGCGTCGCCCGAAGCCCCTCGCACCCCATTTGCAGTCGGCCGAATCGCGCTCGGATCACCCCTCGGTAAGCTGACGACATGACAGGACAAGTGCGTACCGTCGACGGCCGCGTGGCCGGTCGGCGCGGGCAGGCGACGCGGCAGAAGTTGCTCGACTGCCTCAGCGACATGCTCAGCTCATCGCCTTACCGGGACGTCAAGGTCATCGACGTCGCCCGGAAGGCGGGCACTTCGCCCGCGACCTTCTACCAGTACTTTCCGGACGTCGAGGGCGCCGTCCTGGAGATCGCCGAGCAAATGGCCGCCGAGGGCGCCGGGTTGACCGAACTGGTCGGCGGCCGGTCGTGGGTCGGCAAGGCCGGCTGGCAGACCGCGCAGGAACTCGTCGACGGCTTTCTGGAGTTCTGGAAGAAGAACGACGCCATCCTGCGCGTCGTCGAGCTCGGCGCCGCCGAGGGCGACAAACGCTTCTACAAACTGCGCATGAAGATCCTGAACTCGGTGAACAGCTCCCTCGCGGACGCCGTCGCCGAGTTGCAGTCCAAGGGCAGGGTCGACAAGGACGTGAACCCGGCCGCGATCGCCGGGGCCCTGGTCGCCATGCTCGCGGCGGTGGCCTCGCACCAGAAGGGTTTCCTGGCGGGAGGCGTCAAGCAGGCCGAGATCAAGCCCAATCTGGCGTTGTTGGTGCACCTGGGCATCACCGGCAGGAAGCCGACGAAGTAGCCGCGGCGGCAGCGCTTCCGCTTCCCCTTTTTCTTCTTTTCTTTTTCCAGGCCCCAAGTCCTGTCTGGTTTTTCCAGGCCCCAAGTCCTGTCTGGCAGGCGGTGGTCACCCGGTCGCTGCGGGTGACCACCGCCTGTCGCGTTGTGGGGCGGCCGATACGTCGCGGGGCCGCTGACGCGTTGAGGGGCGGCTGTTGCGTTGCAGAGCGGCTGTTGGCGGCTGTCGTTCGCGTGGCGGCTGTCGCGTTCGCGTGGCGGCCGTCGTGTTGTGTGGCGGCCGCCACGCGTCGGGCTCTCGGCGGCTGTCGCACTGTCCGGCGGCCCCTGTCGCGGGGAAGGTGCCCGGACGTTCACGCGGGCAGCGGGCGGTCCTTCACCACGTGCTTCATGACCAGCGTGGACGTCAGCCGCTGCACCCCCGGCAGCGTGGCCAGCCGCTCGTCGTAGAGCCGCTGGAAGGCGGCGAGGTCGGCGGTGGCCACCCGCAGCAGGTAGTCCGGCTCCCCGAACAGCCGCTGGGCGTCGAGCACGTGCTCCAGCTCGCCGACGGCCCGCTCGAAGTCGGCGACCGTGTCCCGGTCCTCCTGCCGCATCGAGACGAAGACCAGCGCCTCGAAGGTCAGCCCGACGGCGGCGGGCTCCACCACCGCGCGGTACCCGCTGATCGCCCCGGACCGCTCCAGCTCCCTCAGCCGCCGGTGACACGGAGAGACGCTCAGCCGCACGCGCGCGGCCAGCTCGGTCACGGTCAGTCGCCCGTCCTGCTGGAGCTCGGCAAGGATTTTCCGGTCCACGTCGTCCATGAGGCAGATCTTCCCCCTGCCGTGCCGTGTCCGTGAAAACTTCGGGAACACCTTTGGCCAAAGCGTGACTAACCTCCCCGATATGGACTCCGCATCACTGATCTCCTTCCTCGCCGTGGACCTGCTGCTGGTGTGCGTGCCGGGCGCCGACTGGGCGTACGCGATCTCCGCCGGACTGCGCGGCCGCTCGGTGGGCGTGGCGGTGAGCGGGCTGGTGAGCGGCTACGCCCTGCACACGGCACTGGCGGCGGCCGGTCTGGCGGTCCTGGTCGCCGGCTCGCCCGCGCTGCTCACCGCGCTGACGGTGGCGGGCGCGGCGTACCTGGTGTGGCTGGGGTGGGGGGTGCTGCGCCGGCCGGGGGTGCCGGAGGCGGGGGAGGCGGTCGAGGCGGGCCGACGGCGGGTCTTCCTGCGCGGGGCGGCGATCAGCGGCCTGAACCCCAAGGGGCTGCTGCTCTACCTCTCGGTCCTCCCCCAGTTCCTCGTCCCCCGCGACGCCCGTCTGCCGGTCCCCGCGCAGACCGCCGCCCTGGGCCTGCTCCACATGGCGTGCTGCGCCGCCGTCTACCTGACGGTGGGCGTCCTGGCCCGCTCTCTGCTCGGCACCCGCCCGTCCGCGGCCCGCGCGGTCACCCGGACGTCGGGAGCGGCCATGCTGGGGATCGGGGCGTTCCTGCTGGTGCAGCGACTGGCCCTCGGGGGGTGAGCCGCCCATGACCGCCCCGGCACCCCGCGACCGCACCGGGGCGATACTCGGGTCATGGGAACGGATCTTCACGAACTGCTGAGGTCGCTGCGGGTGTGGGACCCGGAGGTGACCGAGCTGCGGACGTTCGACCCGGCGGCGGCCCCCGCCGAGCCGCTGCCGCTGTTCGCCCGGTGGCTGGCCGAGGCCGCCGCGGCCGGCGAACGCGAGCCGCACACGATGACCCTCGCGACCGCCGGCGAGGACGGCCTGCCGGACGCCCGGATCGTGATGCTGCACGGCGCCGACGCGGACGGCTGGTCCTTCGCGACCCACGCGACGAGCGACAAGGGCCGCCAGCTCGCCGCCCGCCCCTACGCCGCCCTCACCTTCTACTGGCCCACGCTGGGCCGCCAGGTCCGCGTCCGCGGACCGGTCGTCGTCGCCCCGGCGGAGGCGGCGCGGGCCGACCTGAGGATGCGGTCGACGGGGGCCCTGGCCGCCGCGCTGACCGGGCGGCAGAGCGAGGTCCTGGGCTCGGTGGAGGAGTTGGCGAGTGCCTCGGAGGCGGCCTGGGAACGGGCCCGGCGGGACCCGGCAACCCCGTCCCCGACCTGGACGCTGTACCGGCTGCGTCCAGAGGCGGTGGAGTTCTTCCAGGGCGACGAGAGGCGACGGCACGTACGGCTGAGGTATTGGCGGAACGCCGGGGAGTGGGTCGCGGAGCTGCTCTGGCCGTAGGGCGCCCGCGCCCCGCGAGGACCGGGAAGGGACGACGGACCCGCCCCTCATGACGACGGACCACCCTCCGCGACGCCGGACCGCCCTCGCGACACCAGACCACCCCTCGCGGAACCAGACCACCCCTCGCGGCACCAGAGCGTCCCCCGCAACGCCAGACCGTCCCCCGCAACGCCAGACCGTCCCCCGCGACGGACCGCCTCTCGCGACGGCGCGGCCCCTCGCGACGGCGGCCTGCCCGCGGCAACGTTCCGGGCCCCGGCGGCGACCGAGAGGCAGACGTGCTCTCCCGGACCGCGTAAGGACTCAGCCGTGGCATCCCCCTCGCACCGCCGTTCCCGCCGTTCCCGCCGTACGCGGCGCCCCGTCCCCGGCCTCGCCGTGGCGGCTGTCGCGGCCGTCGCGGCCGTCGCGGCGGTGACGCTCCTGGTGGCCCTCGTGGTGGCCTTCCGCCCCGACCGCGGAACCGACGGCACCCGGGACGCGGCGGCCGGGACCGTCGCGGGAGCCGGGGTCACCGCCTCGCCGACGGCTTCGACGACGGTCCCGGCACCGTCCACGGCGTCCCCCACGCCCCCGAGCCCGTCGGCCGGCCGGAGCACCTCACCCGCCACCCCGACGGCGGCCCCGGCCACCGCGTCGGCACGGTCCACGGCCGCGGGAGCCGCCCGCACGCCGTCCGCCGCGGCACCACTGGCGGGACGGATACGGCCCGGAGTCACCCGCCAGGGCGTCGCGACCTCCTACGACGCCGGGGACGGTGACGGCGCCTGCTCGTACGGTCCCGCCGACGACCTCATGGTCGCGGCGATGAACACCGCCGACTACGAGACGTCCAAGGCGTGCGGGGCCCACGTCCTGGTCCGCACGGCGGACGGCACGTCCGTGACCGTCCGGATCGTCAACGAGTGCCCGGCGCCCTGCGAGTCCGGCCAGCTCGACCTCAGCACCCAGGCCTTCGCCGAACTCGCCCCCCTCTCGGCCGGCCGTGTCGCGATCACCTGGAGCCTGCTGAGCCCCGCCGGCTCCGACCCGGTCTCGATCCGCTACAAGACCGGCTCCAGCCGCTACTGGTGCGGCATCCAGGCCCTCGGCCACCGCAACCCGCTGGCCCGGTTGGAGGTCCGTACGGGCAGTGGCTGGACCGCGCTGACCCGCACCGAGTACAACTACTTCCTCTCCGAGCAGGGCACCGGCTGCGGCGGCGCGCTCCGCCTCACCGACATCTACGGCGAACGCCTGACGATCGACGGCATCGCCCTGCGCCCGGAGGCCGTGCAGCCGACCGGGGTGCAGTTCGCCCGGCACTGATCGCCCGGCACTGATCGCCCGGCGCTGATCGCACGGCGCTGACCACCCGGCACTGATCGCACGGCGCTGACCACCCGGCACCGGATACCGACCACCCGGCACTGACCGCCCCGCACCGATCACCCGGTACCGATCACCCGGCACCAGCCGCCCCGCCCCAGACGCCCGAACCAGACGCCCGGCGCCGACGCCCCCCTTGCGCGGGCAGGAGAACCGGCCGCTCACAGCCCCCCGAGGTCCGGCTCCGGGTCCGTCGCGAGGCGGCCGTGGCGGTGGACGTCCCGCCAGGCGTCCCTGCGGCCCGCCTCCCACATCGCCCCGCGCAGGGTCCCCTCGTACGGGAAGCCGCACCGCTCGGCGATCCGGCAGGACGCCTCGTGGCCGAGGGCGTGGCCCAACTCCAGGCGGTGCAGGCCGAGTCCGGTGAACGCCCAGCGTGCCACCAGCAGCAGCGACCGGGTGGCGACCTGGCGGCCGCGGGCCTCGGGCAGGACCCAGTAGCCGACGGTGGCGACGCTCTGGACGGGGTCGACGGCGGCGAGCCCGACCTGGCCGAGGACCGTCCCGTCACCGGCGTCCGTGACGCAGAGGGTGACGCCCGTACCGGCCTCCGCGTCGGCGGCCTTGACCCGCAGCGACTCCCGCGCCCCGTCGGTGTCGGTGACCGTCCGCAGCGGTGTGTTCCAGCGCAGGAAGTCGGGGTCGGCCGGGCCCCGCAGCCAGGCGCTCACATCGGTGGCGGACCCGGGGTCCCACGCGCGCAGGCGCAGGCCGTGACCTCGGAGGACCGGGGTGGCGGGAAGAGCGAGCGACTCGCGGCTGTCGGCCATCCGGTCATTGAACACCCGTCCGACCGGGCAGGCGCGCCCCGGTTCCCCCCCTCACCGGCAGACCGGCCCGGCCTCCCCGCCTGACCCTCCGTCACCACCGCTTTGCACAGTGGCCGTTGAGCCACACACCCATCCCCCGCACCCCACACACCCATCCCCCCGCCCCACACGCCCATCCCCCCGCCCCACACACCCATCCCCCACCCGTCCGCCCCCGCACCCCCGACACCCCCGGTGCGCCGACCCCCCGTTCCTCGCAGCCCGCGCACACCCCCGGCCAGCCTGTGGGGTCACCATGAAACTGTGCATCGGCCATGAAGTTCGCGGATTGTTGGCAATTTTGTCGGCACTACTACTACGTTCACACCCGCAAGCCACAAGCAGCGAGGAGTCGAACGGTGAAGCACAGGGCAGTCAAGCGCAGGTCCGTCGTCATCGGCATCGGGGCCACCGCCGGCGTCGCGGCGGTGGGCGGCATCGCCCTGACCGCGCAGGCGTCCGGTGACTCCTCGTCCTCCTCGTCCTCCTCCGACTCCCTGGTCTTCGACCCCGAGGCCTACACGAAGCTGACGACGACGATCACCGACGCGGACGGCACCGACCACGAGGTGACGTACCACTTCTGGAAGGCGATCACCTACGTCGCCAAGCCGGTCGACGAGGCCTACCAGAGCCTGAACGTCAGCGTGCCCGTCGAGATCGACGGCACGGCCGTGGACGCGGGCAACGCACCGATCCTCTTCGCGAACTCGGTGGGCGGCTACATGCCGTCCTCGGTCGCGGAGGCGACGGGTGTGGGCGGCGGCGGGATGACCGGCGCGCCCACCGGTGGCACCGGCGGCGCCTCCGCGAGCGCGGCCCCCAGCGCCTCCGCGTCGAGCGGCACCGGCGAGGTCGCCTCCGGCGGCAACGCCATGCTGAACGCCGGCAAGATGGTCAGCCTCCCCCAGCTGGCGCTGGCGGCCGGCTACGTCGTCGTCGAGCCCGGCGCCCGCGGCCGCACCCTCAAGAACTCCGCGGGCGAGTACTACGGCGTCGCCCCGGCCGCGATCGTCGACCTCAAGGCCGCCGTGCGGTACGTACGCGCCAACAAGGGCCGCATCCCCGGCAACACCGACCGGATCGTCTCCTCCGGCACCAGCGCGGGCGGCGCCCTGTCCTCCCTGCTCGGCGCCTCCGGCGACAGCCCGATCTACGCCAAGTACCTGAAGGAGCTCGGCGCGGCCGACGCCTCCGACGCGATCTTCGCGACCGGTGCCTGGTGCCCGATCGCCGACCTCGAGCACGCCGACGGCGCCTACGAGTGGAACTGGGGCACCAACGTCCTGTCCACCGGCAAGGTCGCCGACCAGACGGTGTCGAAGGAGCTCCAGGCGCAGTTCGCCGAGTACCAGGCCGGCCTGAAGCTCAAGGGCCTCGACGGCTTCGGCACGCTGACCGCCCGCAACTACGACGAGTACCTGGTCGAGCAGTACCTCCAGCCGTCGGCCACCACCTACCTCGCCGCCCTGTCGGACTCCGACCGCGAGACCTACCTGGCCGCCAACACCTTCATCACCTGGGAGAACGGCAAGGCGTCCTTCACCTGGGCGGACTTCCTCACCCACGTCGGCGCCCGCAAGAAGACCATCCCGGCCTTCGACGGCTTCGACCTGTCGACGGGCGAGAACAACGAGTTCGGCAAGGGCACGACCATCGCCCGCCACTTCACGGCGTACGGCCTGAAGAACGACACCACCGGGCTCACCGCCAAGCGGCTCGACAGCGACATCCCCGAGCTGCTGCGCCTGATGAACCCGATGTACCACCTGGTCGACGAGCCCAACGAGAACCGCACCAAGCACTGGTGGATCCGCCTCGGCACCAAGGACTCCGACACCTCGCTGACGGTCTCCGCCAACATCGCCGCCGCCGCGCACACCCTCGGCGACGACGTCAGCCACCTCTACTACTGGGACGAGGGCCACGGCTCCAACACCGACCCGGGCGACTTCATCGCGTGGATCGCAAAGGTCGCGGGCTACAAGGCCAAGAAGAAGTAATCACCGGCCCCCCTCCGGCCTCCCTCCGGGAGGCTTCCGGGACACGGCGTCCGTTTCCCGTCATAAAAACCGACGCCGTCCGCCGCGCCGCCGGACCCCAGCGCACCTGGGCCCGGCGGCGCGGCTTTTCTTCCGCAGCTTCCGGAGAACGAGGGCGAGGACGAGGGCGAGGACGAGAACGAGGACGGCGTACGCCACCGGCCGCAGGCGCGCCTCCGCAAGCGTGATCAATCCGCAACCGATTCCGGTCTTGACCGAGACCCATCAATCCTGTGCTTGATTACGCTCCCGCTCATGGCCGACTCCACACCGTCCCCGAGCCCCTCCGCGCCCACCGCCCCGACCCCCGCCGACCGCCCGGTCTACGTCATCGGCGGCGGCCCGGCCGGACTCGCCGCCGCGTACGCGCTGCGCACCCGGGGGATACGGGCCGTGGTGGTGGAGAGGTCCGACCGGGTCGGGGCGTCCTGGCGGCGCCACTACGACCGGCTGCGCCTGCACACCACCCGGCGCCTGTCGGCCCTGCCCGGGCTCGCGATGCCGCGCCGGTTCGGACGGTGGCCGGCCCGCGACGACGTGGTCCGGTACCTGGAGAAGTACGCCGAGCACCATGAACTGGAGCTGGTCACCGGCGTCGAGGTGTCCCGCGTCGAGCGCACCGCCGACGGCACCGGCTGGCTGCTGCACGCCTCCGGCGGCCGGGAGCTGACGGGCTCGGCGGTCGTCGTCGCCACCGGCTACAACCACACCCCGCACCTGCCGGACTGGCCGGGCCGCGAGACGTACACCGGCGACCTCGCGCACGCCTCCGCGTACCGCGACGGCACCCCCTACGCCGGCCGGGACGTCCTGGTCGTGGGTGTCGGCAACACCGGCGCCGAGATCGCCGTCGACCTGGTGGAGAGCGGCGCCGGGCGGGTGCGGCTGGCCGTGCGGACCGTGCCGCACATCGTGCGCCGCTCGACCGCCGGCTGGGCCGCCCAGTACAACGGCATCCTCGTCCGCCGGCTCCCGGTCGCCCTCGTCGACCGGCTCGCCCGGGTGCTGGCCCGGGCGAGCGTGCCCGACCTGTCGGCGCGGGGGCTGCCGCGCCCCGACACCGGGCTGTACACCCGGGCGAGACAGGGCGCGATACCCGTGCAGGACGTCGGTCTGCTCGACGCCGTGCGCCGGGGCAGGGTCGAGGTGGTGGCCGCCGTGGAGGGCTTCGAGGACGGCGAGGTGGTCCTCGCCGACGGCGCCCGGATCTCCCCGGACGCCGTCGTCGCCGCCACCGGGTACGTACGCGCCCTCGACGGCCTGGTCGGCCACCTCGGTGTCCTCGACGGCCGCGGCCTGCCGGTCGCGCACGGCCCCCGCGCCCCGAAGAACGCGCCCGGCCTGTACTTCACCGGCTTCACCACACCGCTCAGCGGCGCCCTGCGCGAGGTCGCGCTCGACGCGGAGCGGATCGCGAAGGCCGTACGCGCCCACCTGCGGCGCCCCTGACGACGGCCCGCCCGACGCCCGGCCCGCCCGTGCGCCGGGTGGGGCGGGGGTGCGGTCGCCCGTGCGCCGAGCAGAGCGGGGGTGCGGTCGCCCCGCCCGCCCGCGCCTCGCAGAGTGTGACCCCTGCTCATCCGTCCGCGCGGCGCGGTCCGGCGGTCAGCCCGCCACCGCGCGCCGGACCGTCCCGGCGTCCGGGCGCCGCCGGATCACCAGGGCCATCAGCGCCGCCGCCGCGCACAGCGCCCCCGACGCGTACCAGACCACGTCGTAGGAGCCGAGGACGTCGCGGGCGACACCGCCGAGGAAGGCGACCAGGGCCGCGCCGACCTGGTGGGAGGCGAGGACCCAGCCGAAGACGATGGCGCTGTCGTCGCCGTACTGCTCGCGGCAGAGCGCGAGGGTGGGCGGGACGGTGGCGACCCAGTCGAGGCCGTAGAAGACGATGAAGAAGACCATCGGGGGGTGGACCGTGGGGGCCAGCAGCATCGGGAGGAACAGCAGCGAGACGCCCCGGAGCGCGTAGTACACCGCGAGCAGGCGGCGCGCCTCGAAGCGGTCGGTGAACCAGCCGGAGGCGATCGTGCCGACCACGTCGAACACGCCGATGACGGCGAGGAGCGAGGCCGCCGCCGTGACGGGCATGCCGTGGTCGTGGGCGGCGGGCACGAAGTGGGTCTGGACGAGGCCGTTGGTCGAGGCGCCGCAGATCGCGAAGGTGCCGGCCAGCAGCCAGAACGGGCCGGTGCGCGCGGCCGAGAACAGGACGGTGACCGCGCGGCGCGCGGCGCCCGTGACGGGCGGCGGCTTCGGCACGAACTCCCGCGCGCCGTACGGCTTCAGGCCGACGTCCGCCGGGTGGTCGCGCAACAGCAGCCATACGAACGGGACGACGGCGAGGGCGGCGAGGGCGACCGTGACGGCCGCCGGGCGCCAGTCGTAGCGCGTGACCATCCAGGACAGCAGCGGCAGGAAGATCAGCTGGCCGGAGGCGGAGGCCGCGGTGAGGATGCCGCTGACCAGGCCCCGGCGCTCGGTGAACCAGCGGTTGGTGACCGTCGCGGCGAACGCCAGCGCCATCGATCCCGACCCGAGGCCGACCAGCAGGCCCCAGTACAGCAGGAGTTGCCAGGCCGCCGTCATCCACACGGTCAGGCCCGAGCCGACCGCGATCACGGTCAGGGCGACGGCGACCACGCGCCGGACGCCGAAGCGGTCCATCAGCGCGGCGGCGAACGGGGCGGTGAGCCCGTACAGCGCGAGGTTGACCGAGACGGCGGCGCCGATCGTGCCGCGCGACCAGCCGTACTCCTGGTGCAGGGGGTCGATGAGCAGTCCGGGCAGGGAGCGGAAGGCGGCCGCGCCGATGATCGTCACGAAGGTGACGGCGGCGACGAACCAGGCACGGTGGACACGCGTCGGCCGCCTCTCCCGACGGACGGCGGTCACGGGGGCTTGGGTTGTCTGGGTCACGCCATCGAGCTTCCGATGCCCGCCCCGCGCGAACGAGTGGCCCGGAAGACATGGTTCGTTAGGATCGGGCCATGACCTGTGAGCCGGATGCACCGCGGTTCCGCCCGCACCGTGTCGCCGTCCTCGCCCTGGACGGTCTGCTCCCCTTCGAGCTGGGCATCCCGCACCGCATCTTCGGCCGTCCCCGCGACGCCCTGGGGCGGCATCTGTACGAGGTCGTGACCTGCTCGGTCCGCCCGCCCGGCCCGGTCGAGACGGACGCCGACTTCGCGATCCAGGTGGAGCACGGCCCGGAGACCCTCGCCACCGCCGACACCGTGATCGTCCCCGCCTCCTACGAGCTGGGCCCGGTCCACGAACAGGGCGTGCTCACCGAGGAGCTGGCCGCCGCCCTCGCCCACCTGCGCCCCGGCACCCGCCTCGCCTCCATCTGCACCGGCGTCTACGTCCTCGCCGCCGCCGGGTTCCTCGACGGCCGCCCCGCGACCACGCACTGGGCCGACGCCGAGCGCCTCCAGCGGCTGTTCCCGAAGATCGACGTCGATCCGGACGTGCTGTTCATCGACGACGGCGACGTACTGACCTCGGCGGGCGTCGCCGCCGGCATCGACCTGTGCCTGCACATGGTGCGCCGCGACCACGGCACCGCCGTCGCCAACGACGTCGCCCGCCGTACGGTCGTCCCGCCGCACCGCGACGGCGGCCAGGCGCAGTACATCGAGCGGCCCGTGCCCGATCCGCAGCTGTCCGGCACGACCACCGCGCGCGCCTGGGCCCTCGGCCGCCTCCACGAACCGATCCAGCTGCGGGACATGGCCGCCCAGGAGTCCATGTCGGTACGGACCTTCACCCGCCGCTTCCGCGAGGAGGTCGGCGTCAGCCCCGGCCAGTGGCTCACCCGGCAGCGCGTCGAACGGGCCCGGCACCTGCTGGAGTCCACGGACCTGTCCGTCGAACAGGTCGCCCAGGACGCCGGCTTCGGCACCGCCCAGTCGATGCGGCAGCACCTCCAGGCGGCGCTCGGGGTGACGCCGACGGCCTACCGCCGCACCTTCCGGGCCACCGTCCGGACGTGATCCGGCGTCCCCGGCACGCACGGCGTCCCCGACGTCGTCAAGAGTTGTCCACAGCCTGTGGAGAAGGGGGTGGACGCCGGACGGCGGCGCGCCTCCCCACCGCCGGCAGCACCCGGGCGGGAGATGCCCCCGGCCCGCCCCGGGCACGGCAGCGCGCGCCACCGTCCGACTCGGCGTACGCCTCCCCACTCGCGGCTCGCCCGAGCGGGGGGACCCTCATCGGTTCCCCTCGGCCCTGAGGGATCCGACGCCGAACCGGCGACCCGCACTCGGCGAGGACTCCCGTCACCGGAACCCTCGTCGTCCCCTCACGGCGAATCACCGACCACAAGCGTGATCAAACGGACACGCCGCGTCAACACCCGATCGGTGATTCATCACTTACGCCCTCTTTGCGGTGGGCGCGCACGGAAGCACACCCGGCGCACCGCCACCCGCCGGACACCGGCCGACAGCACTGCCCGCGCCCGTGCATCCGTCGGCCGTGCGCCCGTCGGCCGTACACCCGGTCGGCTATGCGCCCGTCGGCCGTGCACCTCCAGCCGTCACACGGCCTCGCAGGCGAACCCCTCGTACGCCGGCCCCCGGTAGGCCACCGACGGTTCGGGGCGGGACGGCGTGCCGCCGCGGTCCGCCGGGCTCCCGCACTCGGCCTCGTCCGCGCGGGGCCGCGCACAGCGGTCGAGTTCGCACCAGATGCGCTTGCCGGGCCCCTCGACGCTCCAGCCCCAGCGGTCCGCGAGGCAGTCGACGAGGGCCAGACCGCGGCCGCCCGTCGCGTCACCGTCCACGCACCGGGGCACGGGTGCCCGGCTGCTGCTGTCGGCCACCTCCAGACGGACGGTGGAGCCCCCCGCCTCCCCTCCGGCGGCGCGCGGCAGGGAGAGGCGCAGCACGGCCGGACAGCCCGTGTGCACCACGGCGTTGGTGACCAGTTCGGAGACGAGCAGGATCAGCGTCTCGGCGAGCGGCTCGTCGGCCTTTATCCCGGACCCGGCGAGGCGCGAACGGGCCCACCTCCGGGCCCGCCCCACCTCGGCGGGGTCGGGCCGGATCTCCAGCTGCACTTGAAGCACCTGCACCGCTCACACCATCCGAACCGGCGGACACATGGCCGCGCGCCACGTGAGCCACGCAAGCCACGCGAGCACCATGACGACGAGAGCCACGATCGTAGCCATTTTCTGCATGACCAGGACAATGGCCAGAGGCAGCGTGACGGAACGTGAATCCCTTACGAGACAGCCTGGTTGACGCACCGTCACCCCAACAAGCGCTTCGGGCATATTCCAGCGCGAAGGAGTACGCGTGCGGCATACTGTGCGACGCTCGTCCCGGGGAGTCGAACAGACGGGGCCCCGGCGCACATCCGCCCTGCAAACAGGGGTGCGCACCCTCGTGCACGGCACCGTCCCCGGGGCACCACCGGCACGGCTCGCACTCGGAACCAGTCGCATTTCACAGACGGTACCCGAGCGACTCCCCGACTCCGGGCCGTGACGGGTCACGCCTCGGACACAACCGCAATTCACGCTCCGTGACAGCGGTGCGCCACAATCCGCGACACCGGCGCCGTCGGTCGTCCATCACCGCAGGCCGGCGCCGTGCCGCCGTGTCCGCACCCGGGGGCCACGAAGGGGCCTTCGGTCACTCTCCGTATGACTGCACGCACATCGAGTGCACCTATGTGCGGGCTGCGACTCCGCCTCCCAGGTGAACCCTGTTATATGCCTGACGTGATGTCAGATCAGTGTGGGCGCGGGCCTGACCGACGTTCAGTCAGGCGGCGTCGCGCCCTCGGCTACTCCGGCACGGTGAAGTAGCGGGCGAACGCCGGCACGACGTCCGCCTCGCCGACCTTGCCGTCGGCGCCGGTGCCCAGTGCCGCCGCCACCGTGCGGGCGGTCTCGTCGGGGACACCGAGGGCCTTGAGGACGCGGGCGGTGTCCTCGACGGTGGCGCGGCCGTCGCCGTCGGGGTCGGCGACGTCGAGGGCGGCGTGCAGGAAGGGGCGGGCGATCTCGGCGAACCGGTCCGGGTTGTCGCGCAGCCGCTTGACCGCGCCGTTCACGAACTCGTCGCGGCTGATGCGCTGGTCGCCGTCGCGGTCGGCGATCCCCGCCATGCCCTGCCAGAAGGCCTCCGCCCCGGCGTACAGGGCCTGCCCCTTGGCGGACCGGGCCGGTGTGCCGAACTCGGCGAGCAGGGCCTTGGCCGCGGCGCCGAAGTCCTCCCGGTCGATGGTGCCGTTGCCGTCCTGGTCGAAGGTGGCGAACCGGCCGGCGATCCTGCGTTCGTACTCGCTGCTGACCATGTCTTCTCGGGCCGCCTTACGTCGTCGCGTGCGGGTGCTTCCGGCAGGGAGCGTACGACGTCGGCGACGCTCCGGCGGCGGCTGAGTGACGGTTGTGCCAAGACAGGGGGAATTTCGGGACAGGAGTGTGGCCGAGCGGGTGGCGCGGGTCACGCCGACAGGGGTTCGGTCCCTTCGTCGACGGCCTCCGCGACATCGCCGTACACGTCGAAGAGCCGGCGTACGCCCAACGCGCCGAGGACCCGGTTGACGTGGGAGTCCTCGACGGCGCCGCGCGCCGGGAGGATCAGGCGCAGCCGGCCCCGGCAGGACCGGATCAGACGGCGGGCGGCGATGAGGACGCCGACGCCGCTGGAGTCGCAGAAATGCACCTCGGAGAGGTCCAGGACGAGGCTGTGGCGGCCCTCGGCCACCACGTCGTGGACCCGCTGACGCAGCACCGGCGACGTCACCAGGTCCAGCTCGCCCGACACGTGGAGCACGGCCCATCCGCCCCGCTCGCCGCCGGTCACTTTGAACGCCACCACCACGCCCTTCGCTCGCCGTAAACGGAAGCCGTCCCTTCGCTTCCTTGCAGCGCGGCTGCCCAGCGGCCGTGCCCCGAAACACCGCACGTAAAACGGCCACTGAAGGAAAGAGGCCGATTCCCGTCATATTCAGTCCTGTTCAATCTCTGTCGATCAATCTTGTACTGATCCGATCGGGTCTGATCAGTACCGAGCCGGGTAGCCAACGCCCGATACCACCCTCCGCCGGACCGGGGGCGCACATTGCATCAAAGGGGCGTGCGGCATCGAACGTGCCGACTACATTCGAGGTGACGGTGGACGCACGCTGGACGCAGACACGAGGACGACGAGGGGGTCGCATGGCGCGGAAGGACGCACCACCCCGCTGGGACCGCAAGATGCAGCAGCGGCTCGCGCGCGGCGAGGCCGCCGCCCTCGGTGAGCTTTACGACCGCTTCGCTTCGCTCGTGCACGGACTCGCCCATCGCGTGCTCGGAGACGAACGGGCCGCCGACGGCATCACCCGCGAGGTCTTCGCCCATGTCTGGGAGCACCCCGACGCCTACGACCCCGCGCAGGGCCCGCTGCGCACCTATGTCGCCGCGCTGACCCACCGTCTCGCCGTGCAGCGGCTGCGCGCCACCGAGACCGCGGCGCTCGCCCGCGGCGGCCCCGGCACCACCGAGGAACTGGAGAACAAGGTCCGCCACGCCTCCGTCGCCGCCCGCGCCGACTACATCGTCCAGTCCATGCCGGCCCCGTTGCGGGCCGCCCTCGAACTCGCCTACTTCCAGCGCCGCGACTACCGCCAGACCGCCGCCGACCTCGGCGTCACCGAGGACGAGGCCCGCCGCCGCCTCCGTCTCGGCCTGCAACTGCTCTCCACGGCCCACGACACCGCCGCCCCGGGCGCACCCCCCGAATACGGGGGCGCGGCGTGAGCGGCACGGAACGCTCCACGGCGTTCGACGACGACACCCACGGCCCCGGCGGTACGGGCGGTCCCGGCCCGACCGACAGTCCCGGCCCGACCGGCGGTCCCGGCCCGACCGACGGTCCCGGCCCGACCGACGGTCCCGGCCCGACCGACGGCCCCGACCCGACCGACGGCCCCGACCCGACCGGCGGTCCCGGCCCGACCGGCGATACGGGCGGCTCCGGCGGTACAGACGGTCCCGGCGGTACGGACGGTCCCGGGGGCGACGGCGGCCCCGGGGGCGACGGCGGCCCCGGGGGCTCCGGCTGTGCAGACAGCCCCGGCGGCCCCGGCGGTCCTCCGTCGCCGTCCGCCACGGGCCCCGCCGGACCGACGCCCCCGCGCCTGGAGCATCCCGTCCTCAAGTCGCTGCTGGGCGCGTGGGCGCTGGCCGCCTGCTCGGCCGAGGAGACCGCCGCCGTGGAGGAGCACCTGGGCGACTGCGGCACCTGCGCCGACGAGGCCCGGCGGCTGCGCGAGGCGGTCGGCCTGCTCCAGCGGCCCGAGAGCCTCGACCTGGACCCCGGCCTGCGCACCCGCGTCCTGGGCGGCTGCCTGGACCGGCGCCCGCCCCGCGTCCCGGTGCCCGCGTGGGCCACGTCGTACGACGCCGAGACCGCCCGCCTGGACGCCCTGCTCCAGGACTTCGGGGACGCGGAGTGGCACGCGCCGGTCCGGCTGCGCTGGTTCGGCGGCGAGGACGGGACGAGCCGCCGTACGACCGTCGCCGGGGTCATCGCGCATCTGCTCGCGGTGGACGGACTGATCGCCGTCGCCCTGGGCCTGGAGGACCCGCTGGCCGGGGACAAGCCGGCGGAGACGCCCGCCGAGCGGACGGAGGCGTACTGGGGTGCCTCGCGCTTCCCGCCGACGCGTACCGTGCGCGCGCCGTGGCGGGAGCAGACCCACGCCGTCGTCCGCACGGTGTCCTTCACCGGTGGCGGCCGCGGCACCCTGCCGGTGTCGTACGGCGGCTTCGAGCTGCCGCTGCGGGACGCGCTCGCCGACCGGGCCTTCGAGTGCTGGGTGCACGCCGAGGACATCGCGGAGGCCGTCGACTACCCCTACGCGCCGCCCGCCCCGCGCCACCTGCACGACATGATCGACCTGGCCGCCCGCCTGCTGCCGGGCGCCCTCGCCGAACGGCGGCGGGCGGGCCTCGCCGCGCCGGGACGCAGCCGGCACCTGGTGACCGCCGGCCGGCCCGGCCGCAGTCTGCGGCTGGAGATCGAGGGCCTGGGCGGCGGCGAGTGGCTCATCCCGCTGGACTCCCCCGCCGCGGTGGGCTCCGCCGACCACGAGGTGGCCCATGTCGCCCTGGACGACGTGGAGTTCTGCCGGCTGGCGGCGGGCCATGTGTCGCCGGAGGAGGCCGCGGCGGGACAGGTCGGGGACCCGGAGGCGATCAGGGACGTCCTGTTCGCGGCGGCGTCCCTGAGCCGTATGTAGGCCGCCGCCCTGCGCGTCCACACCGCCGAGGGCGAGCGGGGCCTCACGGTCGGGGCGGTCACCAAGGCCGGCGGGGTCGGTCCGGGCAGCCTCCACCACCACTTCGGCAGCGTCGGGGGAACTCGCCCCGCTCCCCCTGGCGTTGATCGAGTCGCTGGCCCCCGGACCGGTCATCGGCGTCGCCCGCCGCCGGCTCTCCGGGGCCGACGACGTCGATCTCGACGACGTCGCGCGGATCCTGCCGGAGCGGATCTGGCGCTCGGTGAGCCCGTGAGAGCCGGGGGGACGGGTCAGGCGAAGACGACCGTCCGCCGCCCGTTCAGCAGGATCCGGCGCTCCGCGTGCCACTTGACGGCCCGCGCCAGCGCCTGGCACTCCACGTCCCGCCCGATCGCGACCAGCTGGTCCGGGGTCACGTCGTGCCCGACCCGCTCGACCTCCTGCTCGATGATCGGCCCCTCGTCGAGGTCCGCGGTGACGTAGTGCGCCGTCGCGCCGATCAGCTTCACGCCCCGCGCGTGCGCCTGGTGGTACGGCTTGGCGCCCTTGAAGCTCGGCAGGAAGGAGTGGTGGATGTTGATGATCCGGCCGCTGAGCTGCTTGCAGAGGTCGTCGGAGAGGACCTGCATGTAGCGGGCGAGCACGACCAGTTCGACGTTCTCCCCGCGGACGATCTCCAGGAGCTTGGTCTCGGCCTCGGACTTGGTGTCCTTCGTCACCGGGATGTGGTGGAAGGGAAGGTCGTAGGAGGCCACCAGCTCGGCGAAGTCGGTGTGGTTGGACACCACTGCCGCGATGTCGACCGGCAGTGCGCCGATCCGGGCGCGGAACAGCAGGTCGTTCAGGCAGTGGCCGAACTTGCTGACCATGAGGACGATCCGCATCCGCTCGTCGGCCCGGTGGATCTGCCAGTCCATGTGGAAGGAGTCGCCGATCGCCGCGAAGCTCGCCCGCAGCTTGTCCACGGTCACCGGGGGCTCCGCCGAGAAGTGGACGCGCATGAAGAACAGACCCGTGTCGTGGTCGCCGAACTGCTGGCTGTCCTCGATGTTGCACCCGGTCATGAAGAGGTAGCTCGACACGGCGTGCACGATGCCCTGCTTGTCGGGGCAGGACAGGGTGAGGACGTACTGGTCGGCGGGGGCCGCCGCGGCTCGGGTGGACTGCTCACTCATGCACGACAGGGTCTCACGACCGCACCGGCCCGGTGGAACTCCGTCCGCAGGACGGACCCGCTCCGGTACGCCCCTCGTCCCCGGCCGGCCCGCCCTCCCCGGACGTCTGCCCCGCGCGCCGCCTCCCCGGACGTCCGCCCGCGCGCCGTCTCCCCGGTACGCCTCCCCGGCGTACCCTCCCCGGCCTATGCGGACCGGGTCAGGATCCGCAGCACTTCCAGCGTGCGCGGCGGCGCGTCCGGGTCCTCCCCGTCGGCCACGGCCATCCGTACGTGCGCGTCACGGGCCGCCCGCACCGCCTCCGGCCACGCCTGGTGGTCGACGTAGGCGGAGACCGGCGCGTCCGGGCCGACCTGGTGCATGATCCGCAGCACCCGCAGCACGGCGGTGTCGACGAGCGCCGCCTCCTGCGAGTCGCGGAAGATCGTGCCGACGTACTTCTCGGCGGACCAGTTGTCCAGCCAGGTGTCCTCGACCAGGCGGTACACGGCGTCGGTGACGTCGCCGTACCCCTCGGCCCCGGCCAGCCAGACGTCCCGCTGGAACAGCGGGTCGGAGAGCATGTGCAGCGCGGAGCGCACATTGCTGCGCCAGCGCCACCACGGCATGTCGTTGAGTGGCATGCCGCCCATGGTGGAGGAGCGACGGTTGCGACGGGAAGAGTTCTCCGAACCTTGTTGCACGGTCATCGATCGTACGTTCCGCGTCCCGGGCGTCCCACCCGCCCCGGTAATTCACCTGCGCGTCACCGCGCCTTGACCAAGAGTCACTCGGCGGTTGGTGATGTGGCGGAATCGTGTCGGTTCATGACCGGTAGGCGACGCACGCGAAGCACCTTCCTCCCCAGGTACCTCCGCCTCACCCGATCCGCCAGAGCCACCGCCCTGTCGGCGGGCGCCCTGATCGCCTGCGCGTCATTCGCCGCGGGATGCGGGATCGTCCCCGGCACCACGGGGGGCTCCGGGGACGATCCGATCGTCGTGATGACCTGGGCCCCCGAGGGCACGGCCGCGACCAACAAGCCCGGAATGCCCGCCTTCGCCCGCGCCTACGCCCGCTGGATCAACGCCCACGGCGGGCTGGGCGGCCGCGAACTGACCGTCCTGACCTGCAACGACCACAACGACAGCGTGGCCTCCGCGAAGTGCGCCCGGCGGGCGGTCAAGGAGGGGGCGGTCGCCGTCATCGGCTCCTACAGCCAGCACTCGGAGTCCTTCCTGCCGCCCCTGGAGGGCGCCGGCATCCCCTACATCGGCGGCTACGGCGTCACCAACGAGGAGTTCACCAGCCCCCTCTCCTACCCCGTCAACGGCGGGGCGCCGGCGCTGCTGGCCGGACTCGGCAGGGAACTCGCCGCGGTCTGCGGATCCGTCGCGCTCGTCCGCCCCGACACCATCGCGGGCGACGCGCTGCCCGCCATGCTCAATGCCGGACTGAAGGCGGGCGCGCACGACGCGGCCGACGACCAGCTGGCGGCGGAGGACGCCGCCCAGTACACGGCGCAGGCCGAGGCGGCCCTGGAGTACGCCACCGACGGCACCGACGGGAAGGGGTGCGTGGTGCCCGCGCTCGGCGACCGCACCAGCACCTACATGGACTCCTTCCGCCGCACCCGCGAGGACTACCCCGCCGTGCGCACGGCCACCGTCCTCGGCAGCGTCGACCAGGCGGTGATCAACTCCACCGGCGGCGCCACCGGCCCCTTCGAGGGGTCGTACGTCACCGGCTGGTACCCCGTGGCGGACGACTCGCGCTGGGACGCGATGAAGAAGGTCATCAAGGAGCAGGCCTTCTCCGACACCCGGATCGACGCGTCGGACACCGGGGTGCAGACCACCTGGATCGCCTACTCCGTGTTCCGGCGGGTCGTGGAGTCGCTGGGCAGCGGCGAGGTGACCGCCGACAGCGTGCGCGGCGCCCTGGACGACGGGCTGGAGATCAGCACCGGCGGGCTCACGCCGACCCTGCGCTGGGAGTTCAGCGACAAGCTCGCCTCCATCGGCTTCCCGCGCCTGGTCAACGCCGACGTGACGCTCCAGACGGTGCGCAAGGGCCGGCTGGTGGCCGCCCGGGACGGTTTCGTCGACGTGACGAAGACGCTGGAGAACGCGGACGTCGACTGACCTCCCGGGCGGGCTCGCAGCCGGGCCGGCCGGCAAGCCTCGCAGCCGGGCCGGCCGGCAAGCCTCGCAGCCGGGCCGGCCGGTGGGCCTCGCAGCCGGGCCGGCCGGTGGGCCTCACAGCTGGTTCGGCCGGTGGGCCTCACAGCTGGGTCGGCTGGCGCTCCGTCAGTCCGTACGTTCCGGCGATCTGGTTCCAGATCGTGGCGGCCTGGGTCTTCTGGGTGCTGGCGGTGCCGCTCTCACGGTTGCCGGCCTGCGTCTGGGCGGTGGTCGGGGCCTGGCCCTTCTTGCAGCTCTTCTTGTTGGCGGCGACCTGGTCGGCCCAGGCCGCGTAGTGGTTGTCGGCGGACGCGGACGCCTGCCACGCCTTGGTGAGCGCGGTGGTCAGCGCGGCGTGGTTCGGGAGCTGGTCGACGCTCAGCCCGGACAGCCTGGTCACCAGCTCGGTGCGCTGCGTCGCCGCGTCCCGCAGGTTCTTGGCGGCCTGGGCGAGGTTGCTGCACTTCTTCACGTCGGCCACCGCGCCGATCACGGTGGCCCGGCTGCTGCCGCTGTCCGCGAGCAACGCGTCCAGCGCGATCGCCTGCTGCTCGGCGGGGTCGGCCGCCGACGCCGAGGGGGACGCCTCGGTGGCGGGCGCGGACGCCGCCACGGTCTTGTCGTCCCCGCCCTCGTCGCCCGTGCCCCCGCCGGCGAGCAGCGCTCCCGCGCCGATCCCGACGACGGCGATGGCCACGCCGATCGCGGCGAACAGCGGCACCCGCGATCCGGTGCGGCCGCCGCGGCCGCGCCCGTGGTCGTCGTCCCGCGCGGCGCGCCGCCCGCCGCCGCCGGGCGGGGCGTACGAGGACCGGTCGGACCCGTGACCGGGCCCGGCGCCGTAACCGCCGTGTCCGGCGGGCTCCGGCTCCGAGAACCGGGGCAGCTGCTGCGTCGACCCGGCCGGTCCGTCGTCCGCGGGCCCGCCCCGGAAGAGGTTCTCGAACTCCGCGGGCGGCTGCCGGTCCGCGCCGCCCCCGCCGTACGGCGGCTGACCGGTCACCGGAGGGATGTACTGCGTGGCCTCGGAGTCGGGGTGCGCGGCACCGGGCAGCGGACCGGGGTGGGCGCCGGGGTGCGTACCGGCGCCGGGCAGGGGCCCCGCGCCCGGGTGCGACGGGCCGCCGGGGTACGCCGGGGCGCCCGGGACGGGGCCTGCGCCCGCGTGTGCGCCCGCGCCCGGGAAGGAGCCGGGCTGCGCGCCGCCCGGCATCGGGCCGGGGCCGCCGTGGCCAGCCGAGCGGCCCAGGAAGCGGGTCGACTCCGACGGCGCCTCCGGGGGCAGGGCACCCGGTCCCACCGGCGGCAGGTACTGCGTGGCGCCCTCGTCCACGGGGGCCGCGGGCACCGGCGGTATGTACTGCGTCGCACCGTCGTCCACCGGGGCGGCGGACACGGGCGGTATGTACTGCGTCGCGCCGTCGCCCACGGGTCCGGCCGGGACCGGCGGGATGTACTGGGTGGCGGCGTCGGCGGGCGGCGGCAGCGGAGCCGACGGCACGCCGTGGCCGTACGACGGGGCCGGGGCGCCCTCGGGCGGCAGCGGGGCGGCGCCCGGGCGGGACCCGGAGCCCCACGCGTCGTGTCCCGCCGGCTGCGGGGCGGCGCCCCACTGCCCGTCCGCCGGGGGCGGCCAGCCCTGGCCGCCCGGCTGCTGCTGCTCGGGGCCCCACGGCCCGCCCCAGGTCTGTCCGCCGGACGGCGCGGACACCGGCGGCGCCTGCTGCCCGTACGGCCGCCTGACCTCGTGGGAACTGCTCGTCATGCCCGGCAGCAGGGGTTCCCCGCCGTCGGAGGGCAGCACGATGCCTTCGCGCGCGGGCCGCGCCGAGGGCTCCTCGCCCTGTCCACTCTGCGTCACCGGGACTCCAACTGATGGGGGACCTTCGGAATCGTCGGCTCACGCTACCGGGTCGGCGGAACCCCGTGCCACGCAGCTCAGGACGTGATCTCCCTCCCAAGGGGACGAGTGTGAGATGTGTGACGGAACCGGAGCGCCGTGCGCCGTGTCCGTCGCGCACCGCGCGACGACGGGCCGTTTCCCGGCCGTTCACGCACCGACGCTCCGTCCGTTCACGCGGCGGCCTGGAGGTCCAGACGGGCCCCGAACTCCCTGACCACGGGTTCCTCCCGGAACGGCTGGAGCCGCTGCTGGAGGTCCTCCAGGTACTCCGCGCCCCGGTTGGAGCGCAGTGTCTCCAGCAACTCCACCGCCTTCGTACCGGTGTTGCAGGCCTGCTCCACCTCGCGCTGCTGCACCTGTGCCGTGGCCAGGAGCACATACCCGATGGCCCGCCGTCGGGCCCGGCTCCGCGGGTGCCCGGCCAGGGACTGCTCGGCGCACCGGGCCGCCGCCTCGGCCTGGCCGAGATCGCGGTGGCAGTGCGCCAACTCGTCGGCCAGATAGGCCTCGTCGAAGTGCGCGATCCACGACGGGTCGTCGCCGGCCGCCGGATCGGCCGCCTCCAGCGCCGCCACCGCCCGGCCGGCCGCCCCCTGGGCCGCCCGTACGTCGCCCAGGAGCGCGTGTCCACGGGCCTCGGCCGCGTGGAACATCGCTTCCGCCCGCGGCGTCACGCGCCCCCGTGCGCCCTCCTGCGCCGCCCGTGCCAACTGGGCGATCTCGCGCGGGTTCCCGAGCTGCGCGGCCAGGTGGCTCATGGAGGCGGCGAGGACGTAACCGCCGTAGCCGCGGTCGCCGGCCGCCTGCGCGAGGCGCAGGGCCTGGATGTAGTAGCGCTGGGCGAGCCCCGGCTGTCCGGTGTCGACGGCCATGTAGCCGGCCAGCTCCGTCAGCCGGGCCACGGACGCGAAGAGTTCACGCCCCACCGCCTCCCGGTAGGACCCGGCGAGCAGGCCCGAGACGACGCTGTTGAGGTAGTGCACGACGACCGGGCGCACATGCCCGCTGCCGTACTCGTGGTCCAGGTCGACCAGCGCCTGGGTCATCGCCTTGACGGCCGCCACGTCGGACAGGCCCACCCGCGGGCCCGCCGAGCGCGCCACCTGCGCGTCCGGGGAGGAGATCAGCCAGTCCCGGCTCGGCTCGACCAGCGCCGAGGCGGCCACGGACGACCCCGAGAGGAAGTCCCGGCGGCCCACGTCACTGCGCCACAGCTCGCAGACCTGCTCGATGGCCCCCAGTACCGTCGGCGAGAACTGGAGTCCGACACCCGACGCGAGGTTCTTGCCGTTGGCCATGCCGATCTCGTCGATCGTGACCGTACGGCCGAGCTTGCGCCCCAGCGCCTCGGCGATGATCGCCGGGGCGCGTCCCCGCGGCTGCTGTCCGCGCAGCCAGCGGGCCACGGACGTCTTGTCGTAGCGCAGGTCGAGGCCGTGCTCCGCGCCGCACATGTTGACGCGGCGGGCGAGCCCGGCGTTCGAGCAGCCCGCTTCCTGGATGAGCGCCTGCAACCGTTCGTTCGGCTGCCGCGCGACAAGAGGCCTTGCGGCCATGGGCACTACCCCCTGTTTCTCGGCGGCTCACCTCCGGTGCGCGCCGCTGGTGCCGGGTGGACGGCCCGGCGGGCCCGTGGGCCTCCGTCCCGTTCGTCCCGCCGGCGCCGGCGCTCCCTTCGGATCGTCCGCCCTGTGGCTGCGGTGCCGTCCCGCGCACCGAGTTGATGTGTCTTCCACCGAATAGTTCCGGCCGTGAAGATCAATGCCCCACGGATACGGCGAGAATGCGAGGCATGTGAGGATTGCCGGGGTAATGGCGGAAGCCGACCCCCAAGCGTGACTACCCGCTTCCGCGCTCATTCCTGCCGCGCGCCCCCGCCGGTGCACCCATGCGCCCCGGACACGGGATCGATGCTCCTCCCCCGCGCACATGGGCGGGCGTAACCCCTGGTGACGCCCAGAGTTGTGTTCATCGTGGAAGAGACCATCGCGGGCGCCGAAGCCGCTCAGATCCCGAAGCAGCGCGGGGAATCGCTGCTGGACACCGCTGTTCGCTATGCCGAGGAACGTCACTGGGACGTCTTTCCCGGCACCTGGCTGGAAGCCGTGGAGGGGATGCAGCGGTGCTCCTGCGGTGACGCCGCGTGTCCGGCGCCCGGGGCGCATCCCGCGCGGCCGGACTGGGCCACGCAGGCCACGGGCAGTGCGACCGTCGCGCGCCGGATGTGGCAGAAGCAGCCGTCCGCCTCGATCCTGCTGCCCACCGGGCGGACGTTCGACGCGATCTCCGTGCCGGAGACGGCGGGCTTCCTGGCGCTGGCCCGGATGGAGCGGATGGAACTGACGCTGGGGCCGGTGACGTTGACGCCGGACCGCCGGATGCACTTCTTCGTCCTGCCGGGCGCGTCCGCGAAGCTGCCCGAACGGATCCGCACACTGGGCTGGTCGCCGGGGTCGCTCGATCTCGTCGCGCTGGGCGAGGGGACGTACGTGGCCGCGCCGCCCACCCGGTTCGGGTCGCGGGGTGCCGTGCAGTGGGCCTGCCGGCCGACTCCCGCGAACCGGTGGCTGCCGGACGCGGAGGAGCTGATCTCGCCGCTGGCCTACGCGTGCGGGCGGGACCGCTAGCGGCGCCGCCCGCACGGTCCGGCGAGGACGGCAGGGACGGCCTCTCTCACCCGGCGACGACGGCCGTGACCGTCTCGCTCACCCCGGCGACGACGGCCGTGACGGTCTCGCTCACCCCGGCGACGACGGCCGTGACCGTCTCGCTCACCCCGGCGACGACGGCCGTGACCGTCTCGCTCACCCCGTGAGGACGCCGTCGAGGAACGGCTCGATGGCCGCCCGCCACGCCTCCGGCTGGTCGTAGTGGACGAGGTGGCCGGCGTCGGCGACCTCGGCGTACTCGCCGCGCGGGAGGACGCGGACCATCTCCTGGGCCTCTGCGCGGCCCAGCAGGCCGTCGAGGCCGCGCACGACCAGGGTGGGGCACCGCACCTGGGCGAGCTCCTCCCAGTGGGCGTCGTAGATCCAGGTCTCGCGGGACTTCAGCATCTGCTCGGGTTCGAAGACGGGGCGCCAGCCGTCGGTGGACTCGTGCATCACCTCGGCGTAGAACTCGCCGCGCGCCGGGTTCGGGCGCTCCACCCAGGGGTCGTCCTCGCCGAACCACTTGCGGACGTCGGCGAGGGTGGCGAAGGGAGTGGGCCAGGAGCGGAACCAGTCGGCCCACTCGCGCTGCGAGGCCGCGCCGAGCGCGGAGGCCCGCATGTCGCAGATGATCAGCCCGGAGACCAGGTCGGGACGCTTGGCGGCGAGCTGCCAGGCGGTCAGGGCGCCCATGGCGTGGCCGATGACGACGGCCGGGGCGAGGCCGAGCTGCTCCAGGGCCGCCTCGGCGTCCTCCACGTATGCCTCGCGGGTGTAGGCGGCCTGCGGGGGCTTCTCGCTCTGGCCGTGGCCGCGCTGGTCGAGGGCGATCGCCCGGTGCCGTCCGGAGAGCCAGCGGGCGGTGGACGCCCAGTGCGAGGCCCGGCCCATCAGCCCGTGCAGCAACAGCACACCGGTGGTCCGGTCGGGGTCGGCGGGTCCGTCCGGCGCCGCCCCTCCCCCGGACGACTGGGCCGGAATCGTGGGCTCCGACCCGTTCTGCGCCGGGTCGGACTTGGGCGGGTCACCGAACTCCCAGGCCGCCAGGCGTACGCCGCCCGCCCCGGTCACGTCGATGCGTCGCGCCATAGGTCCTGGCACCCCCCTCGCTCCGCTCGGACCCCTCGCTCCCGTTCGAGCCGGCCGGTCCGGTCACGCGTCGTGTCTGCCGTCGTACCGCTGTGCTGTCCACTGCCTTCGCCCATCGCGCGCCTCACGCGGTCCGTGTCGCGGCCGTGAACCGTCATGGCCGTGATCCGCCCCGCGCGAGGCCCTTCACCCGCAGGCTATCGAATGAGCATTCGAAAACACCCACTTACGCGGCCAACACCGCTCGTTCGAGTGACCACCCTCAAGGAATGATCGCCGCCCTCGAGGGGAGATCTTCAACGGGAGGCGGACCGCTCGGGGAAAACGGTCCGAGGGGATTGACCCTGAGAGCTCGGGGCTCCGGGTCAGGACAGGGGAGGACGGGCCCCGGCGCCGTACGGCGCCGGGGCCCTCCGTTCGTCTGCGGCACATCCTCCCCGCCCCCCTCAGGTCATATGCCTCTCGCGACAGATTGGCACGCGAAGCGCCGGAGCGCTGCGATTCGGCGCAGGGAATCACCGATTCGACGACATCGATCGTCGCCTCAACTGCCCGACGTGCCTCAGGAGTTGAACAATGCTCAGGCTTTCCGGAAGGCCCGCCGCCGGCCTCGCCGCCACCCGGGTGGTCGGTACGGGTGGTCGGTACGGTCGATCGGGACGGGTGGCCGGGACGCGGGTGGTGGGACGAGGCGAACCCGGCTCCGGTGCGCTCTGGCCCCGGTGCCGGCCCGACTCCGGTGCGGCCTGGCCCCGGTGCCGGTCCAGCTCCGGTCCGGCTCCGGTCCGGCTCCGGTGCGGCCCGGCTCCGGTCCGACTCCGGTGCGGTCCGACTCCGGTGCGGTCCGACTCCGGTGCGGCCCGGCTCCGGTGCGGCCCGGCTCCCGCTCAGCGCTTGGCGACGAACACGTGCGACGCGACGTCCGACTCCAGCTCGGCCGCCTCACCGCCACTGCCCACCAGCACGCCGCCGGCCGACTCCGTGACGCTCACCACCGAACCGGGCTGCACACCCGCCCGGCGGAGCGTGTACATCAGCTGCGCGTCCGTCTGGATCGGCTCGCCGATGCGGCGGACGACGACCGTCTTGCCCTCCAGGCCCGGGTCGAGGTCGGCGAGCGAGACCATGCCCTCGTCCAGGAACGGATGGGCGCCGTCCGTCTCGCCCAGCTCCTCCAGGCCCGGGATCGGGTTGCCGTAGGGCGACTCGGTGGGGTGGCGCAGCAGCTCCAGGACGCGGCGCTCGACGGCCTCGCTCATCACGTGCTCCCAGCGGCACGCCTCGGCGTGGACCTGCTCCCACTCCAGGCCGATCACGTCGACGAGGAGACACTCGGCGAGGCGGTGCTTGCGCATCACGCGCGTGGCCAGCCGACGGCCCTCGTCGGTGAGCTCCAGGTGCCGGTCGCTGGCCACCGAGACCAGGCCGTCCCGCTCCATGCGCGCCACGGTCTGGCTGACCGTCGGCCCGCTCTGGTCGAGCCGCTCGGCGATCCGGGCGCGCATCGGGACCACACCTTCCTCTTCCAGCTCGAGGATGGTGCGGAGGTACATCTCCGTGGTGTCGATCAGTCCGGACATACATGCCCCTCGATGAGATGTGCCGAAGGCTCGACGGCTCTTCGGCGCGTGCGCTGGCCCTGGCTTCAATTCTGCCGGATGGCACTGACAAGCGTGCCGCGCCGGTGGAACGAGGCGGTTACATCGGGGAATCCGGGGCCGGCGGCCGGTCGGAGGTGGGCTCGCGGCCGGGCCCTGCGGAGGCCTGCGGGCCTGGTGGGGGTGGGTGGGGCCGGGTGGGGCGGGGTGGGGCGGTTGAGCCGGTGGGGCGGACGGGGCTGGAGGGCTCAGGGGGGAGGCTGGGGCCGACGGGAGCGGCTCAGTGCCGGTAGAAGATCCGGTCCCCGTACTCGTCCATGATCCGCCCGTTCCACTCGTGCCCGCCGTCCACGTTGCCGGAGCGCAGCAGCGGGGGCTCGATGCCGCGGGCGGCGAGGGAGGCGGCCGCGGTGGCCACGACGGCCTGGAGGAGGGCCGCGGTGACCACCGTGGAGGCGGGCGCGAAGGGCGCCGGGACGGTGTCGAGGGTGAGCTCGGCGTCCCCGACGGCGATCTTGGAGTCCACGACGACGTCGCAGTGGTCCTTCAGGAACGTGCCCGAGGTGTGCCGTGACACGGTCTCGGTCGCGTACGCCACCGAGGTGACGCCGATGACCCGCACGCCCAGGCCGCGGGCGGTCAGGGCCATCTCCACGGGCAGGGCGTTGCGGCCGGACAGGGAGACGATCACCAGGGCGTCGCCCGCGCGCAGCGGGGAGGTGCCGAGGACGGCGCCCGCCAGGCCGTCGACGCGCTCCAGGGCGGAGCCCAGGGTGGCGGGCACGACGTCGACGCCGACGACGCCGGGGACGGCGAGCAGGTTCATCAGGGCCAGGCCGCCGGCCCGGTAGACGACGTCCTGCGCGGCCAGCGAGGAGTGTCCGGCGCCGAAGGCGAAGAGGCGGCCGCCGGAGGCGACGGTGTCGGCGAGCAGGGTGCCCGCGGCCTCGATGGCCTCGGCCTCCTCGTCGCGGACCCGGTGCAGCAGGCCGATCGCGGCGTCGAAGAACTGGGCGGCGGGCGTGCGGTCGCTCATCCGAGGGGCCCCTCTGCCGTGTCCGGTGTCGGTGTCGCGGATCACCGTGCGGTCTGGACCAGCGTGCTGTCAATACTGGGGCGGGCGGGTGACGCTCAGGTGCCTGCAGGACGGTCCTCCCGCGCAGCGAGCGCGGCCCTCTCCGGACGCCGTCGCTCCCGCCCACCCGAAGGTGTCGCTCCCGCCCACCCGAAGGTGTCATTCCCGCCCGCCCGAAGGCGTCAGGCCCGCTCCCCCGGTGCCGTCGCCGCCGCCAGGTCGAGGGCCAGGGCTATGCGGACGGCGACGTCCTCGGCGTACGTCGCGTCGGAGCGTCCGAACGGGGTGCGGGCGGCGCCCCGGAGGAACGTCACGACGCCCAGGGTGCGGCCACGGCTGCGCAGCACGGCGCACAGGGCGTGCACGGTGTCCTCGGGCCACTGGCGCGCGTGCGCCCACTCCTGTGCCCGGTCCTGCGACACGGCGCCGGCGGAGGCGCGCACGCAACCGGCGCGGGCCACGCACTGGAGCGCCGGGTGCCCGTCGGCGTAGCGCACGGGCAGGCCCGCGCGGCCGGTGAGCGCGCTGGGGCCGGGGCCACCGGAGGGCGTGGCCGCGACCCGCACCAGCCGGGGCGGCGCCCCGGACTCGCCGTCGGCCTGCGGGGCGCCCGCCACCCGGTCGATCAGGGCGTGGTCGGCGAAGCCGGCGAGCGCGAAGTCGAGGTGCACGGTGGCCGCCTCCGCCGCGTCCTCGCACTCGGCGGCCGCGCGGGAGGCGCGGTGCAGCTGGTTGGCGCGGAAGCGCAGCAGCGCGGCCTCCTGCTCGCCCTGCTTGGCCTCGGTGACGTCCTGGAACAGCCAGCCCACCCCCAGCGGCACCGGTTCCTCCGTGAGCGGCGACGCCAGCCGCAGGAACCCGCTGCGCCAGCAGCGCCGCTTCTCGCCCTCCGGGGTGCGCACACCGATCCACATCTCGGCGGGCGCGGGCGGGGCGCCCTCGGCGAGGACGTGCGTCAGGGCGTTCTCCAGTTCCTCGACGCCCCGGGTGAGCAGCTCGCCCAGCGGGCGGCCCAGGACGGTCGTACGGCCGGTGCCGAGCGCGCGGGCGGCGTGCGCGTTGACGACGGCGGGGCGCAGGTCGGCGTCGACGAGCACGACCCCCCAGGAGGCGTCCTCGAACAGGGCCTCGCTGAGCGCTATCGAACGCTCCAGGTCTATCTGGGCGTGCACCTCGCTGAAGGCGCAGTACAGGCCGGCGGGCTTGCCCTCGGGGCCGCGCACGGCGGCGGACTGGGTGCGCACGAGGACCCGGCCGCCGTCCTTGGTCACCAGGGCGAACTCGTGCACCTGCCGGCCCGGGGCGTGCATGGCCGCCAGCAGACGGCTCTCGACGTCCGCGGCGTCCGCCTCGCGCACCGCCCACCCGGCGAAGCCGCGGCGGCCCACCGCGTCCTCCGCGCTCCAGCCGAGGATCCGCTCGGCCTCCCGGTTCCAGTGGGTGACGACACCGTCGGCGTCGAAGGCGCACAGCGCCGCGTCCATGCCGTCGAGCAGCGCGGCCAGCAGATCCGAGCCGTCCGGGCCCGCCGGGCCGTCCGAGGCCCCCGGCCCGGACCGCTCGGGCTCGTCCGGCCCCAGCTCGTCGGTGGTCCCACTACGGCGGGAAGCACTCACCTGGACCCCCTGCAGGTTCGCTCACGTGCCCTCATTCAACTCGAACGTGACGCAGCCCACATAGGGTTCCCGCAAGATTGCAGAGGAATCGTTGCACCGCTCACACCGCCTGCCCGGAGGCGGCCAGCCGCAGGTCGATCCAGACGTCGCTCCCGCCGTCGAGCACGTACCGTTCGATCTCCGCGAAGCCGCGCGCCACCGCGAACCGCAGGCCCTCCTCGTTGGCGGCCGGCACGCACGTCTCCACCGTCCTCGCGCCGAGCACGCGCGCGTGCGCGAGGCCCCGCTCGTACAGGGCGGTGCCGTGGCCGCGACGGCGGTACGCGGGCAGCACGCGCGCGATGACCGTCGCCACCCGCTCCTCGCCCTGAGCGGGCGCACGGTCGAGCAGCCGATGAGGACGTCGCCGACGTAGGCGTTCTCCAGGCGGTACCGCCGGGCACGCGCGCGTACCTCGTCGAGGGACAGGGCGGCCGGCGGCACGATCGTGTTGTGGACGTGCCGCCACTGCCGGAGCATGGCCTCGCCGGCCACGGGTGCGGTACGAAGATCCGTCATTCGGACAGGAGAACGCGGTTCCCGCGCGCGTCAACGCGTGTGCGGCCGGCGCGCGTACACCTCGATCTCGATCCGCATCCGGGGGTCGGCCAGCCCGCACACCATCATCGTCGCCGCCGGCCGCACCTCCCCGAAGCAGCGGCGCAGCACCGGCCAGCACGGCTCGAAGTCGTCCCGCTCCGGCAGCAGGTAGCGCACCCGCACGACGTCCGCGAACCCGCAGCCCGCCTCCGCGAGCGCGGCCCCGATGTTCCGCAGGCACTGCTCGGCCTGCTCGACCACGTCGTCCGCGATGGTCATCGTCGTGTAGTCGTAGCCGGTCGTCCCCGACACGTGCACCCGGTCGCCGTCGACGACGGCCCGGGCGTATCCGATCCGCTCCTCGAACAGGGACCCGCTGAGGATGGCACGTCGCTCGCTCATGCCCGGCACCGTAGGCAGGCCGGCGCAGATACGTCCAATACGCACGTGCATGCCATCTGATACCACTGGAGATATGGAGCGCCCGGAACTGCCCCTCCCCCAACTGCACGCCTTCGTCGTCCTCGCCGAGGAACTCCACTTCGGCCGGGCCGCCGACCGCCTCGGCATCGCCCAGCCGCCGCTCAGCCAGCAGATCCGGCGCCTGGAGGCCAAGGTCGGCCACCCCCTGTTCACCCGGGACCCGGGCGGAACCGCGCTCACCCCGGCCGGACGGCAACTGCTGCCCGCCGCCCGCCGCGCCCTCACCGGCCTCGCGGACGGACTCGCCGCGGCCAGGGCCGCCGGTGACGGCCGCACCGGCCGGCTCCGCCTGGGCTTCGCCGCCTCGCTCGCCCTCACCGTGCTGCCGGGGCTGCTCCGCGCCCACCGGGAGCGGTTCCCGGGTGTCCACCTGGACCTCCGCGAGATGACGACCGCCCCGCAGCTGACCGCCCTGCGCGAGGGCGCCATGGACGTCGGTCTCCTGCGCGAGCCGCCCGCGCGGGACCCGGACCTGACGTTCACCCCGCTCCTGACCGAGCCGCTCGTCGCGGTTCTCCCGGCGTCCCACCCGCTGGCCGCGGGCCCCTCCGTGACCCTCGCGAACCTGCGGGACTCCCCCTTCGTCCTCCTCCCCCGCGCGACCGGCCCCGGCCTGCACGACCGCATCACCGCCGTGTGCGCCGCCGCCGGCTTCACCCCGCGGGTCGCCCAGGAGGCCGTCGAGTGGGTGACGGTCTGCGCCCTGGTGGAGAGCGGCCTGGGCGTGTCCGTCGCCCCGTCCGGCATCCGCCGCGTCCGCCTGGAGGGCGTCGCCTTCCGACCTCTCGACCAGCCCACCGCCCACACCACGGTGGCCCTCGCCCACCGAACGGAGGACCGGAACCCGCTGGTCACCCATGTGCTGGCAACCGCGTCGCCAGGACTTCCAAAAAACAGTTGATTCGGTGCCGGAACGGTTCTTAGGGTGGCTGGTACTTCGGAAAGGAGGTGGTTCGGCAGATGTATGCATACCGGACGGAAGAGGTGACTGCGGGCTAGCAGCCCGTCGTCGTACTCGGTTCGGCGCCGGACCCGCGTGTGTGAGATGCACGCAGCCGGCCAATTCCACGCAGTCACCCGACCCGCGAGTCGCCGGTACGTCCGGCCGGCCCCTCCTGTGGAGGACCAGACTCGCGGGTCGCCTGCGTTTCCGGCGGTGGTGGGGTGTCGGTCACGCGGAGCGGTTCGGCCCCGCGTGACGTGGGGGGCTGCTGTGGGGTTCAGTGGGCGATGTCCGCGTAGCCCTCGATCTCGCGGGGGCTGCGGGAGCCGGGGCCGATGTAGCGGGCGGAGGGGCGGACCAGGCGGCCGGTGCGCTTCTGCTCCAGGATGTGCGCCGACCAGCCGGCCGTGCGGGCGCAGGTGAACATCGAGGTGAACATGTGCGCCGGGACCTCGGCGAAGTCGAGGACGATGGCCGCCCAGAACTCGACGTTGGTGGCGAGGACCCGGTCGGGGCGGCGGTTGTGGAGCTCCTCCAGGGCGGCCTTCTCCAGGGCTTCGGCGATCTCGAAGCGGGGGGCGCCCAGCTCGCGGACCGTGCGGCGCAGGACGCGGGCGCGGGGGTCCTCGGCGCGGTAGACGCGGTGGCCGAAGCCCATGAGGCGCTCGCCGCGGTCCAGGGCCTGCTTGACGTAGGCCTCGGCGTCCCCGGTGCGTTCGATCTCCTCGATCATGTTGAGGACGCGGGAGGGGGCGCCGCCGTGCAGCGGGCCGGACATGGCTCCCACGGCGCCGGAGAGGGCGGCGGCGACGTCGGCGCCGGTGGAGGCGATGACGCGGGCCGTGAAGGTGGAGGCGTTCATGCCGTGCTCGGCGGCGGAGGTCCAGTAGGCGTCGACGGCGGCGACGTGCTTGGGGTCGGGCTCGCCGCGCCAGCGGATCATGAAGCGTTCGACGACGGACCGGGCCTTGTCGATCTCGCGCTGCGGGACCATGGGCCGGCCCTGGCCGCGGGCGGACTGGGCGACGTAGGACAGGGCCATGACGGCGGCGCGGGCCAGGTCCTCGCGGGCCTGCTCGGCGTCGATGTCGAGGAGGGGCTTGAGGCCCCAGACGGGGGCGAGCATGGCGAGGGCGGACTGGACGTCGACGCGGATGTCGCCGGAGTGGACGGGGATGGGGAACGGCTCGGCGGGCGGCAGGCCGGGGTTGAAGGCGCCGTCGACGAGCAGGCCCCAGACGTTGCCGAAGGAGACGTGGCCGACCAGTTCCTCGATGTCGACGCCCCGGTACCGGAGTGCGCCGCCCTCCTTGTCCGGTTCGGCGATCTCCGTCTCGAACGCGACGACTCCTTCGAGTCCGGGTACGAAGTCGGACATCAGGCGGCTCCTCGTGATGTGTGCGACGGGTGGTGGGGCGGGGATGCGACGGGTGGAGCGGGGTGGTGCGACGGGTGGAGCGGGGTGGTGCGACGGGTGGAGCGGGGTGGTGCGACGGGTGGAGCGGGGTGGTGCGACGGGTGGGGTGACTGGCTGGGAGTGACCGGTGTGCCGGTGGTTCCGCGGTCCGGTCCGGGGACTCGCGGTCCTGAGCGGTCACCCCTGTGATGCCCCGTGCGGCCGACGGTCATCCGACCGGGGCCGGTATCAGCACCATATCCCTGAGTGCCATCCTTGGGGAGTCCTCGCGGCACTCAGTGCCACCCTGGGTTTCGGTGCGTCGGTACGGCAGGATGACCGCGTGACTCCCGCAGACGCCGCCTCCCCCGACCCCGCCTCGATGCGCAAGCAGTACCGGGCCGAGGGCCTCGCCGAGTCCGGCCTGGCCGCTACGCCGTTGGAGCAGTTCGCGCGCTGGTTCAAGCAGGCCGCGGCGGAGGCCCATCTGTTCGAACCGAACGCCATGGTGGTCTCCACGGCGGACGGCGAAGGGCGGCCCAGCTCGCGCACGGTGCTGCTGAAGCACTTCGACGAGCAGGGCTTCGTCTTCTACACCAACTACGACTCCCGCAAGGCCCGCGACCTCGCCGAGAACCCGTACGTCTCGTTGCTCTTTCCGTGGCATCCGATGGCCCGGCAGGTCATCGTGCGGGGTGTGGCCCGGCGGACCGGGAGGGACGAGACGGCCGCGTACTTCCGGACCCGGCCGCACGGCTCGCAGCTGGGCGCGTGGGCCAGCGCCCAGTCCTCGGTGATCGCCACCCGCGCCGAGCTCGAGGCCTCCTACGCCGAGCTGGAGGCCCGCTATCCCGAGGGCGAGCAGGTGCCGGTGCCGCCGCACTGGGGCGGTTTCCGGGTGGCGCCGCAGTCCGTGGAGTTCTGGCAGGGGCGGGAGAACCGGCTGCACGACCGGCTGCGGTACGTGGCGCGGGCGGACGGCAGCTGGCGGGTGGAGCGGCTGAGCCCCTGAGCCGGGCCCGGAGCCCGTCAGTGGAGCGTCTCCTCCAGCAGTGCCGCCCACTGCGCCACCACCCGCTCGCGGCGCGCCGCGTCGTCGGTGAGGAGGTTGGCGAGGCCCAGGCCGCGGGCCATGTCGAGCAGGCCCTGGACGGTTTCGCGGGTGCCGGGGCGGGACTCGTCGGCGCCGAGCAGGTCGACGGCTATGCGGTGGGTCTCGCGGCCGACGCGGGCCTCGAGTTCGGTCACCCGGGGGCGGAGCTGCTCCTCGTCGGAGGCGGCCACCCACAGGTGCAGGGCGGCCCGGAAGAGGGGGCCGGTGTAGAGGTCGACCAGGGCCGTCACCACCGCGCGCCGGTCGCCGGACGCGCCCTGCGGGAACAGGGCGCGCAGAGCGAGCGAGCGTTCTTCGGCGACGTACTCGACGGCGGCGGTGAACAGGTCCTCGCGGGTGGGGAAGTGGTGCTGGGCGGCGCCCCGGGAGACGCCCGCCCGTTCGGCGACGACGGAGACCGTGGAGCCCGCCCAGCCGCGTTCGGCGAGGCAGGCCACGGCGGCTTCCAGGAGCCGCTGCCGGGTGGCCCGGCTGCGGTCCTGCTTGGGGGCGCGGTCGCGGTCGGCTGCGGTCACAGCACCCATGAGGGATCCCGTCGTTCGAGGAAGGCCGTCATCCCCTCGCGGGCCTGCGCGGAGGAGAACAGGCGGGCCGAGAGCGCGGTCAGGGCGGCCGCGTCCCGGTCGAATGCCTCCAGCACCCTAGCCGTGAGCAGTCGTTTCGTCTCGGCCAGGCCCTGCGGCTCGGATCTGCGCAGGCCGTCCAGGACGGGGGCGAGGACGGCGTCGACGTCGTCGCCGGTGGCGGTGAGCAGGCCGATGCGGGCGGCCTCCATGGCGCCGAAGCGCTCGCCGGTGAGGTAGTAGCGGGACAGGGCGCGCGGGTCGGTGCGGGGCAGCAGGGGCAGGGAGATCACGGCGGGGGCGACGCCGATGCGCACCTCCGTGAAGGCGAAGGACGCCCCGGTGGACGCGGCCGTGATGTCGCAGGCGGCGAGCAGGCCGAGGCCGCCGGCCCGGACGTGCCCGGTGACCCGGGCGACGACCGGTACGGCCAGTTGGACGATCTGCCGCAGCAG
Source organism: Streptomyces sp. NPDC088812 (assembly GCF_044750285.1). NCBI lineage: Bacteria > Bacillati > Actinomycetota > Actinomycetes > Kitasatosporales > Streptomycetaceae > Streptomyces > Streptomyces sp. NPDC088812. The sequence goes on along the minus strand of NZ_JBIVJP010000009.1, from coordinate 227,464 downwards.
GTCCACGAACGCGTCCGGGTCGGGCGGGTCGCGCAGGTCGGCGCCGGCGCAGAAGGTGCCTCCGGTGTGGGTGAGGACGACGGCGCGGACGCCGGGGTCCTCACCGGCCCGCTTCAGCGCGTCGGCCAGTTCGGCCACGAGTGCGCGGGACAGGGCGTTGCGGGTGTCGGGTGCGTCGAGGGTGAGGGTCTCGACGCCTCGCGCGCGGGTGCGGCCGACGGGTGATGTCATGTGCGGTCCTCCCTGAGCTGCCGGCGGAGGATCTTCCCGGAGGCGGCGCGCGGTACGGCGTCGATGAAGGTGACGCGGCGGACGCGCTTGTAGGGGGCGACCCGTTCGGCGACGTAGAGGGCGACCTCTCCTTCGGTGAGGTCGCCGGCGGTGGGCTGGCGGACCACGTGGGCGTGCGGCACCTCGTTGCCGTCGGGGTCGTAGGCGCCGATGACGGCGGCGTCCGCTATGCCGGGGTGGGTGAGCAGCAGTGCCTCCAGTTCGGCGGGGGCGACCTGGAAGCCCTTGTACTTGATGAGTTCCTTGACGCGGTCGACGACGAAGAGCCAGCCGCCGTCGTCGACGCGGCCGATGTCGCCGGTGTGCAGCCAGCCGTCGGGGTCGATCAGGGCGGCGGTGGCGTCGGGGCGGCCGAGGTAGCCCTTCATGACCTGGGGGCCGCGGATGAGGATCTCGCCGGTCTCGCCGACGCCGAGGTCCTTGTCGGGGTCGTCGAGGGAGACGATGCGCATCTCGGTGCCGGCGATGAGCTTGCCGACGGTGCCGGCGGGGGCGTCGCGCATGGCGTCGAGGGGGACGACGTGGGTGCCGGGGGAGAGTTCGGTCATGCCGTAGGCCTGGCCGACGGGCGGCAGGTCCAGGCGGGCCGAGCAGGCGGCGGCGAGGCCGGCGTCGAGGGGGGCGGCCGCGCTGATGACGTGCCGCAGGGAGGACAGGTCGTACCGGGCGACGGCCGGGTGTTTGGCGAGGGCCAGCACGATCGGCGGGGCGACGTAGAGGCCGGTGATGCGGTGGTTCTGGATGGCGGCGAGGAACGTCTCCAGGTCGAAGCGGGGCAGGACGACGACGGTGGCGCCGTTGCGGAGGGGGCCGTTCATCAGGGCGGTGAGGCCGTAGATGTGGAAGAAGGGCAGGACGGCGAGGATGCGGTCGCCGGGGCCGGCCGGGATCGCCGGTTCGAGCTGGGCGAGGTTGGTGGCGATCTGCCGGTGGGTGAGCATCACGCCTTTGGGGACGCCGGTGGTGCCGGAGGAGTACGGCAGGGCCGCGACGTCCTCGGCGGGGTCGACGTCGATGCGGGGTTCGGGGGCCGTCGAGGCGAGCATGTCGAGGAGGGAGCGGTGGCCGGGGGCGCTGTCGCAGACGAAGATCTCCTGGACGCCGCCGGCGAGTTCGGCGGCGCGGCGGGCCGTCTCCAGTAAGGGGGAGACGGTGACGATCCAGCGGGCGGCCGAGTCGCCGAGCTGTTTGGCGAACTCCTCGGCGGTGGAGAGCGGGTGGGCGGTGGTGACGGTGGCGCCCGCGCGGGTGGCCGCGTAGAACGCGGCGGGGAAGGCGATGGTGTTGGGGCTGTGCAGGGCGAGCACGTCGCCCTTGCGGACGCCGGCCTCGGCGAGGGCGGCGGCGATCCGCCGGTGGAAGCGGTCCAGTTGGTCGTACGTGAGGGTGGTGCCGTCGGTGCCGTCGACCAGGGCCGGCCGGTCGCCGAAGTCGGCGGCGTGGCCCAGTACGGCGTCGTGGATGGGGAGTTCTACGGGTGGGACGTCTGCGTACTCGCTGCGGAACATGGCTGGTTCCTCCTCGCGCGACTGGCACCCCACGGTGCCGCTCAGTACGACTTGGGCAGGCCCAGGGTCTGGTGGGAGACGTAGTTCAGGATCATTTCCCGGCTCACCGGGGCGATACGGGCCACCCGGGAGGCCGTGATCAGCCGGGCGAGGCCGAACTCGCGGGTGAGGCCGTTGCCGCCGAGGGTGTGCACGGCCTGGTCGACGGCCTTCACACAGGCCTCGCCGGCCGCGTACTTGGCCATGTTGGCGGCCTCGCCGGCGCCGATGTCGTCCCCCGCGTCGTACAGGTGGGCCGCCTTCTGCATCATCAGGCGGGCCAGTTCGAGGTCGATGTGGGCCTGTGCCAGGGGGTGGGCGATGGCCTGGTGGGCGCCGATGGGGGTCTTCCAGACGGTGCGGTCGCGGGCGTACGCGACGGCTTTGGAGAGGGCGTGGCGGCCCATGCCGATCGCGAAGGCGGCCGTCATGATCCGTTCCGGGTTGAGGCCGGCGAAGAGCTGGAGCAGACCCGCGTCCTCGTCACCCACGAGTGCGTCGGCGGGCAGCCGTACGTCGTCCAGGACCAGCTCGAACTGCTGCTCCACGCTGTGCAGTTCCATGTCGATGGCGCGGCGGGTGAAGCCCGGCGCGTCGCGCGGGACGATGAACAGGCAGGGCTTGAGCCGGCCGGTGCGGGCGTCCTCGGTGCGGCCGACGATCAGGGTGGCGTCGGCGATGTCGACGCCGGAGACGAACACCTTGCGGCCGGTGAGCAGCCAGTCGGCGCCGTCGCGGCGGGCGGTGGTGGTGATGCGGTGGCTGTTGGAGCCGGCGTCGGGCTCGGTGATGCCGAAGGCCATGATGCGGCTGCCGTCCGCGAGGGCGGGGAGCCACTGCTGTTTCTGGGCTTCCGTGCCGAAGCGGGCGATCACCGTGCCGCAGATCGCCGGGGAGACGATCATCATGAGGAGGGGGTTGCCGGCGGTGCCGAGTTCTTCGAGGACGAGGGAGAGTTCGGTGATGCCGCCGCCTCCGCCGCCGTAGGCCTCCGGCAGGTTGACGCCGATGTAGCCGAGCTTGGCCGCCTCCTGCCAGAGGGCGCGGTTCCCCACGTCGGGGTGGTCCTTGGCGAAGGCTGCGACCGCCTTGCGGAGGGCTTTGTGTTCGTCGGATTCGATGAGGGTGGTCACTGTCTCTCTCCTTCGGGTGCAGCGTCGTCGTGGCTGGTCGGGCTCACGCGGCGGAGCCGCATGTCGATGCGGCCCCGCGCCCCTAGGTCGCTTGCACTACCGCCAGCAGAGTGCCGACCTGTACTTGTTGTCCTTCCGCCACTGGCAGGGACGACAGCGTCCCCGTCACCGGGGCGGAGATGACGTGTTGCATCTTCATCGCTTCGAGCCAGACGATCGGTTCTCCCGCCTGGACACTCGATCCGGTGACGAGGCCGTCGGCGACCTTGACGACGGTGCCGGGCATCGGGGCCAGCAGGGAGCCGGGGGCGCGCTGGGTCTCGGGGGCGGGGAAGCGGGGCAGGGCGGTGAGGGTGGTGGCGTTGACGTGGACCTGGTCGCCGTAGCGGGCCACCTGGTAGCGCCGTCGCAGGCCGTCGGCCTCCAGGACGACCAGGCGTGCGTCGGCGTGCACGATCTGTACGCCCTCCGCGGTCAGGCCGGTGCGGGTGTGCCGGTAGTGGACCTCGTGCTCCTCCCCCGCCATGGCGTACCGCTTGGTCTGCGGTGCTGAGGGCAGGTTGCGCCAGCCGCCGAGGCGGGGGCCGGGTCCGGTGCCGGTGTGCGCGTCGGCGAGCGCGGCGGCGAGGGGGGCGTACGGGTCGGGGGCCGGTGTGGTCAGGGCGGGCAGGTGGCGGTCGTAGAAGCCGGTGTCCATGCGGGCCGAGGCGAACTCCTCGTGGCGCAGGGAGCGGACGAGCAGGTCGCGGTTGGTGACCGGGCCGTGGATCGCCGCCCGTTCCAGGGCTCCGGCGAGTGCGCGGGCCGCCTCCGCGCGGGTGGGGGCGTGGGCGACGACCTTGGCGAGGAGGGGGTCGTAGTGGACGCCGATCTCGTCGCCGTCGTCGTAGCCGGTGTCCAGGCGGACGCCGTCGGGGACGGCCAGGTGGTGGAGGGTGCCCGTCTGGGGGGTCCAGCCGTTCGCCGGGTCCTCGGCGTAGAGGCGGGCCTCGATGGCGTGACCCCGCGCGCGTGGGGGCCGGCCGACGAGGGCGTGGCCCTCGGCGACGCGGATCTGCTCGGCGACCAGGTCGACGCCGAAGACGGCCTCGGTGACGGGGTGTTCGACCTGGAGCCGGGTGTTCATCTCCAGGAAGTGAGCGGTTTCGCCGGCCACCAGGAACTCGACCGTGCCGGCGCCGACGTAGTCGACGGCACGGGCGGCGCGCACGGCGAGCGCGTTCACCTCCTCGGCGAGCTTCTCGGAGAGCGCGGGCGCCGGCGCCTCCTCGATCACCTTCTGGTGGCGGCGCTGGAGGGAGCAGTCGCGGGTGCCGAGGGCCCAGACCGTGCCGTGGGTGTCGGCGAGCACCTGCACCTCCACGTGACGGCCGTTCTCCACATAGGGCTCGACGAACACCTCGCCGTCGCCGAAGGCGCTGGCGGCCTCGGCGCGCGCGGCCTCCAGCGCGACGCCCAGGTCCGCCAGGCGGCGCACGACGCGCATGCCGCGCCCGCCGCCGCCCGCGGCCGCCTTCACCAGTACCGGCAGGTCGGCGTCGGACACCTCGTCCGCGCGCAGGGGGGCCAGGCCCATGAGGGCCTTGGCGCGCGTCTTGGACGCCATCGCCTCGATCGCCTCGGGCGGCGGTCCGATCCAGACCAGGCCGGCGTCCCGTACGGCGCGGGCGAAGGCGGCGTTCTCGGAGAGGAAGCCGTAGCCGGGGTGCACGGCGTCCGCGCCGGCGGTGACGGCCGCCTTCACGATCAGGTCGGCGCGCAGGTAGGTGTCGGCGGGCGCCGCGCCCGGCAGCCGTACCGCCGTGTCGGCCACGCGCGCGTGGAGGGCGCCTTCGTCGGCGTCCGAGTGCACCGCGACCGTGCGGATGCCCAGCTCACGGCAGGTGCGGAAGACACGGCAGGCGATCTCGCCCCGGTTCGCTACAAGTACGGAGGTAATCACTGGGCCTCACATCCGGAAGACGCCGAAGCCGCCGCGCGCGCCCTCGTAGGGCGCGGTGTGGACGGCCGACAGGCACAGGCCGAGGACGGTGCGGGTGTCGCGCGGGTCGATGACGCCGTCGTCGTACAGCCGCCCGGACAGGAACATCGGCAGGGACTCGGACTCGATCTGCTGCTCGACCATCGCGCGCAGGGCGGCGTCGGCCTCGTCGTCGTAGGGCAGGCCCTTCGCCGTGGCCGACTGGCGGGCGACGATCGACAGGACTCCGGCGAGCTGCTGCGGGCCCATGACGGCCGACTTGGCGCTGGGCCAGGCGAACAGGAAGCGGGGGTCGTAGGCGCGGCCGCACATGCCGTAGTGGCCGGCGCCGTAGGAGGCGCCGATGAGGACGGACAGGTGCGGGACCCTGGAATTGGACACCGCGTTGATCATCATCGCGCCGTGCTTGATGATGCCGCCCTGTTCGTACTCCCTGCCGACCATGTAGCCGGTGGTGTTGTGCAGGAAGAGCAGGGGGATGTCGCGCTGGTTGGCGAGCTGGATGAACTGGGCGGCCTTCTGGGACTCGGCGCTGAAGAGCACGCCCTGGGCGTTCGCCAGGATGCCGACGGGATAGCCGTGGAGGGTGGCCCAGCCGGTGACCAGGCTCGTCCCGTACAGCGGCTTGAACTCGTCGAAGTCGGAGGCGTCGACGATCCGGGCGATCACCTCGCGCGGGTCGAAGGGCACCTTCAGGTCGCCGGGGACGATGCCGAGCAGTTCTTCGGGGTCGTACTTGGGGGGCGCGGCCGGGCCCGGGTCCTCGTAGGCCTTGCGGTGGTTGAGGCGGGCGACCACGCGCCGCGCCTGGCGCAGGGCGTCGCGTTCGTCGACGGCGAAGTGGTCGGCGAGGCCGGACACGCGCGCGTGCATCTCCGCGCCGCCCAGGGACTCGTCGTCGCTCTCCTCGCCGGTGGCCATCTTCACCAGCGGCGGGCCGCCGAGGAACACCTTGGCCCGCTCCTTGACCATGATCACGTGGTCGGACATGCCGGGGACGTACGCGCCGCCGGCGGTGGAGTTGCCGAAGACGACCGCGACGGTGGGGATGCCGGCCGCCGACAGCCGGGTGAGGTCCCGGAAGATCGCGCCGCCGGGGATGAAGATCTCCTTCTGCGAGGGCAGGTCGGCGCCGCCGGACTCCACCAGGCTGATGCAGGGCAGCCGGTTGGCGAGCGCGATGTCGTTGGCGCGCAGGGCCTTCTTCAGCGACCAGGGGTTGCTGGCGCCGCCGCGCACGGTGGGGTCGTTGGCGGTGATCAGGCACTCCACGCCCTCTACGGTCCCGATGCCGGTGACGAGCGAGGCGCCGACGGTGTACTCGCTGCCCCAGGCGGCCAGCGGTGACAGCTCCAGGAAGGGCGTGTCGGGGTCGAGGAGCAGCTCGATGCGCTCCCGGGCGAGGAGTTTGCCGCGCGCACGGTGCCGGGCGACGTACTTCTCGCCGCCGCCCGCCAGCGCCTTGGCGTGCTCGGCGTCGAGGTCGGCGAGCTTGGCGAGCATGGCCTCGCGGTGCGCGCGGTGGTCGGGGCCGTTGGGGTCCAGCACCGACGGCAGGACGGTCACAGCAGGACCTCCGGGATGTCCAGGTGGCGGGAGCGCAGCCATTCGCCGAGGGCCTTGGCCTGCGGGTCGAAGCGGTGCTGGGAGGCGACGCCGTCGCCGAGGAGGCCCTCGACGACGAAGTTCAGGGCGCGCAGGGCGGGCAGGGCGTGGCGGGTGACGGTCAGTCCGCGGCTCTCCGGGATCAGCTCGCGGAAGCGGTCCACGGTCAGGGTGTGGGCGAGCCACCGCCAGGCCTGGTCCGACCGCGCCCACACGCCCACGTTGGCGTCGCCGCCCTTGTCGCCGCTGCGGGCGCCGGCGACGAGGCCGAGGGGGGCGCGGCGCACCGGCCCGGCGGGCGGCGGCTCGGGCAGGGGCGGTTCCGGCAGGTCGGCGAGGGCGAGGGCGTCGGGGGGCGGCGGCACGGGGACGCGGCGCCCGTCGTGGAGTACGGCCAGGTGGTCGACCTCGTCCTGGGAGACGTACGCGGCCTCGAACACGCCGTACGGCGCGCCCTTGCCGGGTGGGGCGAGCATGTGGAAGCCGGGGTAGCTGCCCAGCGCCAGCTCGACCGCCGCGCCGCTGAGCGCCCGTCCGACGACGGCCTGGTCGGGGTCGCGCACGACGAGCCGGAGCAGGGCGCTCGCGGTCTCCTCGGTGCCGGCGTCGGGCCGGTCGGTGCGGACCGGTTCCCAGCGCACGTCGGCGGCCTTGGCGAGCGCCGGTTGCAGTTGCTCGCGGACCAGGGCGGCCTTGGCCTCGACGTCGAGGCCGGTGAGGACGAGGACGACCTCGTTGCGGAAGCCGCCGAGGCGGGTGCGGCCGATCTTGAGCGTCGGGGGCGGGGGCTCGCCGCGCACGCCGTCGATCCGGACCCGGTCGGGGCCGTCCTGGGTGAGCCGTACGGTGTCCAGGCGGGCGGTGACGTCCGGTCCCGGGTACCGGGCGCCGGCCGTCTCGTACAGCAGTTGGGCGGTGACCGTGCCGACGTCGACGAAGCCGCCGGTGCCCGGGTGCTTGGTGATCACACAGCTGCCGTCCTCGTGCAGTTCGGCGAGCGGGAACCCGGGGCGGCGGACGTCTCCGTCGCGGAAGAAGGCGTAGTTGCCGCCGGTGGCCTGCGTCCCGCACTCCAGGACGTGCCCGGCGACGACCGCGCCCGCGAGCCGGTCGTACTCCGTGGGGCCCCAGCCGAAGTGGGCGGCGGCGGGACCGGTGACCAGGGCCGCGTCCGTCACCCGGCCGGTGACCACGACGTCGGCGCCCTCGCGCAGGCAGGCGGCGATGCCGAAGCCGCCGAGGTAGGCGTGGGCGGTGAGGCTGCCGGGGTGGCCGGGGCCGACGTCGTCGCCCTCGACGTGGGCGACGCGGACGGGGACGCCGAGGCGTTCCGCCAGTGCGCGTACGGCGTCGGCGAGGCCGGCCGGGTTGAGGCCGCCGGCGTTGGTGACGAGGCGGACGCGGCGGTCGTGGGCGAGGCCGAGGCACTCCTCCATCTGGCGCAGGAAGGTGCGGGCGTAGCCGGCGGCGGGGTCCTTCAGCCGGTCGCGGCCGAGGATCAGCATCGTGAGTTCGGCGAGGTAGTCGCCGGTGAGGACGTCGAGCTCCCCGCCGGTGAGCATCTCGCGCATCGCGTCGAAGCGGTCGCCGTAGAAGCCGGAGGCGTTGCCGATGCGCAGGGTCACTCCCTGTCCCCCTTCGGGGGGCGTCCGCCGCCGGGCGGGCCGGCGAAGGCCTGGGCGATGTCCAGCCAGCGGTCGGCGTCGGGGCCCTCGGCGCGCAGGGCGAGGTCGGTGCGGTGGGCGCGCTGGGTGACCAGGAGGCAGAAGTCGAGGGCGGGGCCGGTGACGCGCTGCGCGGCGTCCTCGGGGCCGTAGGTCCAGTGGTCGCCGGAGGGGGCGACGAGTTTCACGTGAAACGGCTCGGTGGGGGCGGGGAGCCCGTGGACGCCGTACGCGAAGTCGCGGGTGCGGAACCCGAGGAAGGCGATGTGCCGGATCCGGTCGGTGGGGGTGCGCGGGACGCCGAGCGCGTCGGAGACGTCCAGGCTGTGCGCCCAGGTCTCCATCAGGCGGGCGGTGGCCAGGGAGGCGGTCGACATGGGCGGCCCGTACCAGGGGAAACGGGCGCCGGGCGGGGCCTCGCGCAGGGCCCGGTCGAGGGCGGTCCGCCCGTCTCGCCAGCGGCTGAGGAGTTCGACGGGCGGGAGACGGGCGCCGTCCTCCGCTCCGTCGTCCACGAAGGAGTTGGGTGCGGCGAGCGCCTTCTCGACCAGGATCTGGAAGGCCTCCGGGTCGGTCGCCGCGAGGTGGGCGGAGTGGTCCGTCCAGGCGAGGTGGGCGATCTGGTGGGCGATGGTCCAGCCGGGGGCGGGGGTGGTGAGGGTCCACTGCGTGGGGGTCAACTCGGCTACCAGGCGGTCGAGTTCGTCGCTTTCGGCGCGTAGGTCGTCGAGGACGGGCGTCGGGTCGGCCATGGGGAGGAGCATGGCAGCGGGGGTAGAAACAAGCAAGCATGCTTGCATGGATTTATGGGGTGGGCCGACCCTCGGAGGATCGGCCCGGCTCCCGGCCAGGCCTCCCGCTCCGCGGTGTCCCGCTCGGGACTCGGGGCGCATCGCGGAGCGGGGCGTGCCGCTGGGGCGGTTGCCGCTCGGGTCGGTTGCCGCTCGGGCGCTTGCGGCTCGGGCGGTTGCCGCTCGGGTCAGTTGCCGCCCGGCTCGGAGTCGCTGTAGGCGAACGGTCCGGCGGCGCCGTCTCCGGCCCTGCGCCGGCCGGCCTGCTGGTGCGCCTCGTACATCGCGCTGCCCGCGGAGGCCGGGTTGGACACCACCCAGCCCCTGGGCAGCGCCCGCCCCGTGACGGCGTCCCACACTTCGGCCGCGAAGCTGGTGCAGTTGTAGCGCAGGAAGTTGTAGGGCCGCCCGGACCGCTGGTGGGCCCGCTGGTACCCGCGGACGACATCCGTCAGCGACACCTGTTCGGAGACCTTGTCGGTGTAGGTGGAGTGCGGTTCGGGGCAGCGGACCATACCGGGCACGTTCTGTACCGGCCCGGCGCCGGCCTCCGGGTAGAAACCGAACGAGATGCGTTTTCTGCTGTTGGTCTCCAACTGGATCCAGACATGCCCCACCTCGAATTCACGGTAGAAACCCGGACTGGTCCAGGGCTTTCCGCGATCGGCCTTGACCGTGACCTTGTACGCATGCGCCTCGCCGTCGGCCACGCTTTTCCTGATGAACGTCCGCAGAGGGGCGAGCAGTTCGTTCAGTGGAAGGTCAGGAACTCCATGGAGGCCGCGTATCCCCCTGTGGAGTGCCACGGCGGCGCGTGCGTCATCGGCCGCGGCACGCGCGGATTCCTCAACGGTCTCGGGGGCCCAGCCCTTTCCATAGTATTTCTCGTCGAAGATCCTCGTGTAAGTGGAGCGGAATGCGTGCTCGAACTCCACGGCTTCTCTCGATCGAGGCGCTACATCGATGGTGCTCGTCTCGTGGGCGGCCCAGACTGCCGCGGAATTCACCCATTGCGTGAGGGTGTCCCTCTCCTCGGCGGTCGTATCCGGTCCCGGCCCGCCGATACGGAGAGCGACATTCCACGCGATCGCATGGGCCGTCTGGGCGGGCGACATCGCGGGCGGCGACTCCCGCCGGGGCGGCGAGGCGGGGCGGGCGGCCGCTCGCGGGCCCGGACGGCGGTCCCGGCCCCGCTCGGAACCGGAGTGGTCGGAGTAGTCGGAGTGGTCGGCGTCGTACCCGGCGTTCATCTTGACGGGGTCGTAGCGCATCATGCGCTGCACCGACGGCGTGCCCGCCCCCGCCGTCGGGGACTCACCGGCGTCCTCGGTCCGCTGATGGCCGCAGCCGGCGCCGTGCTGGTGCTGAGCCCAGGAGTGGCCCGACTGCCGGAGCATCTGGACGACCGCCGCGTTGCCCGCGGCGCCCTGCTGCGCCAGCAGGGCCCGCGAGGGCGTCGTGTCGCCCGGGCTCGGCGCTTTCCTGGTCGTACGTGCGGGAGAACGGCCGGGCTCGGCACCGTCGCGGCGGGTGGTTGTTTCGTGGACGCGCATCGCAGCCTTCGGGGTCGGCACTGTCGTGGGTCGCCACCACCCCCCTGGGAGCCATGGGGGGTGGAACGGCCGGTATGCGCAGAGAAACGAGCCATATGCGGAACCGGTTCACCGTGTGGTGAACCGGCCGCCGCCAAGGAATCGGTCGGGCAGCTCGGTCTTGAGGCCCCAGGCCGCCTCGGGCCTCGGTGGCTCGGGGCTCGGTGGCTCAGGGCTCGGGGCTCGGTGGCTCAGGGTTCGGGGCTCGGTGGCTCAGGCCTGAAGCCTCGGGCCTCGGGCCTCAGGCCTCCGGGACCGGGGGCCTGCCCCGGCCCACCTGGGTGCGGACCGCACCCATGCTCGCCGCGATGACGAGGGCGATCGCGGCCGCCTCCATGGCGGACAGGGCCTGGTCGAGGACGAGGAAGCCGGCCGCGGCCGCGAGGGCGGGCTCCAGGCTCATGAGGATCGCGAAGGTGGAGGCGGGCAGGCGGCGCAGGGCGAGGAGTTCGAGGGTGTAGGGAAGGACGGAGGACAGCAGCGCCACCGCCGCGCCCAGGCCCAGCGTCACCGGGTCGACCAGTTTCGCGCCCGACTCGGCGATGCCCAGCGGCAGGAAGAGCAGCGCACCCACCGCCATCGCCAGCGCCAGCCCGTCGGCCTGCGGGAAGCGGCGGCCGGTACGGGCGCTGAACACGATGTACGCCGCCCACATGCCGCCCGCCCCGAGCGCGAACGCGACGCCCACCAGGTCGAGGTCGCCGAATCCGCCGCCTCCGAGCAGGAAGACCCCGGCGAGGGCCAGCCCGGCCCAGACCACGTTGACCGCCCGGCGCGAGGCCAGCACGGAGAGGGCGAGCGGGCCGAGGACCTCCAGGGTGACGGCCGGGCCGAGCGGAATGCGGGCGACGGCCTGGTAGAAGAGGCCGTTCATCCCGGCCATGGCGACGCCGAAGGCGACGACCGTGCCCCAGTCGGCCCGCGTGTGCCCGCGCAGGCGGGGCCGGCAGACCAGCAGGAGGACGACGGCCGCGACCACCAGCCGGAGCGTCACCACCCCGAGCGCGCCCGCCCTCGGCATCAGCATCACCGCGAGCGCCCCGCCGAACTGCACGGAGACACCGCCGGCGAGCACGAGGCCGACCGGCCCGAGCGAGCCGAGGCGGCCCGGGGCGCCCACCTCGTCGACGGCGGAGGCCGGCCGGGTGGGGGTGGCGGTGTCGGAGGTGCTCACGGGCGGTCCTGGGGGTTCGGCGCGACAAGAACGTGCAGCCTGATGTACTGCCGAGTCCAGGGTAATGGACCTGTGTCAGGTGTGTGAAGCGGTTATGCCAATGTCCCAGGATATGGTCAGAGCCCCGCCCAGGGCACCTCGTCACGGAAGAGGGGGCGGCCGTCGTCGAGGACGGTCGGGATCCCCTCGGGCGGGACGTACTCGTAGTGATCGTGCTCGTAGGGATCGTGCCCGTAGTGCTCGTGGGCCTGCTGGTACGCGTACGGGGCGGACTGCTGGGGCAGCACCTGGGTCGCCTGCTGGGCAAGCATCTGTGTCGCCTGCTGCGCCATCTGCTGCGTCATCTGCTGAGGGAGCAGCTGGGTGGCCTGCTGAGCCATCGGCTGCGGGATCAGCTGGGTGGCCTGCTGAGCCATCGGCTGCGGGATCAGCTGAGTGACCTGCTGAGCCATCTCCTGGGGGAGCAGCTGGGCGACCTGCTGATACATCTCCTGGGCGGCCTGCTGGTACATCTGCTGGGGTACCTGCTGGTGGGCGTCGGCGGCGGCCGCGTAGTCGTACGCCGGCTGCTGCGGTGCCTGCGTGTCGAACAGCGGCAGCCGTAGCTCGCCCGTGTCCATCATGGCGTTGTTCTGAGAGCGGTGCAGCCGCGCGTACGCCCCTCCCCGGGCCAGCAGCTCGTCGTGCCGGCCGGTCTCCACGATGCGGCCGTGGTCGATGACGAGGATGCGGTCGGCGTCGGGGGCCAGGTTGAGGTCGTGGGTGATCATGATGGTCGTGCGGCCCGTCATCAGGCGGCGCAGGGGCTTGACCACCCGGCGCGCGGCCATCGCGTCCAGGCCGGTCGTCGGCTCGTCGAGGACCAGGACCGGCGCGTCGCGCAGGATGGCCCGTGCGATGGCGAGGCGTTGCATCTGGCCGCCGGAGAGCCGGGCCGAGTTGGGGTCGACCCTGGTGTCGTAGCCCTCGGGCAGCTTCTCGATGAAGTCGTGCGCGTCGGCCGCCCGCGCCGCCTCCACGATGGCCTGCTCGCTGGCGCCGGGCCGGCCGCAGGCGATGTTCGCGCGGACGGTGTCGTGCAGGACGAGGGTCTCCTGGGGCAGGAGCGTGATGTACTCGCGCAGCCGGGCCAGCGGGAAGTCCCGCAGGGGGACGCCGTCGAGGCGGACCGTGCCGGAGTCGGGGTCGTAGAAGCGGAGCAGCATCTTGGAGACCGTGGACTTGCCCGCGCCGCTGGGGCCGGTCACGATCACCAGCTCGCCGGGGTGGACGGTGAAGGAGAGGTCCCGCAGGGCGATGCCGTCCGCGCCCGGATAGCGGAAGGACACGTCCGTCAGCTCGACGCGGCCGTCCGGGCGGCCGGTGTCCGTTTCGCGCCGGGGGTCGCTGACCGAGGGCCGTACGTCCAGGATCTCGATCAGCCGCTCGGCGCCCGCGGTGGCCGCCGTGATGGTGAGCCCGAGCTGGGCCAGGCCGCGCACGGGCGGGTAGAGGTAGCCGAGGAAGGCGGAGAAGGCGAGCAGTTGGCCGAGGGTCATCCGGCCGGTGGAGATCTCCCAGGCGCCGATGCCGATGACGGCGAGCACGCAGATCGTCTCGATGACCGCCACGAGCTGTTCGTACGCCTCGTTCAGCCGGGTCGAGCGGACGGACGCCCGGAACCAGGCGGTCGCCTCCTCGTTCAGCCGCCGCCGCTCGGCGTCGCGCCGGTCGTAGGCCTGGGTGAGGACGATGTTGCCGAGCGACTCCTCGACCACGGAGGTGATCGCGCCGTCGGCGACCCGGCCCTCGCGCGCGACCGATTTGATGGAGCCGGAGAAGCGGCGGGCGGCCAGCCAGAACAGGGGCGCGAGGATGAAGGTGGCCGCGGCCAGGTCCCAGCGCAGCCAGAAGGCGGCGGCCGAGTAGAAGAGGGCGCTGAAGAGGGCGGAGCCGGCGCCGACCAGCCCGGACACGACCATCGTCTCGATGGCCTCGACGTCGCCGGTCAGGCGGGACAGCAGGTCGCCCTGGCGGTGGTTCTGGAAGAAGTGCGGCGGCAGCCGCTGGACATGGTCGAAGACCTGCTCGCGCAGCCGCATCACGAACCGTTCGGTGGTCCAGGCGGCGAGCGAGTTGCCCGCGTACGCGATGACCGCGCCGATGGTCGCCACGACCAGCCACTGGCCCGCGGGCTTCCAGAACGCGGCCAGTGAGCCCTCCTGGAGGGCGTGGTCGGTGAGCTCGCTGAAGAGCAGGATGGCGGCGGTCTCGGCGAGCGCGGCCAGCACCGTGCACAGCCAGACCACCATGAGGCGTCCGCGCAGCCCCTTCGTCAGCGGCCAGAAGCGGCGGAAGGCGACGCGGGCGGGAATGGTGGGCGTTTCGTATTCGTATTCATCGTCATCCACGCCGCATTCCCCTTGCCCGAACGGGAATCAAGTCCCCTGGTTCACGAATTCACGCAGAAATGAGGGTCGGCTGTGCACGACCGACCCCCATTCACGGCTTCAGGGCCGAATCAGCAGTCGCCGCCGGCGATCGGCTTGGGAAGCGGCTTCTTGGCGGCCTTCTTCGGCTGCGGCGGGGGCGGGAGCTGCTTCGTCTTGGGCTTCGGCAGGGGAGCAAGCTTCTTGAGGCTCATTCCAACTCCTTGGATTGCGCTGTACCTGAGGTTTGTCGCCGAGGAAATCCCCGAACCGACGTCACAGAACCTACACGCTTGTGTTGCAGTTCAGCGGTAAAAAAGGCAAAGCAGCGCTGTGAATACCATGGGAGAACCTGGGAGTTGGGTCAGCAGCCGCTCCGCTCGTCATGTTTCCGTCATCTGTTGTCGCCGCTCCGCTCGTCATGTTTCCGTCACTGTTGTCGCCGCTTCTTCCGTCATGTTTCCGTCATCTCTGGTGAGGAGTCGGCCCCCCGCCGTCCCGGGTCAGTGCCTGTGCGAGCACCTCCGCGAGATGGCGTCCGCGCACCCCCGCCAGCTGCTCCAGCTGGGTCCGGCAGGAATAGCCGTCCGCCAGCACGACCGCTCCCTCGGGCGCCCGGCGCACCGCGGGCAGCAGCTGTTCCTCCGCGCAGGCCTTCGACACCTCGTAGTGGCCCCTCTCGAAGCCGAAGTTCCCGGCGAGGCCGCAGCAGCCACCGCTCAGGTCACCGGTGAGGCCGGCGGCCTCGCGCAGGCGGCGGTCGGCGGTGTCGCCGAGGACCGCGTGCTGGTGGCAGTGGGTCTGGCCGGTCACCGGGCGGTCCAGGCGGGGCGGTCTCCAGTCGGGGGCGTGGCGTTCCAGCGTCTCGGCGAAGGTGAGGACCCGCGCGGCCAGGCGGGCCGCGCGCGGGTCGTCGTGCAGCAGCTCCGGCAGGTCCGTGCGGAGCGCGGCCGCACAGCTCGGCTCCAGGACGACGACCGGGACGTCCGTCTCCAGCACCGGGGCCATGAGGTCGAGCGTGCGGCGCAGGACCGCGCGGGCGCGGTCGAGCTGGCCCGTGGAGAGGTACGTCAGGCCGCAGCAGACCCGGCTGCGGCGGGCGGTGAGCAGGGCGGCCGCGGACCTGGACCGCCCGTCCCCGACCGGCCGTCCGCGCATCCGCAGGGTCGGCGGCAGCGCGACCCGCAGGCCCGCCGCCTCCAGTACGGCGACGGCCGCCCGGCCCACGGACGGTGAGAGGTACTCGGTGAAGGTGTCCGGCCACAGGACCACCAGGTCGCCGCCGGTACCGGGCGCGGCCTCCCGCCCCCGCGACGCGAGGTCGCCGCCGGTACCGGGCGCGGCCTCCCGCCCCCGCGACGCGCCGCTGCCGGGGACCGGCGCCCTCCTGCGCCACCACCGGCTGAACGTCTCCCGGGCCAGCCGCGGGATCCGCCGCTCCGGCGCGATCCCGCCCACCCTCTTCATGACCAGGGCGAGCGGCCGCAGGGAGGCGAGCGCGTTGACGACGGACGCCGTACCCGTACGGGCCACCGCGCGCAGCCACTGCGGCAGCCGGCCCATGCTGTAGTGGGCGGCCGGGCGGCGGCGCCCGGCGTAGTGGTGGTGCAGGAACTCCGCCTTGTACGTGGCCATGTCGACGCCGACCGGGCAGTCGGAGCGGCAGCCCTTGCAGGACAGGCACAGGTCGAGGGCGTCCCGGACCTCCGTAGAGCGCCAGCCGTCGGTGACCAGCTCGCCGGCGAGCATCTCGTGGAGCAGGCGGGCCCGGCCGCGTGTGGAGTGCTCCTCCTCGCCGGTGGCCCGGAACGACGGGCACATCACGGCCGGCCCGGTCGCCGTCGTCGTACGGCACTTGGCGACGCCGACGCAGCGGCGGACCGCGGCGGAGAAGTCGCCCCGGTCGCCGGGGTAGCCGAAGGCGACGTCGACGGGCCCGCGGGGCAGGACGGCGAAGCGGAGGTTGGCGTCGAGGGGCTCGGGGCGGACCAGCATGCCCGGGTTGAGCAGGTCGTCCGGGTCCCAGACGGCCTTCGCCCGCTCGAAGAGGCGGACCAGGTCCGCGCCGTACATCCTCGGCAGGAGTTCGGCGCGGGCCTGTCCGTCGCCGTGCTCGCCGGAGAGGGAGCCGCCGTGGGCGGTGACCAGGTCGGCGAGTTCCTCGGAGAAGCGGCGGAAGCGGGCCACGCCCGGCTCCGTCAGCAGGTCGAAGTCGATGCGGACGTGGATGCAGCCGTCGCCGAAGTGGCCGTAGGGCGTGCCGCGCAGGCCGTGGGAGGTGAGCAGGGCGCGGAAGTCCCGCAGGTAGGCGCCGAGCCGGGCAGGCGGGACCGCGCAGTCCTCCCAGCCGGGCCAGGCCTCGGAGCCGTCCGGCATGCGGGTCGCCGTACCGCTCGCGTCCTCCCGGACGCGCCACAGGGCGCGCTGCCCCGCCGGGTCGGTCACGACGGCCGCGTCGACGACGTCCGCCGCGCGCACGACCGCCTCGGCACGCGCGCGTGCCTCGGCCGCCGTCTCCCCGCCCGTCTCGACGAACAGCCAGGCCGCGCCGCGCGGCAGGCCGGCGGCCGACGGCACGAGGTCGGCGGCCATCCCCTCCACCGTCAGCGGCCGGTGCGGCAGCAGCCCGGCCGCGGCGTCGGCGGCGGCGCCCTCGTCGGCGTACCCCAGCACCGCCAGCGCCCGCGCGCGGGGCGCCTCGACGAGGTCGACGACCGCTTCCGTGAGCACGGCCAGCGTGCCCTCCGAGCCGCAGAGGGAGCGGGCGACGTCGGCGCCCCGCTCCGGCAGCAGCGCGTCCAGCGCGTACCCGGAGATACGGCGGGGCAGGTCGGGGAATCCGGTGCGCAGCCGGGCCGGCTCGTTCTCCACGAGGTCGCGCAGCCCGTCCGGCGCGCCCGCCCAGCCCCGGCCGGGCCGCAGCCGCTGTCCGCGCGCGGTGATGACGGACAGCTCCCGCACGTTGTCCGCGGTCGTCCCCCAGGCCACCGAGTGGGAGCCGCAGGAGTTGTTGCCGATCATGCCGCCGAGCGTGCAGCGGCTGTGGGTGGACGGGTCGGGGCCGAAGCGGAGGCCGTGCGGGGCGGCGGCCTCCTGGAGCCGGTCCAGCACCAGCCCCGGTTGGACGACGGCCGTCCGGGTGACGGGATCGAGGGCGGTCAGCCGGTTCATATGACGGGTGAAGTCCAGCACCACGCCCGTGCCCGTCGCCTGCCCGGCGATCGACGTGCCCCCGCCGCGCGCCACGACCGGCACCCCGCGCGTCCGGCACACCTCCAGCACCGCCGCCACGTCCTCCGCGTCGCGCGGCGCGACCACGCCCAGCGGCACCCGCCGGTAGTTGGACGCGTCCATGGTGACCAGCGCGCGGGAGGTGACGTCGAAGCCGACGTCACCGCGCACGGCCCTGCGCAGTTCACCCTCGAGATCCCCGGGATCGGTCATGGGTCCAGCATGCACCTCGTCACTGACAGTGACGACGAGTTCGGCCTTGCGCGGGGTCGCCTCGTACATCCGTACAGGTCCGAAGGCCGGGAATCCCGTCTCATCCGACGGGACACGTTTCCGTAGGGTTTCGCCCAGGGGATACGCTCCGCCTCGTGGCTGAGATCCAGATTCCTGCTGACATCAAGCCCGCCGACGGTCGATTCGGCGCGGGCCCCTCCAAGGTGCGGGTGGAGGCGCTGGACGCCCTGGCCGCCACCGGCACGTCCCTCCTCGGCACCTCCCACCGCCAGGCCCCGGTCAAGAACCTGGTCGGCCAGGTCCGGGAAGGCATCCGCGAGCTGTTCCAGCTCCCCGAGGGCTACGAGGTCATCCTCGGCAACGGCGGCTCCACCGCGTTCTGGGACGTGGCGACGCACGGCCTGATCGAGAACAAGTCGCAGCACCTCAACTTCGGCGAGTTCTCCTCCAAGTTCGCCAAGGCCGCCAAGCTGGCGCCGTGGCTCGCCGAGCCCACCGTGATCGCCTCCGACCCGGGCACGCACCCCGAGCCGGCGGCCGAGGCGGGCGTCGACGTCTACGCCTTCACGCACAACGAGACCTCCACCGGTGTCGCCGCCCCGCTCAAGCGGGTCGAGGGCGCCGACGAGGGCGCGCTGGTCCTGGTGGACGCCACCTCCGGCGCCGGCGGCCTCCCGGTCGACATCGCCGAGACGGACGTCTACTACTTCGCCCCGCAGAAGTCCTTCGCCTCCGACGGCGGCCTGTGGATCGGTGTGTTCTCCCCCGCCGCCCTCGAGCGCGCGGAGCGCATCCACGCGTCCGGCCGCCACATCCCGGAGTTCTTCTCGCTCCCCACGGCGATCGACAACTCCCGCAAGAACCAGACGTACAACACCCCGGCGCTGGCCACCCTCTTCCTGCTCAACCAGCAGCTGGAGTGGATCAACGGCCAGGGCGGCCTGGACTGGTCCGTCCGCCGCACGGCGACCTCCGCCCGCACGCTCTACGGCTGGGCCGAGGACGTCAAGTACGCCAACCCGTTCGTGACCGACCCCGCCAAGCGCTCCCAGGTCATCGGAACGATCGACTTCTCCGACGAGGTGGACGCGGCGGCCGTCGCCAAGGTCCTGCGCGCCAACGGCATCGTCGACACCGAGCCCTACCGCAAGCTCGGCCGCAACCAGCTCCGCGTCGCCATGTTCCCGGCGATCGACCCGACGGACGTCGAGGCGCTCACCAAGTGCATCGACTACGTCATCGAGAAGCTGTAGTCACTGCGTGAACGACAGCGAGGGCGCCCGGCGGATCTCCCGCCGGGCGCCCTTCGCCGTCACCCCGGCCCGGCGCCGCCGCCGTTCCCCGAGGGACCGGGCTACGCGTCCTGCCGCGGGGGCAGGGCCGGGGACCCGGTCGCGGAGTTCGCGGTCAACGGAGTCAGCCAGTGGATCTCCAGGTCCTCGCGCAGATAGTCCATGCGGGTCTCCTGGAACCGGACGAGGTCGGGCTGGGCGAGGTGCCGGCGCAGATCGTCCCCGGAGCGCCACAGCTCGTAGAAGACCAGCGTGGTGGGGTCGGCGGCATCGCGGTGCACCTGGTACTGCCAGGCGCCCGGCTCTTCACGCGTGGGCTCGACGAACGAAAGCAGCAGACGTTCCAGCTCCTCGGCGCGTTCCGGGCGGGAGCGGGCGAATCCGTAGAGGCCGACGGGGCCGCTTCCCTCAGGTATGACAATGTTCATACCTGAGAGGCTAGTGCGGTGACCGCATAGGTTCGCCGGTTCGGCGGTCGTGGCGGTCGGTTATGCGGTGACGTTCGATTCCAGCTGGAGGCGCGGTGGTTAGCCGTTCCCTGTAATTGACTGTCTAGTCACTCTCTTATATTGTGAGGTCATGGCTAGACCACGGAATGAGGATCGGCGCAACGCCATCCTGTCGGCGGCGACCCGCGCCATCGCCTTCCAGGGGCTCGGGGCACCGACAGCAGCGATTGCGAAGGAGGCCGGTGTCTCCAATGGTTCGCTGTTCGTCTACTTCGACACGAAAGCGGCGCTCCTGAACGAGCTCTACGTCGCCCTGAAGACCGAGATGGTGGCGACGGCCCTTGCCGGCCTCCCCGTCGGGAGTGAACCTCGCGAGCGGGTGCTCCATATGTGGATGCAGTGGCTGCGCTGGGCGACGACCAGTCCGGAGAAGCGGCGCGCGCTCGCGCAACTCCAGGTGTCGGACGACATCACCGCCGCCAGCCACCAGGCGGTGAACTCCGCATCCAGCGCCATCGCGGACCTACTGGAGCAAAGCCGCGCGGGAGGGCCGATGCAGGACGCGCCGCTCAGCTTCGTCCTGACGCTCACCAACGCCATCGCCGAAACGACGATCGACGCGATCATCCGCGAACCCGCCGAAGCCGAGACCCTCACCCGCGTCGCGTTCGACGCCATCTGGCGGGTCATCGCCGGCGCCTGACTCCCGGCCGTCACCCGCCCCGCACAGCAGAACCGCGACCGCAAAGGAACCGATATGCCGCCCCCCGAGCGCAGCGCATCCCCTGCCACAGCATGGATCGTCACCGGCCCGACGTCCGGCATCGGCCGTCGCACCGCCTTGGAACTCGCCAGACACGGCACCGTCGTACTGGTGGGCCGAGACCTGAACAAGCTCAACGAGGTGGAAGCCGAGATCAACGCCCGGCCCGGGGGTCACGCGGTATCGGTCGTCTGCGACTTCTCCGACATCCCGAGCGTGCGTCGCGCCGCCGCACAGATCGTCGCACTCGGTCTTCCGCTCGCCGGCCTGCTCAACAACGCAGGCATCATGACGACCCGCGCCGACCGGACCGCGCAGGGCTGGGACCTTTCTTTCACGACCAACCACCTCGGACCATTCACCCTGACGGAGGCGCTCATTCCGCACCTGCCCGAGGATGCGAACGTTGTCTTCACCTGCTCGGGCGTCGAGGACCCCGAGCGCAAGCCCGCGGTCACCGCCGGCTTCCGCGGAGGGCGTTACATCTCCGCCGAAGCAAGTACACGCGGCGAATGGCAGCCCGGCGGATCCTCCAAGCCCGGCTTCGATGCCTACGCCACTTCCAAGCAGGCTAACCTCGCCACCGTCCTCGCCTTGGCACGCGAGACCCCAAAGCTCCGCTTCTTCGCGGTCGAACCCGGCTTCAACCCCGGTACCGGCCTTGGCCGTGACGCGAACGCCGCCCTGCGATTCCTGGCGAAGTACCTGCTCGCGCCGCTGGCACCCCTCATCAAGTACTGGAGCACCCCCAAGCGTGCCGGCAGGCTGCTCGCTGGAGTGCTGACGAGCCAGTCGCATCAGTCAGGGGTTTACTACGACGAGAACGGCAAGCCCATGCTCGGCTCCGCCCAGGTGCGTGACGCTGCATTCAGCGACCGAGTCGTTGCAGAGACCCGCGCCTTGCTCGCCCAGGTTCCCAGCGACACCCGATAGACAGTCCAGTGATCGCACAAGTTCGACGGGCGCGGTCAAGCGGCGGCTTTGAGGGGACGTCCGCCCCAACGGATACCCTTCTCGCTACGGATGCGAGCGCGTTCGCGGCGTTCGGCGGCCAAGACGTCGCGATGGCGCGCGTTGGCGTTGCGCCAGCGCAGGTAGGCGTGAAGGGTCCGTGTCTGGACCGGGTGGTTGGGGTGGTTCGAGTTGGCGACAGTGAACTGCCGCAGCGGTCCGAAATGCGCCTCGATCGGGTTCGCCCAGGACGCGTAGGTCGGAGTGAAGCACAGCTCGACCCGGTCCTTCTTCGCCCAGCGCCGGATTGTCTCTCCTTTGTGGGCGGACAGGTTGTCCAGGATGACGTAGATCGGGGCCCCGTCCGGGCGGGTCGCCCGGATTGACCTCAGCGCGGCCAGGGTGTTCCTGGCGCCCTTCTTGTGGCGGTTGACGCCCCAGAGGGTGTCGTCGCCGACGGAGTAGCAACCGTGGAAGTAGCGCACCCCATGGGTGCGGCGGTAGGTCGCGGGGTGCCGCTCGGGGTGTCCGGAGGCGGCCCAGCCCGAGCCGCCGGTGGGCCGGATGCCGAGCGGGCCGAACTCGTCCAAGGCGAAGACCCGGTCGGGGAAGTGCTCCAGGACGTGCTCGCTTCGGTCGAGCTTGGCGTCGCGCTCGGGGTCCGAGGACTCCTTCCAGGTCTTGGTGCGCTGGAAGGTGACGCGGCGTCGGGCGAGCAAGCACCGTAATGTCTCGCGGCCGATGCGGATCACCCGCCCGTGCACGCGGTGCAGGTAGACGACGAGCTTGCGCAGGGACCAGCGGGTGAAGGGCTGGCCGAGCTTGGTGGGCGGGTGGTGGCCGTCTGGACGACGGAGTCCTCGTCGTCAGGGCTGAGCCGGCGGGGACGGCCTCCCGCCCGGCGAGGGGCCAGGCAGGCCAGCCCGATCTCGTTGAACCGGTGGATCACGTCGCGCACGGTGTCCTCGTCGGCCGCCACCAGCTGGGCAATGACCGGGACGCGGTTCCCGCCAGCCGAGGCCAGCAGCATCATTGCGCGACGGTAGCGCACTGAACTGGTGCTGCCACGACGCACGATCTGCTGCAGCTTCTGCCCCTCTTGGTCGGTCAGCGCACACGGACAGGCTCGGCCACCACACCTCCGCCGGTCGGATCAAAACATCGCCACATATCCAACCGCTCCGACCACCAACCCGGCGAACCTATGCGGTCACAGCACTAGACATGCATCGAGGTACGATTCAAGTCATACCTAAAGGAGGATCGTGGACCTCGGCAAAGTGTTCGCCGCGCTCGCGGACGACTCCCGGCGAAAGGTGATCGCCGAACTCGCGGCCGATCCCGAGGACCAGGAGCGCGCCTGCGGGTCGTTCGGCCTGCCGGTGAAGAAGGCCACCCGTACGCACCACTTCCGGGTTCTGCGGGAGGCGGGCCTGGTGGCGCAGCGCGATCACGGCA
Source organism: Streptomyces sp. NPDC088812 (assembly GCF_044750285.1). Lineage (NCBI taxonomy): Bacteria > Bacillati > Actinomycetota > Actinomycetes > Kitasatosporales > Streptomycetaceae > Streptomyces > Streptomyces sp. NPDC088812. Next base: position 204,900 of record NZ_JBIVJP010000009.1, on the reverse strand, counting down.
ACGGAAGCGCGTTGCGGCTGCTCAGGAAGGACATCGAGGAGCACTGTCCCGGCCTGCTGCCGCTCCTCGTGGCCGAACTCGGCCCATCGGGTGAAGGTGAAACCAAGTGATGACCCGAGCGACCGGCACGCGCGTGCCGGACGCCGTCGTACGCCGCGCTATCCGAACTGCCGGATGAACGCCTGCCAGCCGTCACCGGACACGGTGAGGAGAGGGCCGTTTTGCTGCTTGCTGTCGCGGACGGCTCGGCCGTGGTCGGCGGTGGTGGCGACCTCCACGCAGTCGCCCTGCTGTCCGGAGTACGACGACTTCCGGAAGGGGCCTACGATCTCGGTCACAACCAGCCCACTTTCTACGCAAACTGCCGCAAGAACGCCTGCCAGCTGTGCCGGGAGACGATGATCAGCGGGCCGTCTTCCCGCTTGCTGTCGCGGACGGCTCGGCCGCCGGGAGCAGTGTCGGCCACCTCGACGCAGGCGTTCTCCTGCCCCGAGTACGACGACTTCCAGAAGGGGCTTACGACCTCGGTCACAACCAGCCCACTTTCTAGGCGAACTGCCGGATGAACGCCTGCCAGCCGTCACGGGAAACGGTGAGGAGAACGCCGTTTTGCTGCTTGCTGTCACGGACGGCACGGCCGTGATCGGCGGTGACGGCGACCTCCACGCAGTTGCTCTCCGCCTGAGAGTGGGACGACTTCCGGAAGGGGCTTATAACCTCGGTCACGACGCGTCTTCCTTCAAGCTCCGCAGTACGCCCCGGATGAGCTGCGCGCTCGTGTCCGGTGCCAGTGCGGACGAGCGTAGTTGGTCGTACATGTTGGCGTAAGCGGTCAGGTCTGCCGAACTCTCCAGGACCGACGTACCTCTCAGGTTCTCCAGGGTCACCGCTTCGACGGCCGGCTCGACATCGAAGCTGAACGTGGAGAAGGCTGAGGTCACTGCTCCCAGGACACCCGTACTGAAGGGGAGAACCTGCACGGTGACGTTCTTTCGCCTCCCGACCTCCAGGATCGCGGCGAGCTGCTCACGGTGAGTGTCGACGCTCACCAACGGGTGTGCGACAACAGACTCCCAAAGGATGGCGGTGTACGACGCCCCGCCCTCCTCGATCTTCGCCTGCCGTCCCTCACGCACCTTCACCAACTGGGCGACCCGGTCCGGGGCGATGTAGTTGGGACTCCCCGTGGCGATCGCCTCCGCATAGGCCGGGGTCTGAAGGAGACCGGGCACCAGTACCGGCTGCCACTCCCGGATGTACGTCGCGTCGTCCTCCAGCGCGATGTGGTCGACGTAGTCCGGGCGCAGGTGCGCCGCATGCTCGAGCCACCAGCCCCGGTTCTTGGAGTGCTTGGCCAACTCCTCCAGCTTGCCCCGCACTCCGGCATCGGTGACGCCGTACGCGTCCAGCAGCAGGCGCACCTCGATGACGCGAGCGGTGACGTGCCCGCTCTCAAGGCGGCTGATTCTGGCTTGACTTGCCGCGATCACCTCGGCGGCCCGCGGCTGGTCGAGCTTCGCAGCAAGCCGGTACTGCCTGAGCGCCGTACCCAAACGCCTGCTGCGTACCGTCGGCCGTCCACCTGCGGGCATGCGATCTCCCCTCTCCTGCGGCAACGATCCCACACGGGTCGCCGTTACTGACAACCCATCACTCGATCGAGTGGACGCCTGCATGTATTCACTGGAGTTGATTGCTCAGGCGTCGAATACAGCCGTAGCTTCCGGACATGCCCTTCACGGAAACCTTCCGCATCCCCAGGCACCGCCGACACGTGCCCAGCACCCGCCAGCGCGTACGCGAAGCCCTCGCCGACTGGGGAGTCACCGACGACCTCGCCGACGGTGTGACCCTGTTGGCCAACGAACTCGTCACCAACGCCGTGACCCACTGCCGGGTCTCCTACGCCCAGGTCGGCGTCACGCTCATCCACCACGGCACCGCCCTGGTCCTGGAGGTGTCGGACCCCGACCGGGACCGACTCCCCCGGCTCCACCACTCCGGCCCCGACGAGGAGGGCGGACGCGGACTCGCGCTCGTGGAGGCGCTCGCCGACGCCTGGGGATGCCGGCAGGAGCGGTACGCCAAGTGCGTGTGGGCCAGGTTCACGCTCGCGGGGACGGCGACACCGGAGGGGGCTCATGCTCCGGTCGGTTCGTGACGCGGTCCTCCGTCTGCTGACCCGCACCAAGGCGCAGCAGGGGAACCTCGCGCTGGAGGTCCGGGCGCCGGACCCGTACGTAGGTCGGCTCCCGAACCCTCGTGACGCCCGCTGGCGCCGCTGGGCCAAACGCTGCCGGGCGGCCGGCCACTACCTGCCGTTCCCCTGCGAGGACGCGTGCTGGGAGGTCCCGGACCAGCCCCGGCCGTCCTCCTGGCAGACCGAGGACGACGTGGTGCGGCCGTACGTCCTCAGGCCTTGATGCTCCGGCGGACCCGCGCGATCACCTGCTGGGCGTCGGCGCCGAAGACGGCCGCGTCGGCCAGGGTGTCCCAGACCCGACGGTAGAGAGTGATCGTTTCCGCATCGTCGAGCCACAGCTCGGCGTGCCAGTCCTCGACGCTGACCAATCGGTCGTCCAGGATCCAGAACCCGTTCGCCGGAGGCAGACGCAGCGCCGCGTCCAGCGGAAGAATCCCCAGGCGGACGGTGTCCATGCCCACAACGCCCAGCAAACGGTCCAGTTGAGCCGCCAGCACTTCCGGAGGACACACCTGGGCCCGAAGCGCGCCCTCCCACATGACCAGGTTCAACAGCCTGCCCGGCTGGTACAGCCATTCCTGCCGCTTCATACGGGCTCGCACCGCGGCCTCCGCATCCCGTGGGGTGCGCCGGAACTCCGCATAGCGCTCGAAGAGGTTCCGGGCGTAGTCAGCGGTCTGAAGCATGCCGTTGACGACACTGTTGTCCCATACGTGCAAGCTTCGAGACCCTCCCACAAGGGTGTTCCATCGCTCCTGCACCGGGCCATGCCCCGCCGTCAGCTGACGTCGCCAGGAGCGGATATGACTCTCGTAGCCCTTCAGGCGGGCGCGCAGTTCAGCGAAGACCGCAGGCTGTCCGGTGGCCTCGGCCCATGCACGGAGGTCCTCGTCCGTGGGCGTCTGCCTGCCGTTCTCCATTTTACTGACCTTCGACTGCGGCCATCCCAGCCGCTGGGCCAGCTCGGTGCCGGTGAGCCGGCCATCAGGACTTTCGACGCGCAGTTCGCGGAGCCTGCGACCCAGTTCCTCACGCGCCCTCTGATAGTCCGTGCTCACCGATACCCGCTCTTGTCCTTACGACCCGTTGTGCAACTCCGCTGTGAACCGCCGCCACGGAACCGCGTGATGCCAAGCAGCATCCCGCACCATGCAACAGCGCACCACCTCCGCAGGCTCGGTGATCAGGTCCACGTGCGTGAGCTGGTCGTCATCATCGAACCTCAGGAGCGCGATGAGGCGGCTGTCGAACAGCCAGAAGTCCTCGGCGGGAAGCCTGAGCCGGTCCGCGTCGGCGCGCCAGAGGTTGCGGATGTCCTCACCCATGCCGCTGTTCCGCTTGGCGTTGTCGAGGAGGTAGAGCTGACCCGTGGTCGGCTGCTGGTCGACGATGCGCACGCGCTCCACGCGCTTGCCTTGCGCGGTCTGCTCGCGGATGGTCTTGCAGTACGGGTGGTCGTACTTCCACTCGACCTCGCCGGTCTCCACGAACTGCCGGTAGGTGTCGGTCCCCTCATCGCTCGCGTACCGGCGCCGCGTCTCCAGACGCCAAGCGGTGTGCTCGAACTTGGCGAACAGTCCGTTGAACTCGTCCAGTCCGATGGTCCGGAGCTGACGCGTGCGCTCTTTCGGGGTCCAGTCCACCAGCAGCTCCCGCGGCACCACGATCGCGACCTCGCCCTCGGAGAGGTGCTGAAGTTGCGCGACGTCCTCTGCATCGGTGAGAGGAGGACCGTGCACGATCACCTCTCCGCTGTCCACGTCCTCGTGCACGGACGGACACCCGCCATCACCACTACCGGTCCCGTTGAACCGCAACCTGCGTGCCACGCACAACCCCCTCGGGCCTTGACGATGTTGCGCGCCCAGCATCACCGCTCCGCTGAGTGAATGTCCATGCATCCACAGTAGTCACAGGAGAATAATCCCGAATATTTCAGGACTTGCCGACCGCTCCGGACCTACGGTCACCACTCAGAGCGATTGTTCACCTACACAACGCACCGAGAAAGGCACACCCATGCTGAACGGAACCGACATCTACGCCCTCGACCTCTCCGGAGCCTCCTTCGTGAAGGCCTGCGGAGGCCCCTGCTCCGAGGGATGTGTGACCCTGGCCCGCATCGGGGAGGACGCCTGGGCCCTGGGCGACAGCAAGCGGCCGGAGGCGGAGCCGCTCCGTTTCAGCACGGAGGAGCTGAGCGTGGCCGGGATCGACCCCACCCGCTTCGGTCTGCCGATCTGAACGGCCGGTGCACCACCACGCCTACCTGTGGACCGGCCCGAAGGCCCGCTTCGACCAGGAGGCCCTACGGCGGCCGCCGCACCCCGATCCGCCCCCGGCCGGCAGCCGGCCCGAGCTGGTCCAGCGCTACCGCGAGGTGGCCGCCGGGTTCCCCGCGTCGGACCTGCCGCCGCTGGAGACGGCGTACTGGCTGGTCAAGCCGGGCTCGCTGGTGCGGGGGACGTGGCCGGACCCGGCGGAGGCGGCAGCCTGGCTCCGTACACAGGTGAACGCCCACGCTCCCCGGTTCGCCTCCGAGGCCCAGCGCGACGCCGGCCACCTGGCCGCCCTCGCCGCCTCCGCCGCCGACCGGCTGGGGTCGGGCCACGACGTGTCGCTCGGGTTCTACCTCGAACGGCCCTCGTACCTGTCCCTGGCCCTGGTGACCTGCTCCCCGAACCGGGCGAACGCCCACCTCCCCTGCCCGCTGGAGCCATGAAGGGGCACCCGGTGACACCGTCATCGGGCGCCCCTGCCTTACGCCGCCGTACACGCCACGGCCGCCGTACAGCTCACGCCGCCGTACAGCTCACGCCGCCGTGCAGCTCACGCTCGGCACACCCCCGCCCCCGGGCGCGCCCCCGAAGCCGAAGCTCGCCGAGCCACCGGCCGCGACCGAGCCGTTGTGGGCCGCGTTCGCCGCCGTCACCGTCGCGCCGCTCTGGGTGTACGACGCGTTCCACATGCTGGTGACCTGCTGGGCGCCCGGCCAGGTCCAGGTGACCTTCCAGGAGGTGATCGCCGTCGTGCCGGTGTTGGTGACCTTCACGTCGGCGTTGAAGCCGCTCCCCCAGTCGCTGGTGACGGTGTAGGCGGCGGCGCAGGCGGCCGTGGAGCCGGGGTCCTCGGGATCTTCGGGATCCGTGCCGCCCTCCCCCGGGTCGAAGCCCGCCGCCTTGATGCTCGCCAGGTAGCCGTCCTTCACCGTGTCCACGGTCGTCCAGTCGTCCTTGAGGATGCCGCCGGTGTCCCCGGAGTTGGGGTTCCAGGACCAGAAGGTCCAGTGGAAGGAGTCGGCGCCGTACGCCGACGTCGAGCGCAGGTAGTCGACGAGGGCCGCCAGCCACTGCTGGTCGACCGTCGACTGGAGGGTCGTACCGAACTCGCCGAGCCAGACCGGGGCGATGTTCTGCTGGAAGATGTAGCCCCAGTACTTGTCCCAGATGCCGGGCATGTTGGCGGGGAACGACGGATCGCTGAACCAGCTCTGCTGGGCCACGCTCGTCGCGTAGTCGTGGGCGGAGTAGACGAGCCGGTTCGGCACGTCGAGGCGGACGGGGTACTGGGCGACGCCCATCAGGTTGCCGCCCCACCACCCCGAGACGCCGTTGAAGGACTGCACGCCCTCGACGAAGACCAGCAGGTCGGGGTTGACGGCGAGGACGGCGTTGCCGGCCCGCTCGGCGGCCAGGCGCCAGTCCGTCGCCGTGTCGCCGCAGCCCCAGCAGGCGGGGTCGTGCGGCTCGTTGTGCAGGTCGATGCCGACGACGGTGGCGTCACCGGCGTAACGGGTGGCGAGGGAGGTCAGGTTCGCGATCCACGTCGACTCCGGGACCGCCGAGGTGTACCAGAGCGCCGACTGACCGGCGGCGTCCGGGCGGTGCCGGTCCAGGATGACCTTCAGGCCGGACTGACCGGCGTACCCGACGATCTTGTCGAGCACCTGGAGCGAGGTCAGGCCCGCCAGGTCGGCGTTCTTGCCGCCGGAGAAGTCGATGCTGTCCGGCACGGTGCCGCTCTTGAGGATGTCGTCGCTGAACGGCAGCCGGAGGGTGTTGTAGCCCAGCGACGTCATCTGGTCGATCATGCTCTTGTAGTCGCGGGCCCACAGGCCGTGGACGACGTGGTTGGCCGTCTCGAAGCCGAACCAGTTGATGCCGGCGATGCGGACCGGCTGCCCGGCCTCGTCCAGGATCTGACGGCCGCTGGTGTGCCAGTAGCCGGCTCCGGCGTCGGCCGCCACGACGCCGGTCGCCCCGTCGGCCCCGTGGGCGGACGGGGCGGTCGCCGCCAGCGGTAACAGCAGGGCCGCGCCGACCGCGCACAGCGCTCTGCGCAAGGTGCGGAACATGTCGTTGCTTCCTCTCGGGGAGGCGCGGCCCCGGAACGGTGGGAGCGCTCCCACAGCCCGCGCACCTCCCAGGAAACTAACCCTGCATGGCCACGTCAAGAAGCGGGAGCGGGAGACCCGCCCCGAGGGAGCGGTGCCCCTACGGACCTACGGACCTACGGGCCCACTAGCGTCGGCTCCGCAGCGATGACCGTACGGCCGAGGAGGTCGGCGGTGCAGACGGGCGCGACGTCCGGCAGGGTCCGCCCGTACGTCGAACCGGACAGCCAGGTCAGCGCCTTGGTGGCGTCGAACGGATCGGTGAGCACGACGAGCAGGCTGATCAGCGCCGTCGTCCCGGCGGCCACGCCGACGCCGACGAGGACCAGCCGGTTCTGCTGGTAGCCGCCCCGCGCGGCCGGCCCGAAGACGAGCAGCGGGCCGCTCCACGCCGGTCCGCGGTCCGGGTCAGCCGCGACGCCGCAGCCGCCGCAGGCCGAAGACGGCGGCGCACACGACGGCCAGGGCGAGCGCGCCCGTCCGCACGGTGCCGCCCGTCCCCTCACCGTCGCCGCTGCTGCCGGAGGCCCCCGGACTCCCGCTGCCCGAGGGCGACTCGGCGTCCGCCGACGCGCCGGGCGCGTCCTCCGCCCGCACCTCACTGGCGGTGCCCTCGGTGCCGTACAGCAGTTTCGAGCCGTCGGCCGAGTACGTCACGGACTCCCCCTGCCGTTGCAGGGGGACGTCGAGCCGCTCCAGCCGCTCGGGGGTGCCGTCGTTCCAGTCGTAGAGGATGCCGCCGAAGTAGCCGCGGACGGCGAGCCGGCTGCCGTCCGGGGAGAGGGCGGCGTCGGTGGCCCACAGGTCGATGGGGGCGACGGGCTCGTAGACGTTGGTGCCGGACGCGGAGAGCCGGGCCGGACCCGCGTACAGGTGACCGCCGTCCTCCTGCTTGTCGATGATGTAGACGCGCCCGGTCTTCGGGTGCACGACGAGCGACTCGGCGTCGCGGGGTCCGTCGGAGTACCGCACGACGTACTGGGTGGCGCGGACCGACTGGTCCTTCAGCGTCTTCGGCTCGGGCAGCTCGTAGATCCACACGTGGTCCCACTCCACGCCGTCGTTGTCGCCGATGTCGCCGACGTAGATCCGGTCGTCGGGGCCGATGCCGATCGCCTCGATGTCGCGGGGGGTGCCCACGCCGGTCAGGGTGATCGTCGCGACGGTCCTGCCGGTGGCGCTGTCGACCGCGTAGAGGTAGGCGCCGGTGTCCTGGTCGTTGTGCGTCCAGTACACGCCGGGGTGCTGACGGGAGGCCGCCAGTCCGCTGGACTCGGTGATGCGGGAGTCCTCGATGGTGAAGCCCTCGTCCCCGTCGGCGGCGGAGGCGGGCACCGCGGAGACGGGCACCGCGCAGGCGGCCACGAGCAGGGCCCCGGCGAGAAGGGCGAACGGTCGGCGCATGCCCCAAGACTGCCACCCCGCCCGGCTCCTGAGGGCTCGTGGCGGACTCGTGGCGGGCCTCACACCCCACGTGTCTGACCGATCCACCGTCGATCCCCCATGATGAGCGGATGCTCAGGTTGATGCCCGTCGGCGACTCGATGACGATCGGCAGCGCCGGTGAACACACGTGGCGCCACCGCCTGTGGCAGCACCTGTGCGCGACGTACGACGGCCCCTTCACGTTCGTCGGCCCCCGCGAGACGCTGTACGACAAGGCGGTGGACGCGCCCGTCTCGTACGCGTACGCCGACCCCGGATTCCCCCGCCGGCACCTGGCCGGCTGGGGCGAGGGCTGGCTGCACATGGCCCCGCTGATCGGCGAGGCGGTGCGGGCCGGCCGGGCGGACGTGCTGCTGGTCTCGCTGGGCCTGATCGACCTCGGCTTCTACACGAACGCCGAGCAGACCGCGGAGAACGTCCGCGCCTTCGTCGCCGAGGCCCGCACGACCAACCCGCGCGTCCACATGGTCTGGCTCCCGGTGATCCCGAATGTCCGCGCCGCGCACGACGCCCCCTTCGGCGCCCAGGTCGCCGCCTTCAACGAACTCCTGGCGAAGACGGCGTCCGACCTGGACGACCGCACCTCCCCCATCCTCCTGGCCTCGGTCCCGGAAACCTGGGACATCCACACGGACACCTACGACGGCACCCACCCGAACACGAGCGGCGAGCACAAATTGGCGGGGGCGTTCGCGGAGGCGATGCACCAGGGGTGGGACGTGGGCGGCCCGTACCGGGCCGACTGACCACGACGGCTCCGCGTGACCTGGTCACCGTGCGTATCGTTGTACCGCGCGGCCGCACGCGTCGACGGGGCGGCCGGGGAGGAGCGCCACGATGACCGTCCTCGACGACAGGATCGCGATGGCCGACAGCGACAACACGAGCGCGCTCGACGAGATGTTCGAGCGGCTCGAGAAGATGCCCGTCCCCGAGGGATACAAGGTCGAGATCGTCGAGGGGACCGTCTACATGTCGCCGCAGCGGGACACCCACTGGGAGATCATCCTGGACATCGTTGAGCAGCTGCGGACGAAGTACCCGCGCACCCGGGTGAAGTCCGACGTGCGCATCGACTACCCGGGGCACCTCAACGGGTTCGCGACCGACGTGACCGTGATGGCCGAGGGTGCGGCCAAGACGGAGGACGGCCACTGGCGGCACGAGGACGTGGAGTTCGTCGCCGAGGTGATCTCCAAGGGCACCGGTACCAATGACTACGGCCCGAAGAGGACCGCGTACGCCACCGCCGAGGTGCCCGTCTACGTCATCGCGGACCCCTACCAGGGGCGGTGCCACCTCTACACCGACCCCAAGGAGGGCGACTACCAGGTCGAGACAACGGTCGCCTTCGGCAAGGACCTCGACCTCACCGGCACCGTCGTCGGCCTCGTCCTCACCACCGGCGAGTTCCCCCGCGACTGACCGGATCCCCTTGCCTGGAGCGCACTCCAAGCCGTTGGCTGGGCTTCCATGAAGTACACGCAGCTCGGACGCACGGGCCTCAAGGTCAGCCGACTGGTCCTCGGGACCATGAACTTCGGCCCCCAGACGGACGAGGCCGACAGTCACGCCATCATGGACGCGGCACTGGACGCCGGCCTCAACTTCTTCGACACCGCGAACGTGTACGGCTGGGGCGAGAACAAGGGCCGTACCGAGGAGATCATCGGCAGCTGGTTCGCGCAGGGCGGCGAGCGGCGCGACAAGGTGGTGCTCGCCACCAAGGTGTACGGCAACATGGCCGCCGACGGGGAGGCGTGGCCCAACCACGACAAGCTCTCCGCGCTGAACATCCGACGAGCCGTCGACGCCAGCCTCAAGCGGCTGCGGACGGACTACATCGATCTCTACCAGTTCCACCACATCGACCGTGCCACTCCCTTCGAGGAGATCTGGCAGGCGGTCGACGTGCTGGTGCAGCAGGGGAAGATCCTCTACGCCGGGTCCTCCAACTTCCCCGGGTACAAGATCGCCCAGGCCAACGAGACCGCCGGCCGCCGGCACGGGACGATCGGCCTCGTCAGCGAGCAGTGCCTCTACAACCTCGCCGAGCGGCGCGCCGAGATGGAGGTCATTCCGGCCGCGCAGGAGTACGGGCTCGGCGTCATCCCCTGGTCGCCGCTGCACGGCGGGCTGCTCGGCGGGGTCATCAAGAAGGAGGCCGAGGTCGGACGCCGGGCCAGTGGACGGGCCGCCGCCACCCTCGCCGACCCCACCGCACGCGCCCAGGTCCAGGCGTACGAGGACCTGCTCGACAAGCACGGTCTCGAACCCGGTGAGGTCGCTCTCGCCTGGCTGCTCACCCGCCCCGGCGTGACCGGCCCGATCGTCGGCCCGCGCACCGCCGAGCAGCTCGCCTCCGCCGTCCGCGCGGTCGACCTGGACCTCACCGAGGACCTCCTGACCGCCCTGGACGACATCTTCCCGGGCCCGGGCCCGTCCCCGGAGGCCTTCGCCTGGTGACCCGACCCGGTAGGTGCCCCCCGGGGATCACCCGCGGGTCACCTACCGACACCGTCAGGGCCAACCCCGCCAGGGGCGCGGGGAACTGCGCGACCAGCCCCCACCGGCCCGCAGCCGACGACCGCCGCACGACTCCCCGCCCCGGCGGAGTGCCTACTTTCCGAGCGCCGCCGCCACCGCCACCACGACGAACATCAGCACGAGCACACCGGCCATGATCCGGTTACGGGTCTTCGGGTCCACCCTTCGAGCCTAACGGTCGCCACCGAGCGCCCAGCGCCCGACCGGCTCATAGCGGGGCTGCTCGCCCGACACCCCGGACCGGGGCAGCCGGCTGCGGACGAGCACCAGCTCCTCCACCGTCCACGTCCGGCCGGCGAAGGCGCGCAGCGCCTCGACGTACGGCCGGACGTCGACGGCGTCCCGGCTGCGCGCCAGCGTCAGATGGGCCTTGTAGGGGCGGTGCTCCCCGAGGTCCAGGCCGACCTTGCGGCCCGCCGCCTCCGCCCGGCCGGCCAGCAGCCCCAGCTCGGCCACCTCCCCCACCGCCCCCGTCCACAGGGCCCGCCCCCGCCCGAACTGCCCGCCGCCCCGCAACGCCAGCTCGAACGGCTCACTGCGCCGCGCGGCCCGCTCCAGCCGCGCCGACAGCTCCGGTACGACGTCCTCGTCGACCTCGCCGTAGAAGGCGAGCGTGAAGTGCCAGCCGGGCAGGCCGGTCCAGCGCAGCCCCTCCGCCCCCGGCAGCCTCCGCAGCACGGCCACCTCGGCGGCGAGTTCGTCCGTGACGGCCCGCGGGGGCAGGACGGCGGCGAAAAGTCTCATGGAGCCAGTGTGGGTCAGGGTGACCGCCACCACGCTCGCCCGGACGTGTCCCGGTCACCGTGCGTGTCGTGCAACACCCGGCCGGCTCCCCCCGACCGACGCCCCCGCCGGTCAGGCCGCCGCCGCCAGTTCCTGCCGCCGCCCCCGGGGTTCGAACCGCACCGTCGGGTGTCCGCGGCGCCAGCCCACCGCCAGGCGGAGGTTGCCCACCCGGGCCAGGACCAGGCCGATGGCCGCGGCCGCGAGCGCGGCGATCGCGCCGCCCACCGCCAGACCGGCCCGGACGCCGTACGCGTCCGTGATCCAGCCGGCGATCGGCGCGCCCACCGGCGAACCGCCCAGGAAGACCATCATGTACAGCGCCATGACACGGCCGCGCATGGCCGGATCGGTGCCCATCTGGATGCTGGTGTTCGCGGTGACGTTGATCGTCATGCCGAACATGCCGATCGGGGCCATGAACAGGGCGAACAGCCACAGCGAAGGTGCGACCGCGGCCACCAGCTCCATCACTCCGAAGGCGACCGCCGCGGCGATCAGCACGCGCATGCGGGCCGTACCGCGCCGGGCGGCCAGCAGCGCGCCGGCGACGGAGCCCACCGCCATGAGCGTGTTGAAGAGGCTGTAGGAGCCCGCGCCCGCGTGGAAGACGTCGTCGGCGAAGGCGGAGAGGTAGACGGGGAAGTTGAAGCCGAAGGTGCCGACGAACCCGACCAGGACGATCGTCCAGGTCAGATCCGGACGCCCGGCCACGTACCGCAGCCCCTCCCGCAGCTGGCCCTTGCCGCGCGGCGCCCGCTGGACGACGTGCAGCTCGCGGGCGCGCATCAGCAGCAGGCCGGCGATGGGCGCGACGAAGGACAGGCCGTTGAAGAGGAACGCCCATCCCGTGCCCACGCCGGTGATCATCAAGCCGGCGACGGCGGGGCCGACGAGGCGGGCGGACTGGAAGTTCGCGGCGTTCAGGCTCACCGCGTTCTGGAGCTGCTCCGGGCCGACCATCTCGCTGACGAAGGACTGGCGGGCCGGGTTGTCCAGGACGGTCGCGAGACCGACGGCGAAGGCGGCGACGTAGACGTGCCAGACCTCCACGTGCCCGGAGAGGGTGAGGAGCGCGAGCGCGACACCGGTGACGGCCATCGCGGACTGGGTCCCCAGCAGGGTGCGGCGCTTGGGCAGCCGGTCGACGAGGACGCCGCCGTACAGGCCGAACAGCAGCATCGGCAGGAACTGCAGGGCCGTCGTGACGCCGACGGCGGTGGCGGAGCCGGTGAGGCTGAGCACCAGCCAGTCCTGGGCGATGCGCTGCATCCAGGTGCCGATGTTGGAGACGACCTGGCCGCCGAAGAACAGGCGGTAGTTCCTGACCTTCAGGGCGCCGAACATCGAGGACCTGCGGGGGGCGTCGGGGGCGGGCGGGGAATCGTGGGTGGTCGGTGCGGGGGCGGAGTCTGCTCCGGATCCCGTACTCAAAAGGGTTCGCCTCCTCGTGAACTGCTTACAGATGTGCGAGCTTCTCCAGCACGGGGGCGGCTGCGCGCAGCTTGGCCCACTCGTCCTCGTCGAGGCCGTCGACCAGGGTGGCGAGGAACGCGTTCCGCTTGCGGCGGCTCTCCTCGAGCATGGCCTCGGCCTGCTCGGTCTTGGTGACGACCTTCTGCCGCCGGTCCTCCGGGTGCGGCTCCAGCCGGACCAGGCCCTTGGCCTCCAGCAGGGCGACGATACGAGTCATCGAGGGCGGCTGCACGTGCTCCTTGCGGGCGAGCTCACCCGGGGTGGCACTGCCGCACTGGGACAGGGTGCCGAGCACCGACATCTCGGTCGGGCTCAGCGACTCGTCGACCCGCTGGTGCTTGAGCCGACGGGACAGCCGCATCACGGCGGAGCGCAGGGAGTTCACGGCGGCCGCGTCGTCGCCATGGCTAAGGTCCGGCATGTCTTTAGCGTAACTCATTACCCTCGCTAAGGACCACCGCGGGGAGCCCCTTTGCCCGTGACGCCCGCCACTCATTCCCAGCCACTACCGGAAGTCACTCATACGGGTGATAGGAGTGCGGAACGCCACCCACCGGACGGAACCGGGCCGCGACCCTCGTACCCATGGGGACCAGTGTGCTCAGCCTGCGAATAGACCACGACCTGCTCGAACGGCTCCGGCACCACGCCGCCCAACGGGGAATGAGCGTCCAGGACTATGTCGTCCGGACGCTCATTCGGGGTGACTTCGACGAACGGTTCCGGACCGCCGTCGAGGAGACGGAGAAGTTCTACGGGCTCACCTGAACGCGAGGCCGGGGGCCGGCGTCAGGTGAGCCCGAGAACGGGCATCAGGTGAGGCCGAGGGCCGGCATCAGGTAGTAGAAGGCGAACACGGCCGAGACCGCGTACAGCGCCGCCGGGACCTCCCGGCCCCGCCCGGACGCCAGGCGCAGCACCACGAAGGTGATGAAGCCCATGCCGATGCCGTTGGTGATCGAGTAGGTGAACGGCATCATCACCATCGTGATGAAGGCCGGGACGGCGATGGTGTAGTCCGCCCAGTCGATGTCCTTGACGGAGTTCGCCAGGATCAGGAAGCCGACCGCGAGCAGGGCGGGGGTGGCGGCCTGGGACGGGACCATCGTGGCGACGGGGGTCAGGAAGAGGGCGACGGCGAAGAGACCGCCGGTGACGAGGTTCGCGAAGCCGGTGCGGGCACCCTCGCCGACGCCGGCCGTGGACTCCACGAAGGCGGTGGTGGCGGAGGAGGAGCTGGCGCCGCCGGCGGCGACGGCGAGACCGTCGACGAAGAGGACCTTGTTGATGCCCGGCATCTGGCCCTGCGCGTCCGTCAGCTTGGCCTCGTCACTGACGCCCATGATCGTGCCCATCGCGTCGAAGAAGCACGACAGCAGCACGGTGAAGACGAAGAGGATCCCGGTCAGCACGCCGACCTTGGAGAACCCGCCGAAGAGGCTGACCTCGCCGATCAGGCCGAAGTCGGGGGTGGCGACGGGGTTGCCGGGCCACTCCGGGACGGTGAGGCCCCAGGACGGGACCGTGGCGACGGCGTTGACGACCAGCGCCAGGACGGTCATGGCGACGATCGAGATCAGGATCGCGCCGGGCACCTTGCGGACGATCAGGGCCAGGGTGAGCAGCGCGCCGAGGACGAAGACCAGGACCGGCCAGCCGTTGAGGTGACCGTCGGCGCCGAGCTGGAGCGGGACGGTGGTCTGGGCGGCGTCCGGCATCCGGCTGACGAACCCGGAGTCCACGAGCCCGATCAGCATGATGAACAGGCCGATACCGATCGAGATGGCCTTGCGCAGCCCGAACGGCACGGCGTTCATGACGCGCTCGCGCAGACCGGTGGCGACCAGCAGCATGACCACGAAACCGGCCAGCACCACCATGCCCATCGCGTCCGCCCAGGACATGCGGGGCGCGAGCTGGAGCGCGACGACGGAGTTCACGCCCAGACCGGCGGCCAGCGCGATCGGCACGTTGCCGATGACGCCCATCAGCAGCGTGGTGAACGCGGCGGTCAGGCAGGTCGCGGTGACCAGCTGGCCGTTGTCGAGCTGATGCCCGTACATGTCCTTCGCGCTGCCGAGAATGATCGGGTTGAGCACGATGATGTACGCCATCGCAAAGAAGGTGGCGAAACCGCCGCGCACCTCACGGGCGAGGGTGCTGCCCCGCTCGGAGATGCGGAAATACCGGTCGAGCGCGCCGTACGCGGACGCGCCGCCCGGCCCTTCGGGCGTGGGAACCTTGGCGGGGGCCGAGGTGAACATGCGGAACCTCATCACCAGCGGACTTCCCCCAGCCGCTTTGGCGCTTCCTACGAACATAAGTGGACAGGCACAAACGGTTTCAGTATGAACATATGAGACCGTGATCGCTATCTCCGCGCGTAGACCCGCGCGCCACGGCCCGGCCTCCTGCCGTCCCCCGCCGGTCACGGTCGCCGTCCCCGCCGGTCACGGTCGCCGGCCCCCGCGGGCCGAAAGGGGTGGCCGCGCGCCGCGGCCCGGCCCTCGCGCCTCGTAAGCTGTGGACATGGCGAAGTGGACACCGAGGCACGAGGCGCCGGAGCCCCTGGAGGGGCCCGTGGTCGCCACCATCACCGGCGGCATGATCCTCTGGTTCGCCCTCTTCCTCATCCAGCTCCCTTTCTACGGCTGGTTCGACGACCACGGCCATCTGTGGTGGCTGTGGACCTGCCTGGCGGGCGGGGGCCTCGGGCTCATCGGCGTCTGGTACGTCCGCCGCCGGGACGCGGCCCTCAAGAGCGCGGCCGCCCGGGACGCGGCCCTGACGGAAACGTCCGGGGCCGAGTAGTACCACCGCACGACGGCCCTCCTCCCGAGGTCGGATCTTCCGGGCATCCGGCGGGTGAACGCCCGGATCCGCACGTACCGTCGATTCCATGACCCATACCGACGCCGCCGCCCCGGCCCGCACGGCGAACGGGCTCACCAGTGCCGAGGTCGCGGAGCGCGTCGCGCGCGGTCAGGTCAACGACGTCCCCGTGCGCAGCAGCCGCACCGTCGGCGAGATCGTCCGGGCCAACGTCCTCACCCGCTTCAACGCGATCATCGGTGTGCTCTGGCTGGTCATGCTGGTCGTGGCGCCGATCCAGGACGGCCTCTTCGGGTTCGTGATCCTCGCCAACACCGCCATCGGGATCATCCAGGAGTGGCGGGCGAAGCAGACCCTCGACTCCCTCGCGGTGATCGGCGAGGCCCGGCCGACCGTCCGCCGTGACGGGGTCGCCGTCGAGGTCGCCACCTCCGCCCTCGTCCTGGACGACATCGTCGAGATCGGGCCCGGCGACAAGATCGTGGTGGACGGCGTCTGCACGGAGGCCGACGGCCTGGAGATCGACGAGTCGCTGCTCACCGGCGAGGCCGACCCCGTCGTCAAACGCCACGGCGACACCGTGATGTCCGGCAGCTTCGTCGTCGCCGGGGGCGGCGCCTTCCGGGCCACCGAGGTCGGCCGCGAGGCCTACGCCGCCCAGCTCGCCGAGGAGGCGTCCCGCTTCACCCTCGTCCACTCCGAGCTGCGCTCCGGCATCTCCACGATCCTCAAGTACGTGACGTGGATGATGGTCCCCGCCGCGATCGGCCTGGTCGTCACCCAGCTCGTCGTCCAGGGCAACGACCTCAAGGACTCCGTCGCCCGCACGGTCGGCGGGATCGTCCCGATGGTCCCGGAGGGCCTGGTCCTCCTCACCTCCGTCGCCTTCGCCATCGGCGTGATCCGCCTCGGCCGCAAACAGTGCCTCGTCCAGGAACTCCCGGCCATCGAGGGCCTCGCCCGCGTCGACACCGTCTGCCTGGACAAGACGGGCACCCTCACCGAGGGCGGCATGGACGTCACCGAGGTCCGCCGCCTCGACGGCAGCGACGACACCTACGTACGGCAGGTGCTGGGCGCGCTCGGCGAGTCCGATCCGCGCCCCAACGCCTCCCTCCGGGCGATCATCGACGCCTGCCCGGACAGCGACGACTGGCGCTGCACCGAGTCGCTGCCCTTCTCCTCCGCCCGCAAGTACAGCGGCGCCACCTTCAGCGAGGGCGACGGCGAGACCAGCACCTGGCTGCTCGGCGCACCCGACGTCCTGCTGCCCGCCGACGACCCCGCCCTCGCCGAGACCGAGCGGCTCAACGAGCAGGGCCTGCGGGTGCTGCTGCTCGCCCGCGCCGCCCGTGACCTCGACGACGACGAGGTCGCCCGAGGCGCCCGCGCCACCGCCCTCGTCGTGCTGGAGCAGCGGCTGCGCCCGGACGCCGCCGACACCCTGCGCTACTTCGCCGAGCAGGACGTCCACGCCAAGGTGATCTCCGGCGACAACGCGGTCTCGGTCGGCGCGGTCGCCGCCAAGCTGGGGCTCGACGCCCGGACGGTCGACGCGCGCCGGCTGCCCGCCGAGCGGGACGGCATGGGGCGGGTCCTGGACGAGGCCACGGTGTTCGGCCGGGTCACCCCGCGGCAGAAGCGGGACATGGTCGGCGCCCTCCGGTCCCGCGGGCACACGGTCGCGATGACCGGGGACGGCGTCAACGACGTCCTCGCGCTGAAGGACGCGGACATCGGCGTCGCGATGGGGTCCGGCTCCGAGGCGACCCGGGCCGTCGCCCAGATCGTGCTGCTGGACAACAGCTTCGCCACCCTGCCGTCGGTGGTGGCGGAGGGCCGGCGGGTCATCGGCAACATCACGCGCGTGGCGACGCTCTTCCTGGTGAAGACGGTCTACTCGGTGCTGCTGGCGCTGCTGGTGGTGTGCTGGCAGGTGGAGTACCCGTTCCTGCCCCGCCACCTGACCCTGCTGTCCACCCTCACCATCGGCGTCCCGGCCTTCTTCCTCGCCCTCGCCCCCAACCGGGAGCGGGCCCGCCCCCACTTCGTGCGCCGGGTGATGCGGTACTCCGTGCCGGGCGGGGTGCTGGCGGGCCTCGCGACCTTCACCACCTACCTGATCGCCCGGCACCACTACACCGGGCCGGGGGCGCTGGACGCCGAGACGAGCGCCGCGACGCTCACCCTGTTCCTGATCACCCTGTGGGTCCTGGCGGTCATCGCGCGCCCCTACACCTGGTGGCGGATCGCCCTGGTGGCCGCGATGGGCGCGGGGTTCCTGGTGGTGCTGGTGGTGCCGTGGCTCCAGGACTTCTTCGCGCTGAAGCTGGTCGGGGTGACGATGCCCTGGGTGGCGGTGGGCGTCGCGGTCGTGGCGGCGGTCGCCCTGGAGATCGTCTGGAGACAGGTCGACCGCCGGGCGCCCGCCTGACGGCGGCGGCCGCCGGGAGGGCGCCGCGAAGGACGCGGAAGGGCCCGCACCCCGCCGGCTGCGGGGTGCGGGCCCTTCACGGTGCGTCCCTCGGGACTCGGCCGCCGCGCTTCGGCGGGGGCCGCTTCGATGGGGAGCGCCTCAGCGGACTCGTCTCAGCGGACGTCGCTTGAGCGGACGTCGCCTCAGCGGACGTCGACGAAGTCGCCCGCTGCCTTGACCGCCGGGGCGGTCGTGGTGCCCACGAAGCTGTAGCGGTAGTAGCCGTCGACCGAGGCCTTGACGGTGGTGCTCAGACCGCCGGTCGAGGTGGTCTTGACGCTCTTCACCGTGCTGTAGGTGGTGGAGCTCTTCTTGCGGAACTGGAGCTGGGCGTAGACGCCGGAGTAACCGGTGTACGTGCCGCTCTCCCAGTTCGCGCGGGTCAGCCTGCCGGTGACGGTGATGGTCTTGCCCTTCGTCACCGGCTCCGGGGAGGCGTTGACGGTGAGCTTGGAGGCGCGCTTCACCAGCGTGGAGCCGAGGTCGCCCTGGTCGGCGTAGTCGCCGGTGGCGTAGTTGAGGGCCAGCGCGCCACCCTTCCAGGCGCCGGCGTCCGAGTTCAGCAGGTCGCCCTCGGCCGGGTAGATGTCGATGGGGCCCTTGCAGGTGGCGGTGGTCGCCGAGGTGTCGGTGCAGGTGGCCGCGTCGTAGCCGAACAGCGCGTTGACCGGGGCGTCGAACGAGCCCTTGTAGATGTACGGGCCGGTGGCGAAGTCCGCGGAGTGGATGTCCACGTCGGCGCCGTGCGTCAGCGTGTAGCTGACCGTGGTGGCGACGTGGGCGGTGGTGCCGACCGTGATCGCGGAGGTGATCTTGAAGTTGGAGTAGGACACGTCCAGGTCGCCGTAGACGGCGGTGCTGAACGCGGACTTCTGGGAGCCGCCGTGGGCGGCGGCGAAGGCGGCCTCCGCGCTCTCGTGGTAGCTGGAGTCGTCGGCCTGCGCGGCCGGCACGGCGAGGGCGGAGAGGGCCAGGGCGCCGGTGACGGCGGCCAGGGTGGCACGTATGCGCATGCATGTCCCAAGTGAAGAAGGGGCTGTCCGGGAGGGTGCCTCCGGTGAGCCCGAGTGGACGCGAGCCTGTCGGCTCGCAAGATCAGATGTTCGACGCGGGGGAATGGTTGTACGGGTCACGGCCCTGCGCGGCCGGTCCCGCCGGGGGGCCGTCGTCCGGGCCCCGGACCCTGCTCCCCGCGCTCGCGCCCCTACTTGACGTCGGTGAAGCCGCTCGCGGCCGTCATCGCGGCCGGGCCGGTGACGGCGTGGGCTCCGACGGCGTGGGCTCCGCGCGAGGCGGCGACGCTGGTGCGGGTGCGCATGTGGTGTCCCCCGTGTTCATGTGTCCCCCGTGTTCAGGGGCCCTTCGGGACGGATGCGTCCCGCGGGGCCCGAGTGCTCGGTGAACCGGCTGGTGGTGCCGGTTCACCGCATGAGACTCACCACCCCGTCGAACGGTTGCACGTTGAACGGAGGAAATGTGCGGGACGTGTGAAAGGGCGTCAGTCGAACCAGCGGTCCCGCGCCAGTTCGCCCGTCCGCGACGGGTCCTCCAGCAGGGCCGCGACCTCGAACCGCCGGGGCCACTGGCCCGCCGCCCAGGCCAGCCCCGCGGCGACACCCTCCAGGGTGGAGGCGTGCAGGACGCCGTCGTCCGTCAGCCGCCAGTCGATGTCCACGCCGTCGACGACGAGTTCCCCGTGCTCGACGTAGGTGTCCGGGGTCCGCGGACCGAGCAGGACCCGCACCGGGTCCGGCACGTCGTGCTCGGTGCCCTCGGAGCCGACCTCGCCCGTCACGGACTCGCTCAGCCGCCGCACCTGGAACAGCTCGGCCAGCTCGGCGGCCCGCGCGGGACGCACGGGCAGCAGCGGGACGCCCTCGGTGAACGGCAGCAGGTCGGGCGAGTCCACGACGACCGCGTCGGCCGCGTCCACCACCTCCACCCGCCCGTCGACGACGGCCCGCACCTCGTCCGGCAGGGTCACCCGGTCCGGGTCCAGCTCGGCCAGCGCCCCGTACAGCCCGTGCAGCTGGGCGGCGGTGACCGGCCGCTCCGGGTCGGCGAGCCGCTCCAGCAGCTCGGCGGCGCCGCCCGGCTCGTCGAGCAGGGCCGCCACGGACGTCCGCACGCCCAGTGCCCGCAGCACCTGCTCGTCGTCGAAGCCGGTGGCGTCGGCCTCGTCGTACAGCCCGCGCAGCAGCGGGTCCCCGCCGGAGGCGAGCAGACCCGCCGGACGCCGCCCGTCGAGCACCGGGTGCCCGCGCAGCCACCAGGCCGTGTAGGGCCGTACGACCTCGTGGGTGCCGTCGGGCAGCAGGATGCGCACCGGCTGGGTCAGGGCGTCGCGCAGGGGCGGCTGCGCGAGCAGGGCGAGCGCCTGCGGCCACCGGTCGTCGTCGACCAGGTCGAGGTCGCGGACGGCGACCAGCTCGGTGGCGACCGGGGGCACGGGCGTGTCCGGGAAGCGGTCCAGGACGTCCTCGCACCACACGTCGACCGCGTCCAGCAGCCCGGCGTCGTCGGGCTCGGCGAAGTCGCCCTCCCGGGGTTCGAGCTCGTCCGGGTCGAGGACGACGTCGGTGGCGCGGACGAGCGCGAAGTCGGCGAGCACCCCGCACGCGGCGAGGGGCTGCTCGCCCCACTTCGCGGCCAGTTCGGCGTCCACGCAGGCCAGTTCGCCCTCCCGGATCACCTGGGCGAACGGGCTGCCGGGCAGCACGAGTTCACCGGCCGGGGCGAGCTCGCCGTCCTCGTCCGGCAGGGCGAGCGCGCCGAGCCAGGGCTCGTCCCCGGGCTCCAGAGCGGCGTCGCGCACCAGGGCGAGGACGGTGTCGGCGAGCTCCTCGGCGTCCGGGGCGTCCTCGTCCCAGGCGCCTCCGTCGTCGTCCAGGGAGGCGGCGACGGCGGCCCGCACCTGCGGGGTGGTCAGGACGGCGCGCGGGGTCGCGGGCAGCGCCCCGAGCTTCTCCAGGAGCGGATGGGCGGCGTCCGGGTGGGCCATCTTCAGGCCGAGCCGGGCGAGGACGCCGGCGTCGACGCCCGCCGACTCCGCCGTGGGCAGCAGCACCTGCCGCGGCCCGATCGTGGTCCGTGCCGCACCGGAGGCGGAGGTGTCCCCGGCGAGCGGCACGGGCAGCCCCGAGAGCCGGTCGGGGTCCACGCCGGCGAGGCTCTCGTACAGCCGGTGCCACCACTCCGGGGCCTTCTCCAGCCCGGCCAGCCGGTCGACGGCGTCGGCGAGCGGGATGCGGGCCACCCCGAGGGTGCGCAGTTCCACGCGCCGCTCCAGCCCGGCGGGCAGCAGCGTCGGCAGCACCTCGGCCAGCACCCGCACGGTGTCGGCGCCGGCCCCCTCCACGACCTCGGCGTCCCGCGGGCGCAGGGCCTCCGGCAGTTCGCCGTCGTCGGCGGCGGGCCGTACGGCGGGCGGCAGGAAGGCGGTACGCGGCAGCCGCTCCAGGATCGCCTGGCGCAGCGCCCCGTCCAGTTCGCCCTTGCCCAGCGGCCCCGGCACGAGGTCGACGGCCCCGGCGGTCACCGGCCGCCAGTCGGCGAGCAGTTCGGCGTACGTGTCCGCCGCCCGCTGCACCAGGAAGTCGGTGAGCGGTCCCGGCGCGGCGTGCCGGCGGGTGGTGTCGAGGGGGAAGGAGGCGATGAGCAGGGCGGGCACACCGAGCGGCTCGTCGCTGGGCGTCGGCGCGTGCATGACGGGGGTGGTCCGCGGGCGGGCGGGCGCCCCGTCGGCGTCGACGGGCACGGCCCACGTCACCGACCAGTGCGGCCGCAGTCGCTCCTCCAGCGGCCGGTCCGCGAGCAGGTCGGGGGTGAGGGGGCCGTGGCCGCCGGCGGTCCGCCAGCGCGTCGTCCCGTCCCGCGAGTCCTCCACGACGGTGAGGGCGCCGTCGGTGTGCCGGCGCAGGACCCGGGCGGGCGCGTCGCCGATCTCCACCGCGATCTCCTCCAGCCCGGGCAGCGCGAGGAGCACGGCGTCGTCGACAGCCGCGAGGAGCCGCTCGGCGAGATCGGCGGCGGCCGCGTCCCGCAGGGGCAGGATGACGGCGGTGTCGTACGGCTCCGGCGCGGTGCCCTCGGCGGCGAACGGCAGCCGCAGCAGCGGTACGTGCCCGTCCCGGCGCCGGATCTCGTCGCCCAGGCCGGGGCTGTGCCGGGCGGTCTCGGCGGCCAGCCCGCGGGCCTCCGGCAGGGACCAGCGGACCCCGCCGTGCCGGCCGACGACGGCGGGCTCGTCGGTCACGGCCAGGACGGCGGCGAAGCCGACGCCGAACCGGCCCACCGAGACCGCCTGCGCGTCCCGCTTGGCGGAGGCGCGCAGGGTGGCGAGCGACTCGACGCCGGCGGCGTCCAGCGGCGCTCCGGTGTTCGCGGCGACGAGGACCTGCTCGCGCAGCGTCAGCCGGAGCCGGCCCGGGGCGCCGGCCCTGGCGGCGGCGTCGGCGGCGTTCTGAGCGAGCTCCACGACCAGCCGGTCCCGGTAGCCGCCGAGGACCAGGTCCTCCTCGGCGTTGGCGTCCTCCCGGAAACGGGCGGGGCTGGTGGCCCAGGCGTCCAGCACTCCGCGGCGCAGACGCGCCGTACCGAAGGGGTCCGCGCCCTCAGCTGCCGGCCGCACGAACTTGCTCACGTCGGTTCACTCTCCTCATCGGCGTGGGCTCGAAGGTACCGCGCGCCGGGGAGTGCGACGCGTCGGCCTCGGGCTGCCGCTCCACCGGGTTGACGCCGGACACCGGCCGGGGGCGGTACGGGCCACCCTTCGGGGCTGCCGCCCGAAGGACCCGCGTGCGCCGGCCTGCGGTCGCGCACGACCTCCCAGGGGCTGCCGCCCCGAACCCGCGCGCACCCCACCGACCTGCCACGCACGACCTCCCCGGGACTGCCGCCCCGAACCCGCGCGCACCCCACCGACCTGCCACGCACGACCTCCCCGGGACTGCCGCCCCGAACCCGCGCGCACCCCACCGACCTGCC
>NZ_JBIVJP010000009.1:0-181659 GCF_044750285.1 Streptomyces sp. NPDC088812 | reverse complement strand
CACGCACGACCTCCCGGGGGCTGCCGCCCCCGGACCCCCGCTTCGGCCCTGGACGGGCCTCGTCCTCAAAGCCGGACGGGCTGGTGGGTCGGCCCTCCGGCGTCGAGACCGATCGGCCGGGAAGCAGCCGACCGCTGGGAGAAATCCCGCCGGCCGAGGAAGAGCGGAACAGCCGGGAAAACCGACCGGCCCGGACCTGGCCCACCGGCCGGCAAGAGGCCGACCAGCCGGGAGACGGCCGACCGGCCAAGGAGACGCCCACCGCCCGGAACCCGGCCGACCGCCGAGCAGAGGTCGGCCTGGCGACGGACCCTGGTCAGGAGTGCCCCAGTTCGGCCGACTCCTCGTCCGCCACCGCCGGTACCGAGCCGGAGTCCGCCGCCGGGCGCAGGGGGAACGGGTCCACCCGCGTCTCGTCGATCACCGGCGCGGGCGGCTGCGGCGGCTTCGGCATGACGGCGGCCTCGGAGTGGCCCCCGCAGCCGTACGAAAGCGAGACGACACGGCCGTCCGCCGGGGAGAACTCGTTGGCGCAGACGCCGAAGGCCTGGCCGAGGGAGCCTCCGATGGGCGTGAGGAAGCCGCAGCTGACACAGGACGCGGGGGCGGCCTGCGCCATGGGCGTCTTGGCCCCGAAGGCCTCCTCCCAGCGGTCCGCGGCGGTGTGCAGCCCGTACCGCGACAGCACCCGGGCACGGCGCATGCCGAGCTCCTCGGCGACCGCCGCGACCGAACCCCGCGACGGCGCCGTCGCAAGCTTCGCCGGCGGGCCCGCCGTGACCTCCGCGTCCTCCGCCTCCACCAGGTCCGCCATCTGCGGGGAGACGGCGGAGTTGGGCGGCGGCACGTCCTCGCCGCTGTACCCGGGCTCCAGACGCAGGTCCTCCGCGTCCGTCGGCAGCAGGTCGCCGGGGCCCATGTCGCCGGGGCGCAGCCGCTCGCTCCACGGCACCCACTCCGGCGCCAGCACCGCGTCCGGGCCGGGCAGCAGCACCACCTCGTCCAGCGTCACGATCTTCGCGCGGGACGCCCGCGCGACCGTCACCGCCCAGCGCCAGCCCCGGTACCCGAGCTCCCGGCAGTCGAAGAAGTGCGTCACCACACGGTCGCCCTCGGAGAGCACGCCGACGTGCTCCCCGACCACGCCGGGCGCGGCGGCCTCCTCTGCCGCGGCGCGGGCGAGGTCGACGGCCTCGGCGCACAGGCGGTCGGGGGTGCGGCTTCGCGTGGTCGCTGCGCTCACAGGTATCGCTTCTCTCCTACGCCGTCTCCAGGGTGCGGATTGCCTCCGGCGGTGGAGCGGACGGAGCGGACCTCGGGACCGCGTCGACGTCTGCGTCCGATCGCGCTCGGGCGCACCTGTGCCATCCATTGTGCGGGATGGCTGAGATACGCACGCTACCTGTTCGCGCGCTCCGAGCCCACACCGACGGTGCTTCCACCGTGCTCCGCGCCCCTGTTTCCCGGCGCGCGACGACCGGCCGCCGCTGGCCGGCGGGCCGGACGGCACACGGCCATACGCGCGGTAACCGCACTACACACGTCCATCTCGGGGCACTATGACGGGGTGGCAACCGCGAGGACACCCCGGGGAGCCACCGGTACAGGTGGGACGAAGGGGAACAAAGGGAGGAGCCGGGTGAGCGGTCCGGGCCGGATGAGCGGGTCCGTCCGCGCGGTCGGCCGCGCCCTGCACCTGCCGTTCACCGGCACCGCCCGCGGCATCCGCAAGGCCACCCACGCGCACGGCGCCGGCGAGTCCGGCCTCGGCAAGCTGATCGAACTGCACGGTGTGAACGGCGCCGGCGACGTGATGATCACCGTCGCCCTCGCGTCCACGGTCTTCTTCTCGGTCCCCACCGACGAGGCCCGGGGCCGCGTCGCCCTGTACCTGGCGATCACGATGGCGCCGTTCACGGTCCTGGCCCCGGTGATCGGCCCGCTCCTGGACCGCCTGCCGCACGGCCGCCGGGCGGCGATGGCGGGCGCGATGGCCGCCCGCGCCCTGCTCGCCCTCGTCCTGTCCGGCGCGGTCGTCACCGGCAGCCTGGAGATGTACCCGGCCGCCCTCGGCGTACTGGTCGCGTCGAAGGCGTACGGCGTGGTCAGGAGCGCCGTGGTGCCCCGGCTGCTGCCGCCCCGGTTCTCCCTGGTGAAGGCGAACTCCCGGGTGACGCTCGGCGGCCTGCTGGCCACCGGCATCGCCGCGCCCGCGGCCGCCGGCCTCCAGCTCCTCGGCCCGCGCTACCCGCTCTACGGCGCCTTCGTGATCTTCGTCGCGGGGACGTTCCTGTCGTTCTCCCTGCCCCGGAAGGTCGACTCGGCGAAGGGCGAGGACACCGCGCTGCTCGCCGCGGACGAGCAGCACCTGCACGGCCCGCACCGCCGGCCGGTGAAGCGTCCGGGGCTCAGGACGGTCGGCATCGCCGTGACGCACGCCCTGGGGGCGAACACCGCCCTGCGCTGGCTGTCGGGCTTCCTGACCTTCTTCCTGGCGTTCCTGCTGCGCGAGCACCCGCTGACCGGGCAGAGCGCGGCGGTGTCGCTGGGCATGGTGGCGGTCGCGGCGGGCACGGGCAACGCGCTGGGTACGGCGGTGGGGGCGTGGCTGCGGTCCCGGGCGCCGGAGCTGATCATCGTGACGGTGGTGGCGGTCGTGCTGGGAGCGGTGATCACGGCGGCCGTGTTCTTCGGGGCGTTCCTGGTGGCGTGCCTGGCGGCGGTCGCCGGTTTCTCGCAGGCGCTGTCCAAGCTGTCCCTGGACGCGCTGATCCAGCGGGACGTGCCGGAGCCGGTGCGGACGTCGGCGTTCGCGCGCTCGGAGACGCTGCTCCAGATGTCGTGGGTGTTCGGCGGCGCGGTGGGCATCGCGATGCCGCTGAACGGCGCGCTGGGCCTGTCGGTGGCGGCGGCCGTCGTGGCGGCGGGCTGGCTGACGACCGTCCGCGGTCTGCTCGGCTCGGCCCGGCACGGCGGCCCCCCGCGGACGGACCTGGCCTGATCCCTGCGCATCGGTGCGGCTCCGGGTCCATGCAGCCCCTGCGGCTCGGTACGGCTCCGGCTCCGTGCGGCGCGGTGCGACTCCCGCGACCGGTGGGACGCATGGGGTGCACGGGGCTCGTGGGGCGCAACACCCGGCCACGCCGCCCCCACGTAGAGAGACCGCCCGAGGTGCCCGATAACCTTCGGCCATGACCACGCTGCCCCGCGGCGAAGCCGCTGATGTTCACCGCGCCGTACGACGCCGCCGCGCCGTCGCCGCCGCCGGCGCCGTTTCCGCCGGACTGCTCGTCCTGTCGGCCTGTGACAAGCCGACGCCGCTGTCCACGATCACCGTCGGCCAGGCCTCGGTCAGCGAGGAGGCCACCTGCGGCGGCGAGGGCGAGGCCCTTCAGCCCGCGGCGCTGACGAAGTGCCTGGCGGACAAGGGCATCGCGTCGATCAGCGTCGACCCGGACGAAACCGTCCGCTTCGGCGTCGACCCCGACGTCGCCGAGAAGCGCTGGACGATCCTGATGAACGGTCAGCCGCTCACCGAGGACAGCGACAAGACGTACCGCACGATCCCCGGCAGCGTGTTCTTCAACGCCCAGTACGGCGCCCAGGGCGACTCGACCCTGGTCTCCATCAAGGCGGGCGACGGCAAGAAGGACAGCCAGACGGTCACCGGCCTGTGGTCCTTCAAGCTCGAGAAGGACGACTGACCACGTCCGCCCCCGTGACCGGCCCGCGCATCCTCGTGGCCACCGCGGTCCCGGCGGAGCGGGACGCGGTGGCACGGGCGTTCGGGGAGGGACCCGGCCGCCCGGAACACCGGCCCGGCGTCACCCTGCACCGCGTGGGCGACGGCTACGACCTCCTCGCCGCCGGTGTCGGGCCCGCCCTGGCCGCCGCGTCCGTCTCCGCCGCGCTGACCGCCGCCGCCCTCGACGGCACGCCGTACGGTCTCGTGGTCTCGGCGGGGATCGCCGGCGGCTTCCCGCCCGACGCGCCGGTCGGCTCCCTGGTCCTCGCCGACCTGATCACCGCCGCCGACCTGGGCGCGGAGACCGCCGACGGCTTCCTGCCGGTCACCGAGCTGGGCTTCGGCACGGTCACCCACGTCCCGCCCCGCTCCCTGGTCCGCAGGGCCGCGGCCGCGACCGGAGCCCGCACCGGCGTGATCCTGACCGTCTCGACGGTCACCGGCACCGCCGATCGGGCCGCCGCCCTGCGCGCCCGCCACCCGCGGGCCCTCGCCGAGGCGATGGAGGGCTTCGGCGTCGCCGAGGCGGCCGCCGCGCACGGCGCCGCCGTCCTGGAGATCCGCGCGGTCTCCAATCCCGTGGGCCCCCGCGACCGCGCGGCCTGGCGCATCGCCGACGCGCTGGAGGCGCTCACCACGGCCTTCGGGAAGCTCGCACCCGTCCTGGAGAGTTGGTACCGGCATGACCACTGAGCAGCAGCTGCGGATCGCGTACTCGCCCTGCCCCAACGACACCTTCGTCTTCGACGCCCTCGCCCACGGCCGCGTCCCGGAGGCGCCCGCGCTGGATGTGACGTTCGCGGACATCGACGTCACCAACGGCATGGCGGAGCGCGGCGAGCACGACGTGCTGAAGGTGTCATACGCCGTGCTGCCCTACGTCCTCGACACGTACGCGCTGCTGCCGTGCGGGGGCGCGCTGGGGCGGGGCTGCGGGCCGCTGGTGCTGACCCGGGAGGCGGGGGCCGACCTGACCGGCCGGACGGTCGCCGTGCCCAGCGAGAGGTCGACGGCGTACCTGCTGTTCCGCCTCTGGGCGGCGGACACCGTACCCGGCGGGGTGGGCGAGATCGTCGTGATGCCGTTCCACGAGATCATGCCGGCCGTACGGGACGGCAAGGTCGACGCCGGGCTGGTGATCCACGAGGCGCGCTTCACGTACCGCACCTACGGGCTGCACCGGCTCGCCGACATGGGCGAGCACTGGGAGTCCACGACCGGCCTGCCCATCCCGCTCGGCGCGATCATCGCCAGGCGGTCGCTGGGCGCCGCCGCCCTGACCGGGCTGGCCGACGCGATCCGCGCCTCCGTACGCGCCGCCTGGGACGCCCCCGAGGTCTCCCGCCCGTACGTCATGGAGCACGCCCAGGAGATGGACCCGTCCGTCGCCGACCAGCACATCGGGCTGTACGTCAACGAGTTCACGGCGGACCTCGGCGAGGACGGCTACGCCGCCGTGCGCGGGCTGCTCGCGCGGGCGGCGGCCGAGGGGCTGGTGCCGCCCCTCGGCCCGGAGGCGCTCGCGTTCCCCTGAGCCGGGCGCGTCAGGGCAGGCCCTACACGTCCAGCTGGTCGGCGACCGCGCGCAGCAGTCCGGCGATCTTCTTGCCGGAGGCCTTCTCGGGGTAGCGGCCCTTCTCCAGCATCGGGGTGATGTTCTCCAGGAGGGTCGTCAGGTCCTGGACGATGGAGGCCAGTTCGTCCGGTTTCTTGCGCTGCGCGGCGGCGACCGACGGGGTCGGGTCGAGGAGGACGACGGAGAGGGCCTGGTCGCCGCGCTGTCCGGCCACGACGCCGAACTCCACGCGCTGTCCCGGCTTCAGGGTCTCGACTCCGGCGGGGAGGACCGAGGAATGGACGAAGACGTCACCGCCGTCGTCGCGGGAGAGGAAGCCGAAGCCCTTCTCGCTGTTGAACCACTTGACCTTGCCGGTAGGCACGTCTGTCCTCGTCCTCGTACTCGTCGGAAAACTGCTTCGGAAAACGGCTCTTGATAGCACTACAGCGGGTCGACCATGACCCGCCGGTACCAAGGCTAATGGTCTTCGGGCCGGTGACAAGACGTCGCCCGGTCGTTCCCTCGCGCTGGGAACTACCCTGGTCGGGTGCGTGACAAAACCCAAACGAATTCCGCCGCGCCCGGTGACCGACTGATCCGTGCCGGTGCCATCGTCTTCTTCATCGGCGCCGTGGCCACTCTCGTCACCGTGGCCCCGCTGTTCTTCGGCACGACGCCTTTTCCGACGTACATGTTCGGATTGAGCATGCTCATGGGCGTCGGGTTCCTCGTCGCGGGAGCGGGTGTCCTGCGGTCCGTCGCGGCCGGACGCCGGCAGGCCCGGACGACCGGACGGTGACGGGCCGCGTGGACAACGCCGCGGGTGTCTAGCGCCGCGGCAGGCAACGTTCGCCCCGTCGCGACGCCCGGCACGCTCCCCCACTGCCTGGACGGCGTGGGCGGTGCCCCCACTCGCCGCACCGGGCACAACCCCAGGTACGTCCAGTACGAGGGCTTGCGCCCGGCACGCCGAGAGCACGCACCGGACGCCGCTCCTTGACGGGCAAACGTTGCCTGCCGCGGCACTAGCGCGCCGCGAGGTGGCCGGTGAGCCAGTCCGGGAACGCCGTCAGGTCCGGCAGGACGACGTCGGCGCCGGCGGCGGCCAGTTCCTCCGCGCCGCACGGGCCGGTCGCCACGGACACCGCGAGCGCGGCCGCGGCGCGGGCGCCCCGGACGTCGCCGACGTGGTCGCCCACGTAGACGCCGGCGCCGTGCTCGCGCAGCGCCGCCGCCTTCTGCTCGGCCCACAGGTCGCCCATGACCGCGTCGGCGTCGATGCCCAGGTGCTCCAGGTGGAGCTTGGCGTTCGGCTCCCACTTCGCGGTCACCACGACCACCCGTCCACCGGCCGCGTGCACGGCGTCCACCGCCTCCCGGGCGCTGGCCATCGCGAGGGTGGGGGTGATCGCACAGGACGGGTACAGCTCACGGTAGAGACCGGCCACGTCCGCGATCCGCTCCGCCGGGAACCAGTGCGCGAGCTCCTCCGCCAGGGGCGGCCCGAGGCGCGTGACCGCCAGGTCGGCGTCGATGTGCGCGCCCGTCCGTTCGGCCAGCGCCGTGTAGGTGGCGTGGATGCCCGGACGGGAGTCGATCAGGGTCATGTCGAGGTCGAAACCGACGGTCGGCGCGGGGGAACCGGAGGAAGCCATATGGGTCATTCTGCCGGTCCGGGCCGCGGCCCGGCGGCCCTTTCGGGACCGGACGTCTCATTTCCGGCGTTGTGAACGCCACAGCAGGAACAGGGCCGACGCCACGGCCGCGCCCCGGATCACCCAGGGCAGGGTGGCTTCGACGGCGTCGTTCATCCCGCCCTCGGCTATGGGATCGCCCCAGCGGCCCGCGCTGCGTCCCCACAGCCAGGTGAAACCGGCCACGACCGCCAGGCCCGGCAGGATCATCACCGCCCACTTGGTCTCCCCCTCGGTCAGCCGGCGGGAGGCGTAGGCGAGGAGCCAGCCCGCGACCATCACGCGCCACTCGCCGATGAGCGCGCCGACGGCGAGGCAGGCCGCGGCGACGAGGAGGAGGGGGTTGCTCCAGCCGGCGGCGGCCCGCAGCGGGGGCAGGAGCCGGCGACGCCGGGCGGTGGTCTCCCCGGCCTCCCCCGCCGTCTTCCCCGCCTCGGCCGTCTTCCCCGCCCCGTCCGTCTTCCCCGCTTCCTTCGCCGCCCCGGCTCCCGCCGGTCCCTGCGCGTCCCCGGCCGGCGGCGGGGGCTTCAGCATGGCCGGGATCTCGATGCCGCCGACGAACCCGGGCACCGAGTCGTCCAGCCCGAACAGGCCGTCGCTCCGCCGCCACCAGTCCGGGCCCTCCACCCCGTCGCCGAGATCGTGCGCACCGGCCGGGTGCGGCGGCGACGGCACGTCCGGGGCCGCGGGCCGCTCCCCCTCGGACCGCTGACGGGGAAGGGCCACCGCCCACCAGCTCTTCGCCCCCTTGGGCCGCTCCTCCCCGCGGTCCCGCTGCACGGGCACGGAGGGCGCCGGCGGTGCCTGCGGTGCCGACGGCGTCGGCGTCGGCGTCTCCGGGCGGTCGCCGGCCGCGGCCGCGACGATCTCGTCCGGGGTGCCGAGGCGGTCCAGGATGCGGCGGACGGCGGCGGGACTGTCGACGGGCGCCCTGGCCCGCCGGCGGTCGATCTCGTTCCGCAGATCCGACACGAGCCGCATCCGCGTGGCCGACGACAACTGCCGCTGTTGGGCCACGTCCCCGATCCGGCTCAGATACTCGTAGACGACCTGGTCGCTCTCGATCCCCACGGGAGGACGCTATCGCGCGGACCGCCGGGAGCACGTCACCTCGGGTCAGGGAGGCGACCCGCTACCGTGGGTGGGATGAGCACCGAGGACCCTCCGGCCCCGCGGTCCCTCGCGGAGGCGCTCCGCGCCCGGGACGACGACTCCCTGGCCGCGCTCCTGCGCCGTCGCCCCGACCTCATCACCCCGGTCCCCACCGACCTCACCCAGCTCGCCACCCGCGCCGGGACCCGCGCCTCCGTCGTGCGCGCGCTGGAGCGGCTGGACCGGTTCGCGCTCCAGACGGCGGAGGCGCTGGCCGTGGCCGGGGACCCGGCGACGTACGGCGAACTGCTGGGGCTCATGGCCGGGGACACGGCCGACGAGACCGTCGTCCGCGCGCTCCCCGGTGCCGTGGCCGCCCTCCGCGAGCAGGCCCTCGTCTGGGGCGACGACGACCGGCTGCGCCTGGTCCGCACCGCCCGCGAACTGCTGGCGCCGTCCCCGCAGCACCCCTCCCCGACCGGTCTCGGCCCGTCCGTGCGGGAGGCCACCGCGGGCATGTCGCCGGGCCGCGTCCAGGCGATCGTGTCGGCGGTCGGGCTGCCGTCGACCCATGACTCCGTGTCCGCGGTCACCGCGCTGACCGGCCTGTTCACGGACCGTACGCAGCTCGGCGCGCTACTCGGCCGGGCGCCGGCCGACTCCCTCGACGTCCTGGACCGGCTGGTGTGGGGACCGCCGTACGGCCAGGTCACCGCCGACCCCGCGCCCCGGCTGCGCTGGCTGCTCGACCGGGGTCTGCTGCTGCCGACCGCGCCCGGCACCGTGGTGCTGCCCCGCGAGGTCGCGCTGCACCTGCGGGCGGGCCGCGCGCACCGGACGCCCGAGCCGCTGCCGCCGGCCGTCGAGCCGGCCGTCACCCACCGTCCACAGGATGTGGACGCGACGGCGGCGGGCCAGGCGTACACGGCGCTGGCGACCGTCGAGGAGCTGCTGAAGGAGTGGGACGAGGGCGGGCCCGCGGTGCTGCGGGCCGGCGGGCTCAGCGTCCGCGACCTGAAGCGGACCGCCGTCGCGCTGGACGTCGCCGAGCCCGTGGCCGCGTTCTGGGTGGAACTCGCGTACGCGGCGGGGCTGCTCGCCTCCGACGGGGAGGCCGACGAGCGGTACGCGGCGACCCCGGCCTACGACGAGTGGCGGGAGCGTCCGGCGGCGGAGCGGTGGGCGGGGCTCGCCGAGGCATGGCTGCCGGCGACCCGGACGTCGGGGCTGGTGGGCGGCCGGGACGCGAAGGACCGGGCGCTGTCGGCGCTGGGTCCGGGGCTGGACCGCTCGGCCGCGCCGGAGGTGCGCCACCGGGTGCTGACGCTGCTGGCGGGGCTGCCGGAGGGCGGCGCGCCGGACGCGGAGGCGGTGCTCGGCCGGCTGCGCTGGGAGCGGCCGCTGCGCGGCCCGCAGGGGACGGCGGGCGAGGACGACCTGCGGTCCCGGCTCGGCCGGTGGACGCTGGCGGAGGCCGAACTGCTGGGCGTCACCGGCCGGGGCGCGCTGTCGGCGCACGGCCGCGCCCTGCTGGGGGCGTCACCGGCCGGAGCGCCGGCCGGTGACGGCCCGGCCGCGCCCGCCGAGCCCACCCCGGCCCCGCACGCCCCGGCCCCGCCGTCCCCTCCCGAGCAGGCCGTGGCCGTCGCGGCCGCCGCCCGCCTCCTCGCCCCGCTGCTGCCCGAGCCGCTGGACCACGTCCTGCTCCAGGCGGACCTCACCGCGGTGGCCCCCGGCCCGCTGCGGCGCCCGCTCGCCGACGTGCTGGGCGTCCTCGCGGACGTCGAGTCGAAGGGTGGCGCGACCGTCTACCGGTTCACGCCGGCCTCCGTACGCCGTGCCCTGGACGCCGGCCGGACCGCCTCCGACCTGCACGCCTTCCTCGCCGAGCACTCCCGTACGCCGGTGCCGCAGCCGCTGGCCTACCTGATCGACGACGTGGCCCGCAGACACGGCCGGCTGCGGGTGGGCGCGGCCTCCGCGTACGTCCGCTGCGACGACGACGCCCTGCTGAACGAGATCCTCGCCGACAAGCGCTCCGCCGGCCTGCGCCTGCGCCGCCTCGCGCCGACCGTGCTGGCCGCCCAGGCCGACCCGGCGGCCCTCCTCGACGGGCTGCGGGCGATGGGCTTCGCGCCCGCCGCCGAGTCCGCCGAGGGCGACGTCCTGATCGCCCGGGCGCACGCCCACCGCACCCCGCCCCGCACGGCGCCCGAGCCGGTCCCCGACGGGCCGCCCGTCCCGGACGCCACGCTCCTCACGGCGGCGATCCGCGCGGTCCGGGCCGGCGACCTGGCCTCCACCGCCCCCCGCAAGCCGACCGACACCGCCCCGCTGGCCCCCGGCGAGCTCCCCCGCACCAGCTCCGCCGAGACCCTCGCCACCGTGCAGGCCGCCGTCCTGACCGGCGAGGCCCTGTGGATCGGCTACGTCAACGCCGAGGGCGGCGCCAGCCAGCGCGTCATCGCCCCGGTCCGGGTGGAGGGCGGCTTCGTGACGGCGTACGACCACACGGCGGACGAGGTGCGGACGTACCCGCTGCACCGGATCACG
Organism: Streptomyces sp. NPDC088812; assembly: GCF_044750285.1. Taxonomy (NCBI): domain Bacteria; kingdom Bacillati; phylum Actinomycetota; class Actinomycetes; order Kitasatosporales; family Streptomycetaceae; genus Streptomyces; species Streptomyces sp. NPDC088812. Next base: position 171,017 of record NZ_JBIVJP010000009.1, on the reverse strand, counting down.
GGGGTGGCGGAGCTGGCCGACGAGTGACCGCTTTCGCCCGCGATTGAGGCACACTGGACGTTTGGCCGTGCGGAAGGGATGTGCGTACGTGAACGGACCGCTGATCGTCCAGTCGGACAAGACCCTGCTCCTGGAGGTCGACCACGAGCGGGCCGACGACTGCCGCCGTGCCATCGCGCCGTTCGCCGAGCTGGAGCGGGCGCCGGAGCACATCCACACCTACCGGGTGACCCCGCTCGGCCTGTGGAACGCGCGCGCCGCCGGGCACGACGCCGAGCAGGTCGTGGACGCGCTGGTGCAGTACAGCCGCTACCCGGTGCCGCACGCGCTGCTGGTCGACATCGCCGAGACGATGGACCGCTACGGCCGGCTGACCCTGTCCAAGCACCCCGCGCACGGCCTGGTCCTGACGTCCACCGACCGGCCCGTCCTGGAGGAGGTCCTGCGGTCCAAGCGGATCGCCCCGCTCGTCGGCGCCCGCCTCGACCCGGACTCGGTCGCCGTGCACCCCTCCGAGCGCGGCCAGATCAAGCAGGTGCTGCTGAAGCTGGGCTGGCCGGCCGAGGACCTCGCCGGGTACGTCGACGGCGAGGCGCACCCGATCGAGCTGGCCGAGGACGGATGGGCGCTGCGGCCGTACCAGAAGCAGGCCGTGGAGAACTTCTGGCACGGCGGGTCCGGTGTCGTCGTGCTGCCCTGCGGCGCGGGCAAGACGCTGGTCGGCGCCGGGTCGATGGCGCAGGCGAAGTCCACGACCCTGATCCTCGTCACGAACACCGTCTCCGCCCGGCAGTGGAAGCACGAGCTGGTGAAGCGGACCTCGCTGACCGAGGACGAGATCGGCGAGTACAGCGGGACGAGGAAGGAGATCCGGCCGGTCACGATCGCCACGTACCAGGTGCTGACGACCCGGCGGAAGGGCGTCTACCCGCACCTGGAGCTGTTCGACTCCCGGGACTGGGGCCTGATCGTCTACGACGAGGTCCACCTGCTGCCCGCGCCGGTCTTCAAGTTCACGGCGGACCTCCAGGCGCGGCGGCGGCTGGGGCTGACCGCCACCCTCGTGCGGGAGGACGGCCGTGAGTCGGACGTGTTCTCCCTCATCGGGCCGAAGCGGTTCGACGCCCCCTGGAAGGAGATCGAGGCGCAGGGGTACATCGCGCCCGCGGACTGTGTCGAGGTGCGGGTGAACCTGACGGACTCCGAGCGGCTGGCGTACGCGACGGCCGAGACGGAGGAGAAGTACCGCTTCTGCGCGACGACCGCGACGAAGCGCAAGGTGACCGAGGCGATCGTGCGGCGGTTCGCCGGGCAGCAGATCCTCGTCATCGGCCAGTACATCGACCAGCTGGACGAGCTGGGCGAACACCTCGGGGCGCCGGTCATCAAGGGCGAGACGTCCAACGCCCAGCGGGAGAAGCTCTTCGACGCCTTCCGCGAGGGCGAGATCAGCGTGCTGGTGGTGTCGAAGGTCGCGAACTTCTCGATCGACCTGCCGGAGGCGACGGTCGCCATCCAGGTGTCGGGCACCTTCGGCTCCCGCCAGGAGGAGGCCCAGCGCCTGGGGCGCGTCCTGCGTCCCAAGGCGGACGGCCACCAGGCCCACTTCTACTCGGTGGTCGCCCGCGACACCATCGACCAGGACTTCGCGGCCCACCGCCAGCGGTTCCTGGCGGAGCAGGGGTACGCGTACCGGATCGTGGACGCGGACGAACTGCTGGCGGACGGGGCCTGAGCGGGGGCGGGCGGGCCGACGGGCGTCACCTGTGGCGGACGCCCGCCTCCTCCCCGTACTCGCCGAGGACGACGACGTCGAAGGCGGCGCCGGCGAAGACCCGCAGCGCGCGGAGGGCGTCACCGAGGAGGTGGCGGTGGCCGCCGCCGGAGAGGGGGGTCGCCCCGGACGGGCGACCGGGGGCCGGGCCGGGGGCCGGGCCAGGGGCCGGGTGGATGGTCGCTGCACTCATATCTCCATGGTGGAACCGCGGGACGGGGAAGCCACCCCGGAACGGGAACCGTTCCGGGGCCGGAAATCCGTTGGCCTCCCTCCGCCCCCCTCACCTAGACTCTCCGCTCTTGCCCGCCTCCCTCACGGAGTGCCGCCGCCCGGACGGAAACCGGACGGCATCCCGCAGCGCCCTTCCCCGCAGGTCCCTCCGGAGGCACCCCCTTGTCCACGCCCGCCCACGGCTCCCCCGGCGATCCCCTCGCCCGTGAGCGCTCCCACCTGAGCGCCTCCCGGTCCGCGCTGCGCGCCATGCGCGAGGACGTCGAGGCCCTCGACATCGGCGACGTCACCGCGAACTGGGTCAACGCCCAGATCCTGGAGCGCCAGATCCAGGAGCGCATCAAGGCGCTCGCCGACCTCAGCGACACCCCGCTGTTCTTCGGCCGGCTCGACTACCTGCACGCCCCCGGCGCGGACCGGGCCGAGGGCGCGGAGGGCGAACGCTTCTACATCGGGCGCCGACATGTGCACGACGCGGACGGCGACCCGATGGTCATCGACTGGCGGGCGCCGGTCTCGCAGCCGTTCTACCGGGCGTCCGGGAAGGACCCGATGGACGTCGCGCTGCGCCGCCGCTTCGGGTACACGGGCGGCGACCTCACCGCGTACGAGGACGAGCACCTCTCGGACCCGGCCGAGGAGGCGACCACCAGCAAGCTGCTCCAGCGGGAGATCGAGCGGCCGCGTGTCGGCCCGATGCGTGACATCGTGGCGACCATCCAGCCCGAGCAGGACGAGATCGTGCGCTCCGGCCTGACCGGCTCGGTCTGCGTCCAGGGCGGCCCCGGCACCGGCAAGACGGCCGTCGGCCTGCACCGGGTCGCGTTCCTGCTCTACGCCCACCGCGAGCGCCTCGCCCGCACCGGGACGCTGGTCATCGGACCGAACCGGTCCTTCCTGCACTACATCGAACAGGTGCTGCCCGCGCTCGGCGAGCTGACGGTGCGCCAGGCCACGGTCGACGACCTGGTGGCGCACGTGGAGGTGCGGGGCGCGGACGAGGCGGCCGCCGCCGTCGTCAAGGGCGACGCGCGGATGGCGGAGGTACTCCGCCGGGCCGTGTACGCGCACGTCACGCTGCCCACGGAACCGGTCGTGGTGGTGCGCGGCTCCCGCCGCTGGCGCGTCCCGGCGTACGAACTGGAGACGATCGTCCGGGAGCTGCTCGACCGGGACATCCGCTACGGCGCCGCGCGTGACGCCCTGCCGCAGCGGATCGCGCACGCCGTGCTGGTCCAGATGGAGCGGGCCGGGGAGGCCCCGGACGACCGGGTGCAGGACGCCGTCGCCCGGGGCAGCGCGGTGAAGGCCGCCGTGAAGGCGGTGTGGCCGGCCGTGGACCCGGCGAAGCTGGTGCTGCGCCTGCTCACGGACGCGGACTTCCTCGCCGCGCACGCCGAGGGGATCCTCACCGAGGACGAGCGGAAGACGATCCTGTGGGCGCGGCCGGTGCGGTCGGTGAAGTCGGCGCGCTGGTCGGCCGCGGACGCGGTGCTGATCGACGAGGCGGCGGACCTGGTGGAGCGCACGCACTCGCTGGGGCACGTGGTGCTGGACGAGGCGCAGGACCTGTCCCCCATGCAGTACCGGGCCGTCGGCCGCCGCTGCTCCACCGGCAGCGCGACCGTCCTCGGCGACCTGGCGCAGGGCACCACGCCGTGGGCGACCCGCAGTTGGCCGGAGGCGCTGGCGCACCTCGGCAAGCCGGACGCGGCGGTCGAGGAGCTGACGGCCGGTTTCCGCGTCCCCACGGACGTCATCGCCTACGCCTCCCGCCTGCTCCCGCACATCGCACCGGGCCTCACCCCGGTCGCGTCGGTCCGCGAGAACCCGGGCTCCTTCGAGGTGCGCCCGGTCCGGGACACCGCCGACACCGTCGCCGCCTGCGAGGAGTCGCTGCGCCACGAGGGCTCCACGGGTCTGATCGCCGCCGACGCCCGCGTCCCGGCCCTGGCCGAGGCCCTCACGGCGGCCGGTGTCCCGTACCTCGCGCCCGGCGAGGAGACCACCGCCGAGACCCGCCTGACCCTGGTCCCGGCCTCCCTGGCCAAGGGACTGGAGTACGACTACGTGGTCCTCGACGAGCCCCGGGCCGTGGTGGACGGCGAACCGGACGAGCGCACCGGCCTGCGCCGCCTGTACGTCTCCCTGACCCGAGCGGTCTCGGGCCTGATCGTCACGCACACGGCACCGCTGCCGCCGCAGCTGGGCTAGTGCTGCGGCAGGCAACGTTCGCCCCGTCGCGACGCCCGGCACGCTCCCCCACTGCCTGGACGGCGTGGGCGGTGCCCCCACTCGCCGCACCGGGCACAACCCCAAGTACGTCCAGTACGAGGGTGCGCCCGGCACGCCGAGAGCACGCACCGGACGCCGCTCCTTGACGGGCAAACGTTGCCTGCCGCGGCACTGGAGACCGGGTCAGGCCGCACCCGGCTCCGGTCGGTCGCCGTCCAGCTCCCCGCGCCACCGCGCCACGGACTCCGCCGACACCGGCCCGCCCCAGCCCCGCGGGCGGGCCGCGCCGCCGATGTGGAAGGCGTCGATCCCGGCGGCGCGCAGCCGCGGCACATGGTCCAGGCGCAGGCCGCCGCCGACCAGGAGGCGCTGTCCGTAGCCCGGCTCCCCGCCGCGCCGGGCCTCGGCGAGCAGGGTGGGGAGGCCGTCGTCCACCCCGGCGGCGGAGCCGGCCGTGAGGTAGGCGTCGAGCCCGGGGAGCTCGGCGAGCTGCTTGCGCAGGGCGTCCCGGTCGGCGGCGTGGTCGATCGCCCGGTGGAACGTCCACCGGCAGCCGTCCAGCTCCCCGGCCAGGCACTCCACGGCGTCCAGGTCGACCCCGCCCTGCGGGTCGAGGAAGCCCAGGACGAACTCCTCGGCCCCGGCGTCCCGCAGCTCCCGCGCGACCCGGACCAGCCGCCGCCGGTCCCCGGCGGCGAACCCGTCCGTCAGCCGCAGCATCACGCGCAGGTCGACGTCGACGGCGGCACGGATCGCGGCGAAGGCCGCCACGGGCGGGGTGAGGCCGTCGGCGGCCATGTCGGTGACCAGTTCGAGGCGGTCCGCGCCTCCGGCCCGGGCGGCGACCGCGTCCTCGACGTCGAGGGCGATCACCTCCAGGACTGCACGCTTGCTCATGGGACCCCATTCGTCAGTCGGACGTCCGCCGTGGCCGGACGTCCGTCGTGGTCGTACGCCGGTCGTGGTCGTACGCCGGTCGTGTCGTGTGCCGGTCGTCTCGTACGCCGGTCGTGTCGTGTGCCGGTCGTGTCGTGTGCCGGTCGTCTCGTACGCCGGTCGTGTCGTGTGCCGGTCGTAGTCATCCATCGGCGGCTCTACAGGTCTAGTCCAATTTAAGCCTACGCCTGCTCCCGGCCGCGCGAGAATGACCCCATGGCCGATCCCGACGCCCTCCGCGCCCGCTTCGCCCGAGCCCTGGAAGCGGCCCGCGCCCCCGTCACCGCCCCGGACCCCGCCCCCTACGCCGACGCCCTCCTCGCCCGGTGGGCGGAGCCGCAGCGCCGCTACCACACCCTCACCCACCTCACCGCGGTCCTGGACCACGTCGACACCCTGGCCGGGTACGCCGACGACCCGGACGTCGTCCGGCTGGCCGCCTGGTTCCACGACGCGGTCTACCTGCCCGACCGCTCCGAGAACGAGGAGCGCTCGGCGCGGCTGGCCGAACGCGCCCTGCCCGAGGCCGGCCTCCCCGACGCCAAGACCGCGCGGGTCGCCCGGCTGGTCCGGCTCACCGTCGGCCACGACCCGGCCGACGACGACCGCGACGGGCAGGTCCTGTGCGACGCCGACCTGGCGGTCCTGGCCGCGCCGCCGTCGGCGTACGCCGCGTACACGGCCGCCGTCCGCGAGGAGTACCACTTCGTCCCGAACGACGCCTTCCGCGAGGGCCGCGCGGCGATCCTGCGCCGGCTCCTGGACCTGCCCCGCCTGTTCCGCACCCCGCACGGCGCGAGCGCGTGGGAGGCGACGGCGCGCTTCAACCTGCGCGGGGAGCTGGACCTGCTGACCCGCTGACGGACCTGCTCACCCGCTGACCGGGACAGGCGGTGACGTACGCGCCCCGCACGGGCGGCCGACGCGGGCCGGGCGGCCTACGTGATTGTGCTGCCCGGGCGGCCTCGACCTGGCGTAGGCGGGGCCCAACCTCGGGCTTTCCCCCTCCGCGCTCCCCCGCCCGCTTCCGATAATGCCGTACGGCCGCGCCGTCGCGCGCGGACCGCGTACGCCGGGGGAAGCGGGGAGCGTCATGAGCAGCAACGGCCCGTCCACGCCACCGGACCCGCCCGGCCCCCCGCTGCCGGACCCCGACCACCACCGGCTGGCCCGGCGGAGCGTGCGCTGGACGATCATCGGCGTGGTGATCAGCACGGTCCTCGCCGTGATCGGCCTGTACATCGACGCGGAGCGGTCCGACGGCGCCGACTCGGGGGGTACGACGAGCAGCGGCGGCCACACCGGCTCGGGCGGCACCGACTCCGGCGGGGACGCGGACTCGGGCGGCGACTCCGGCGGCGACGCGGACTCCGGGGAAGACACCGGCCCGAGCGACAGCCCCAGCCCCGTCGACGTCACCGACGGGGGCGGCTCGGACGCGTCAGGCACCTCCGACGCGGGCGGCACATCGGACTCGGGCGGCGCGTCCGGCTCCGGGGACACGTCCGGGGACAGCGGCTCGGACGGCGGCTCGGACGGCCTCACCGACGCCGAGCACGCCCTGCGCGACTCGCTCAACAGCGACCAGTGGTCGCGCGACAGCTGCACGCGCACCCTCTGGCCGGGGTCGGACGCGGCCCTGTTCTGCACGGTGACCACCACGGACGAGTCCGGCGCCGCGTTCACCGGGAAGGCCAGCGTCGTGGCGTACGCGACGAAGAGCGCCCGGGACGCCGTCTTCCAGCAGTACGCCTCCCGGGTGCAGGCGGGCGACTGCGAGACGCAGACCAACGTGTACGGCAGCTGGTCGGAGAACGACAGTCCCGGCGAGGCCGCGGGCGACGTGGTCTGCTACCTGGCGACCTCCGGGCAGTACGTCTTCCTGTGCAGCTACTACGACCGTCCCACCCTCGTCCAGGTCACCGGCCCCGACCAGGGGAGCCTCGTCGCCTGGTGGCACACGATGGACCGGGTGTTCACCGGCTGACGCCGCCGGCCCGCCCCTTCCCCTTGCGCCGCCGCAGGCCCGCCCGGGTCAGCAGCCGCACCACCTCCCGGCTGCCGACCTCCACCGCGCCGGCCGCCACCGCATCGGCGTACCGGTGCGAGGGCAGGTCGTAGTGGTCGCGTTCGAAGGCCCGCCGGGGGACACCCAACCGCTCGGCGAACGCGTGCAGTTCGTCGAAGGAGACGTCACTGACGAGGTGGGACCACAGGCGTCCGTGCCCCGGCCAGGTCGGCGGGTCGATGTAGAGCGTCACCGGCGCCTCACGAGGACGTCCGCCCGCCGGTCGCCGAACCCAGCGCGCCCACCGCCGCGACCCGCACGCCCGCCTTGTGGCACACCCAGTGCGGATCGGGCCCGAGTTCGGGCTCCACGTCGAGGGCGTGCGGGTCGCCGGAGCCGCACACCGGGCACAGCGGCCAGCGCCCGTACCGCTCCAGCAGCGCGTCCTGCACGTCCTGCGCGACCAGCCCCGCGACGAACTCCACGCCGTCCGGCCACTGTCCGACCCACCACCGCCGCTGCGCGACGGAGTCCTCGACCAGGGAGACCACGTCCGCCGCCGCCACCTCGCCCGCGGCCAGGTCGGCGAGCACCAGGGCGCGCGCCGCGTGCAAGGCCTGCTCCAGGGGGCTGACGGGGGTGGGGGACGGCGTCCCGGACGCCGCGTCGGAGGATGCGCCGGAGGGCACGTCGGCGGGTGTGCCGGAGGGCACGTCGGCGGGTGTGCCGGAGGGCACGTCGGAGGATGCGCCGGAGGGCGTGTCGGAGGGGTCCATGTCCCCATTGTGCGCACTCTTGACCGCCGCACCGAGCTGAAAATACGTTTCGGAGGTGACGCAGGACGTGAAGGACGTTTTCGGCGGCGCCCCGGCCTCCGCGCTGGCCTCGAAGATCCGTACGCTCACCCCGTCCCTGACCCGCTCCATGCAGCGCGTCGCCGAGGCCGTCGCGAGCGACCCGGCGGGCTGCGCCGCGCTGACGGTCACCGGCCTCGCCGAGCGCACCGGCACCAGCGAGGCCACCGTCGTGCGCACCGCCCGACTGCTCGGCTACCCCGGCTACCGCGACCTGCGGCTGGCCCTCGCCGGCCTCGCGGCGCACCAGCAGTCGGGGCGGGCGCCCGTCATCGCCACGGACATCGCCGTCGACGACCCGCTCGCCGACGTCGTCGCCAAACTCGCCCACGACGAACGGCAGACCCTCGCCGACACCGCCGCCGGCCTGGACACCGTCCAGCTCGGCGCGGTGGCCGACGCGGTGGCCGCCGCCCGCCGCACCGACGTCTACGGCGTCGGCGCGTCCGGGCTGGTCGCCCAGGACCTCGTCCAGAAGCTGCTGCGGATCGGCCTGGTGGCCCACGCCCACGGCGATCCGCACCTCGCCGTCACCGGCGCCGTGCAGCTGCGGGCGGGTGACGTCGCCGTCGCCGTCACGCACTCCGGGTCGACCGGGGACGTCGTCGAGCCGCTGCGGGTGGCGTTCGAGCGGGGGGCGACGACCGTCGCGATCACCGGACGGCCGGGCGGGGCGGTCGCGCAGTACGCGGACCACGTGCTGACGACGTCCACCGCGCGGGAGAGCGAGCTGCGGCCCGCGGCGATGTCGTCGCGCACCGGACAGCTGCTGGTGGTGGACTGTCTGTTCGTGGGAGTGGCCCAGCGGACCTACGAGACGGCGGCGCCCTCGCTGGCCGCGAGCTACGAGGCGTTGGCCCACCGGCACCGGTGAGCCGTGGACCGTAGGAGTGACCGTTCGGGGCGTCCGCGGGTCCGGCGCGGCCTGTCGCGCGGTTCCCCACGCCCCTTGCGGGCACGCTGCACCACTCCCTGATCACCTTGCACCGCACCGGAGAGAACCTCTTCCCATGACCTCCGCCTCCCGCCCTCACGGCCTCCGCGCCCAGCTCGACTCACTCACCACCGAGGCCTTCCGCCCGGACCTGGCCGAGATCGACCGGCTGCCCACCCTGGACATCGCCCGGCTGATGAACGGCGAGGACGCCGCCGTACCGGCCGCCGTCGCGCGCCAGTTGCCGGCCGTCGCCGCGGCCGTCGACGCGATCGCCGCGCGCATGGCCCGCGGCGGACGGCTCGTCCACGCCGGCGCCGGCACCGCCGGCCGGCTGGGGGTGCTGGACGCCTCCGAGTGCCCGCCCACCTTCAACACGGCCCCCGGCCAGGTCGTCGGGCTGATCGCGGGCGGCCCGCGGGCGATGGTCACCTCGGTCGAGGGCGCCGAGGACTCCCCGGAGCTGGCGGAGGCCGACCTGGCCGCGCTCGCGCTGACCGCCGACGACACGGTGGTCGCCGTCTCCGCGTCCGGGCGGACGCCGTACGCGCTCGGCGCCGTGGCGTACGCCCGCTCGCGCGGCGCCCTGACCGTCGGGCTGGCCTGCAACGCGGGCAGCGCGCTGGCGGCGGCCGCCGAGCACGGCATCGAGGTGGTCGTCGGACCGGAGCTGCTCACCGGGTCCACCCGGCTGAAGGCGGGCACGGCCCAGAAGCTGGTGCTGAACATGCTGTCGACGATCACGATGATCCGGCTGGGCAAGACGTACGGGAACCTGATGGTCGACGTCCGCGCCTCCAACGAGAAGCTGCGCGCCCGTTCGCGGCGGATCGTCGCCCTGGCGACCGGCGCGGGCGACGACGAGATCGAGCGGGCCCTCGCGGCGACCGGCGGCGAGGTGAAGCCCGCGATCCTGGTCCTCCTCGCGGGGGTGGACGGGCCGGCGGCCGCCCGCCTTCTGGAGGAGTCCGGCGGTCATCTGCGTGCCGCGCTCGCCGGGGCACGGCCCTGAGCCGCACCCTCGGGGGGTGCCCAACGATCCCCTTGCCACGGCCGGCGCGATCCTCCCCCTGGTCGGCGGCCCCGCGAACGTCACGTCCGTCGCCCACTGCATGACCCGGCTGCGACTGGGCCTGGCCGACCCGTCCCGCGCGGACGAGGAGGCGCTGCGGGCGCTGCCCGGAGTGCTCGGTCTGGTCGTGGCCGACGGAACGTACCAGGTGGTGCTCGGGCCGGGGGTGGTGACACGGGTGACGGCCGCGTTCGAGGAGCTGGTGGCGCGGCCGACGGCGGAGGAACCGGCAGGCCGGTCGACCGCGGAGGAAGCGGTGGCACAGGGAGACCGGTCCACGGCGGAGGAAGCGGTGGCACGGGGAGACCTGTCGGCCGCGGAGGAAGCGGTGGCACGGGGAGACCGGTCGGCCGCGGAGGAAGCGGTGGCACGGGGAGACCGGTCGGCCGCGGAGGAAGCGGTGGCACGAGGAGGCCGGTCCACGGCGGAGGAAGCGGTGGCACCGGGAGACCGGTCCACGGCGGAGGAAGCGGTGGCACCGGGGGGCCGGTCGGCCGCGGAGGAACTGGCCTCGCGGGGGGCCGCGTTGAAGGAGGAACGGCGGCGGCGCAACGCCACGCCCGTCAGGACGGCGCTGCGCCGCGTCGCCGCCGTCTTCGTGCCGCTCATCCCCGCCCTCATCGGCTGCGGAATCCTGGCGGGTGTCAACGGTCTGCTGCTGAACGCCGGCCTGCTGCCGTGGCTGACGCCCGCGCTGGCCGCCGTCGCCTCCGGCTTCATGGCGCTGATCGCCGTGTTCGTCGGCCACAACACGGCGAAGGAGTTCGGCGGCACACCGGTCCTCGGCGGCGCGGTCGCGGCGATCGTCGTGTATCCGGGGGTCGCGAAGGTCACCGTGGCCGGGGTGACGCTCGCCCCCGGCCAGGGCGGGGTCTTGGGCGCGCTGGCGGCCGCGCTGCTCGCGGCGTACGTGGAGCGGTGGTGCCGGGGACGGTTCCCGGACGCCCTGGACGTGCTGCTGACCCCCACCCTCACGGTCCTGGTCGCGGGCCTCGCCACGCTCTACGGCCTGATGTACGCGGCCGGCGCGGTCTCCTCGGCCGTCGGCACGGCCGCGAACTGGCTGCTGGCGACGACGGGCGCGTTCGCCGGGTTCGTCCTCGGCGGCCTGTTCCTGCCGCTGGTGATGCTCGGCCTGCACCAGGCGCTCATCCCCCTGCACACCGCCCTGATCGAGCAGCAGGGGTACACCGTGCTGCTGCCGGTCCTGGCGATGGCGGGCGCGGGCCAGGTCGGCGCGTCCCTCGCGGTGTACGTCCGCCTGCGCCACGACACGTCCCTGCGCACGACGATCAGGTCGGCGCTCCCGGCGGGCCTGCTGGGCGTGGGCGAGCCCCTGATCTACGGCGTCTCGCTCCCGCTGGGCCGCCCCTTCCTCACCGCGTGCGCGGGCGGGGCGGCCGGCGGGGCGTTCGTCGGGTTCTTCGCGATGCTCGGCGACCGGGTCGGCGCGACGGCCATCGGCCCGTCCGGCTGGGCCCTGTTCCCCCTGCTGGCCGGGAACCGGGGCTGGGGGACACTGCTCGGCATCTACGCGGGCGGGCTGCTGACGGGGTACGCGGTCGGCTTCGCCGCGACGTACGTCTTCGGCGTCACCGACCGCGTGCCGACCGGGTCCGGAGACCCGACCGGGTCCGAAGGCCCGACCGCCCCGGGAGACCGGACCGCTCCCAGAGACCCGACCGGCCTCGGAGACCCGGCCGGTCCCGGAGACCCGACCGGTCCCGGAGACCCGACCGATCCCGGAGACCCGACCGATCCCGGAGACCCGGCCGGTCCCGGAGACCCGACCGGTCCGGGAGGTCCGGCTACTTCCGGCGGGCCGTCCGGTGGCCCGACACCGTCGCGATCCAGGTGATGAAGTCACCCGGGTCCTGGTCGGCGCCGTGGCCGCCGTCCCAGTAGCAGAAGGTGTTCACGTCGTCGCCGAGGTTCTCCAGACGGGTGGCCAGGTTGGAGACGACCGACAGCGAGGTGTCGCTGTCCTTGGTGCCGACGCGCCTCCACATCGCACCCACGCCGGAGGCGCTGAGCCGCGGTGGCGCGGCCCCCGTGGAACGCGGCCCCGCCGACGAGCAGGGTCAGGCCGGCGGTGCGGGCGAGGATGATGCCGGTGCTGCCGCGGTCGCCGGAGCCGGTCTGTCGGTGCGGTGTGCGACGGTGGTGTCATCGCAGTCCGGCGGACGAGTGCGGGAAGCGCACGAGTACGGAAAGCAGCAGGGAACGGAGCCGCTCGCCATGAACCACGCCCAGCTCACCCACCTGGGCCGTGCCCTCCGCCTCCTCGGTGAGCACGGCGAGGCCCTCTCCTCGGACACCCCCGACGCCAAGTTGCACGAGGTCAGAGCCGATCTGCGGCGGGCCCTGGAGCTGCTGGACGAGAGCGCCGGCAGCGCCCCGCCCGCGACCCGTTGCGCCGAGCACCCGAACGGGCCCGTCGACGAGAGCGCCCCCGACCTGTGCCTGCTGTGCGAGACCCGCCGCCGGGCGGCCCGGCGCGCCGAGTTCAACGGCCCCGCCCCGCAGACCCCGCACCCGACCGCCCCCTCCCGCTACGGCACCCGCGCCGACCGCCCCCAGCCCCAGCAGCGCTGGCTGCCGGAGCTGTGGAACGGACAGGAGTGGCAGCTGTGCGGCACGCCCCGCCGCGACCGGCGCGAGGCCGAGGCGTACCTCGCCGCCGCCCGGCGCGGCTCCCGGCCCGCCATGGCCTACCGTCTGGTGCACGAGTTCACCGACTACGAGGTCCTGCGCGTCTGGGGCACCCCGGTCCGCGTGGACATCGAACCGCTGGGGAACGTCTGAGGCCCCTCCGGGCGAGGACGCGACGACCGCATCGGTCCGCCCCGCCCCGTCCCGCCCCGTCCGTGGGGGCCGGGCCGCCCCTCCTGGTCCGGTCAGCGGGCGAGGCCCGACTCCCAGGCCCAGGCCGCTGTCTCGACCCGGTTGCGGACACCGAGTTTGCCCTGGATGTTGGTGAGATGGGTCTTCACCGTGCCCGCGCTGATGTGCAGGGCGGCGGCGATCTCCGCGTTGGTGTGCCCGCGGGAGACGAGCACGGCGACCTCGGTCTCGCGCTGGGACAGGGGCGAGGGCCGGGCCGGGACGGCAGCGGCGGCGGGGCGGGCGAACTGCTGGAGCAGGCGCACGGTGATGGAGGGGCTGATGAGGGCCTCGCCGGAGGCGGCGGAGCGGACGGCCTCGGCCAGCAGGCGGGGCCCCGCGTCCTTGAGCAGGAAGCCGCAGGCACCGTGGTGCAGGGCCTGGTGGACGTACTCGTCGTCGTCGAAGGTCGTCACCATGACGACCTTCGGGATGTGCGCGGCCCCGGGACGGTGCAGGTGCCGCAGCGCCTCGATGCCGTTCAGCCGCGGCATGCGGATGTCCATGAGGACGACGTCGGGGCGGTGCCGGTCGGCCTGCTGGATCGCGGCGACCCCGTCGGCGGCCTGGGCGACGACCTCGATGTCGTCCTCGGCCGCCAGGATCATGGCCATGCCGGTGCGGACGATCGTCTGGTCGTCCGCGAGAAGGACACGGATGGTCATCGGAGCACCTGCCGTAGGGGAAGAGGGAGTTCGAGTGCGACCTGCCAGCCGGCCTCGGGGCCGGGTCCCGCGGTCAGTGTGCCCCCGGCGGCGTCGGTGACCTCGCGCAGGCCGCGCAGTCCGTAGCCGGTGCCGTCGGACGGGCGGTGGTGTCCGTCGTCGGTGATCCGCGCGGTCACCCGGCGGCGGGAGACGTCCAGGTGCACCTGCGCGGTGGTGTAGTCGCGGGCGTGCTTGCGGATGTTCGTCAGTGCCTCCATGACCACGCGTTCCACGAGGTGGGCGGCGTCCGCGGGGAGGCTGTCGGCCGGGCCCGTCTCGGTGAGGCCGACCCGGGCCCCGGGCAGCCGGCAGTCGGCGACGAGCGCGCGGACGGCGTCCGTCCCCGGCGCCCGCGTGTCCGGGACGGTGTCCTCGCGCAGGGCACCGACCATCTTGCGCATGGCGGTCAGCGCCTCCGCCCCGGTGGTCTCGATCAGCTCCAGGGCGTCCCCCACCGCCTGGGGTTTCCTGGCCGCGACGGCACGGGCACCCTGCGCCTGGACCACGATGCCCGATATGTAGTGGGCGACGAAGTCGTGCAGGTCGCGGGCGAAGGCGAGGCGCTGTTCGAGTCTGATCTTCTCCTCGCGCTGCCGGCGGGAGACGAAGACCAGACGGCCGGTGAGGCCGGAGGCCAGGGCACCGCTGGCCACCAGCGTCAGGATGAGCGCGACGACGCTGCTGCCCTCGTCCACCTCGATCACCAGCGGACGCAGGACGACGGCGGTCATGAGCAGCGGCAGGGCGACGGCGGTGCCGACCGGGGACCCCCGCCGCGCCGTCACATGGAGCAGCACCACCAGGGCGGTCGGCTCGAACAGGGTGTAGATGTCGGAGGCCTGGTCCAGGCCCGAACCGCCGCCCGACGCCATGCGCAGCCCGGCCGAGCAGGCCAGCGACACCAGGGCCACGGCGCACGCCGCCCACGCCAGCACCGCCGGGGGCAGCCTGACCCCCGCGGCCGGGAAGGCGACGACCGCCGCCGCGGCCGCCGACAGGTACAGCGACACCCCGGTGCCCTGATGCCCGAGGGCGCCGATGCCGAGGTCGACCAGCAGGGCCACGCCGAGGACGAGAAGCGACAGCGCGCTGCCGACGAACCGGCCGACAGCCGCGGCACGCGGTGATCTGAGCATGATCAGCACCCTATCCACGCCCGCCGACGGGCCCCCTCTGCCGAAAGTCGTAGCCGTACGCCGAGGAATGGATCTTTCGGGAGATCCGCCGGGCCTGGCCCCGGAAGGAAGCTGAACGACGTCAGCGCCGCTCGCCCCGACCGAAGGATCACCCCTCATGGACATCCGCTACCACCTGGACTCCGCACCCGTTCTCGGCCCCGCGCTCGTCCTGTTCGCGGCCGGCACCGCCGTCCAGGTGTGGCGCGGAGCGTGGAACGAACGCCGCGCCCTGCTGCAACTGGCCGCCGCCGTCTACGTCGCCGCCGTGCTGTCCCTGACGATCTTCCCGCTGGAGGTGACGTGGGGTGTGTACGCCAACCAGGCCCCCTGGTACGGCCAGATCAACTTCGTCCCGCTGCTCACCGCGGACATCACCATCGTCGCCAACGTCATCATGATGGTGCCGGCCGGCCTTCTGCTGCCTCTGATGTCCCGGCACGCCACCTCACCGAAGCGGGCGGCCCTGATGACGGCGGCGGCCGGCCTGTCCCTGGAAGCCGCCCAGCTGCTGTCGTACATCGCCCTGAACAACGGGCGTTCCGTGGACGTCAACGACGTCCTCGCCAACACGCTCGGCGGAGTCGCCGGCTACGTCCTGGCCACCCTCGCCCTGCGCGCGCCGGCCCTGCGCGGCCCCCTCCTCACGGCCTCGCTGCCCCGCTCCGCAGCGCTGCAGGACGACCGCCGGCGGACAGCGGCCGCCGGCGGTCCCCAGCCGGCCCCGATCGCGGCGCCCGTCGTCCGTCCCTGACCCCGCCCGCTCCCGCACCACCCCCGCTCCCGCACCACCCCCGCTTCCCGCGGAAAACGGCGGCTCACCCGCCTGCCGTCGAACACCTGCACGTCTCCCCATCCGTGATCACCCTGATCGCCATTGATCGTCCGTGATCGTCCGTAGAAGGAAACACACCATCATGAACCGCCGCCTGCGCAACGCTCTGGTCGTCACCGCCGCCGTCACCGCCGGCTTCCTGATGACCGCCTGCGAGGAGGACATGACCGGCGCCGCTCCCGTCGCCGCGTCCGACACCGGCACCACCGGGGCCACCGGTTCCTCCCCCTCGTCCGGCGAGGACCGGAGCAAGACCTCCACCGACAGCGGCACCGGCGGTTCGACGTCGACCGCGAACTCGTCCTCGGGCTCGGGCTCGGGCTCGGGCTCGGGCTCGGGCTCGGGCTCGGGCTCCAGCGGGGCCACCGGCACCGACTCCGCCGCGGACTCCTCCACGGAGGCCGGGGACAAGTCCGGCTACGGCCAGTCCTGCGGCACCAACGACCTGGTCTGGAGCGCCGAGGAGATGACCCAGGCCGGCGGCTACTACCGGATCAGCGTCAAGGCCCAGCCGGGCATCACCTGCGCCCTGCCCGGCGGCATACCCACCATCGCCTTCGGCTCGGGCGGCACCCAGGCCGGCCCCGCCGAGCAGGTCGCCGGCGACGAGATCACCCTCTCCGGCGACACGACGGCCTACGCCGGCGTCAGCCCGAAGACCACCAACGACGACTCCGGCACCGAGTACGGCACCGTCATCGTCACCGTCACCGACGGCGACCCCAACCCCCTCTCGCTCGAGGTCGGCAGCGTCCTCGTCGACGGGCCCCTCGTCACCAACTGGCACACCGACCCGCAGGACGCGGTCCCCTTCACCTCCTGAGACCCGTCCCTGGAACGGGCCGGGCGGGCGCGCGGTGTGCGGCGACGCACCGCGCGCCCGCTCCCGTCGGTCTCAGGACCCCAGCAGCGGCAGCGGCGGGAAGTCGTGGTCCTCCCACAGGCGGCGCGAGGTCTCCTCCGGGTAGGGGCGGACCTCCGGCCGCGCGTCCAGGACCTGCACGAGCCGCCGTTCCGTGTCGTAGGCCGGCCAGCCCGGGTCGCCGGTGCCCGCGAACGCCGTCCAGGCACCGCGCATGAAGGACGACAGGGCCCTCGCCTCCTCCGTCACCTCCGCGTCCCCGAACAGCAGGGCCCCGAGGTCCGCCCGGTAGGTGCCGAACAGCAGGGGGATGTCCAGGCCGTGGCAGGCGCCGAAGGCGCCGTCCAGGGCGGGGGCCGGCCAGGTCAGCTCGTAGACGTGGGCCCGGCCGCCCCCCGCGGCCTGCGCCTCGGCCAGCCGCAGGGAGGGCATGTGGAACAGCCAGTCCGACTGCACCCGCTCGTACAGCTCGCCCGGCCCGGCCTGCGGGAAGGCGGTACGGTACGCCCGCTCCCCCGCCTCCCCGCCGCCCGGCCCGAACATCCGCAGTGCGTCGGTCGCCTGATCCTCGGTCACCTTTCCCAGCCGCCCGGCCATGGCCACGAAGAGGCGGTACTCCTGCGCGTTGTGCCCGACGAGCAGCTCGACGTCCCGGCCCGCGCCCGCCGCCAGCGCCTGCCAGGGGGTGACCGGCAGGACCTCCCCGTCGACGACCGGCGAGAACGGGGTGACGGTGGGCGCGACCCGGCCCCACCGGTCCACGCGCGCCGCCATCTTCTCGCCCAGCGCCGCGCCCGCCTCGGGCAGCACCCGCGGATCGACGGTGGCCAGGTCGGCGACGGTCGGGCGCAGCCCGGCCTCGGCGGCGATGGCGGCGGCCAGGTCACGGGCCAGTTCGTCGGAGAAGTAAGTGCCGGGGACGCTCTGCGCGACGGCCCGCCCGAACAGGCCCCGCGCGCTCGGCACGGCCAGCAGCGCCGCCACCGAACCGGCGCCCGCCGACTCCCCGAAGACGGTCACCCGGCCCGGGTCCCCGCCGAAGGCCGCGATGTTGTCCCGCACCCACTCCAGGGCGGCGACCTGGTCGAGCAGACCCCGGTTGGCGGGGGCGCCGTCGATCCGGGCGAACCCCTCTATGCCGACCCGGTAGTTGAGGGTGACGACGACGAGGTCTCCGGCGCGGGCGAGGTGCTGGGCGTCGTAGCCGGGGCTGCCGGAGTGGCCGATCTTGTAGGCGCCGCCGTAGATCCAGACCATCACCGGGCGGGGCGTGGCGGAGGGACGCGGGTCCGGCGTCCACACGTTCACCGTGAGCCAGTCGTCGCCGCTGGGGGCGGCTCCCCCGGGACCGAGGAGGCCCGCCTCCTGCGGGGGCGGCGGGCCGAAGGCGTCCGCCTCCCGGACGCCCTCCCAGGGGACGGGCGGGCGAGGGGCCTGGAAACGGGCCGCTCCGACCGGGGGCGCGGCGAACGGGATGCCCCGGAAGACGGCCAGACCGTCCTCCCGGCTCCCGCGCACCGCTCCGGCGGCGGTCCGTACGACGGGTGCGGACGCCTGCTCCCGGTGTTCGGCTGTCGTCATCGCTTCGCCACTCCTCACTGCGGGGCTTCAGGGGCTCTCCGGGGAACGGAGCGACGGCCCGGAAAGTGCCGGACGGCCGCCGTCCCGCCGGTGCGGGTGGTCCGTGGCGAGGCACCCGGCGGCCGATGCGCCGCACCCGCGCCGACCGCCTCGCCACGGACCACCCGGCCCCACGAGCCACCAGCCCCACGGACCACCAGCCCCCCAACGGACCACCTGGCCCCACGGACCACCCGGCCCCGCGGACCACCGGCCCCACGGACCACCCCCCCCCAACGGACCACCCGGCCCCACGGACCACCGGCCCCGCGGCGCGGGAAGGGCTCAGCTCAGCGTGCGCAGCGCGGCCGCGTCGTAGGGCTTCAGCTCGTCGAAGCGGCCGGAGAGGACCTTCGCCGCCCACTCCGGGTCCTGGAGCAGGGCGCGGCCGACGGCGACCAGGTCGAACTCGTCGCGCTCCAGCCGGTCGAGGAGGTCGTCGAGGCCCTTGACCGGGGCGCCCTCGCCCCGGAAGGCGTGCAGGAAGTCGCCGTCGAGGCCGACCGAGCCGACCGTGATGACGGGCTTGCCGGTCAGCTTCTTCGTCCAGCCCGCGAGGTTGAGGTCGGAGCCGTCGAACTCGGGCACCCAGTAACGGCGGGTGGAGGCGTGGAAGACGTCCACACCGGCCGCGGCGAGCGGGGTGAGGACGGCCTCCAGTTCCTCGGGGGTCTCGGCGAGCCGGGCGTCGTAGGCCTCCTGCTTCCACTGTGAGTAGCGGAAGACGACCGGGAAGTCGGGGGAGACCGTCTCGCGCACCGCGGCCACGATCTCGGCGGCGAACTTCGTGCGGGCCACGGGGTCGCCGCCGTAGGCGTCGGTGCGGCGGTTGGTGCCCGCCCACAGGAACTGGTCGATGAGGTAGCCGTGGGCGCCGTGGATCTCGACGCCGTCGAAGCCGATGCGCTCGGCGGCCGCGGCCGCCTCGGCGAACGCGCCGATGACGTCGTCCAGGTCGCGCTGGGTCATCGCCTCGCCGGTGCCCTCGGTGCCGTCGACACGGAGGCCGGAGGGGCCGACGGCCGGGGCGTCCGCGAAGGGCGGCTGGCCCTGCTTGCGGACCATGCCGATGTGCCACAGCTGCGGCACGATCGTCCCGCCGGCCGCGTGCACGGCCTCGGCGACCCTCGCCCAGCCCGCGAGCTGCTCCGCACCGTGGAACCGCGGCACCCGGTCGCTCAGTCCGGCCGACGGGTGACCGACGTACGTCCCCTCGGTCACGATCAGACCCACGCCGGCGCCCGCGCGGCGCGCGTAGTACGACACGACGTCGTCGCCGGGAATGCCGTCCGGGGAGAACATGCGGGTCATGGGCGCCATCGCGATCCGGTTCGGGACGGTCAGGCCCCCCAACGAGACCGGACGGGAGAGGATCTCGGCGGCACGGGAGGCGGCGGAAGCGGTGACGGTCACGTGGGGGCTCCTAGGGTCTGTCGCCGGGGGACCAATCGGTATGTGCACATGCATCGAGTACCTGCGAGCACGTCAACCCGCTCCGGCACGCCCGGCATTCCGCATCCGGCCACCCCGCCATGTGATCCCGCCCACGCCCACACCCCGACATCCCGACGCCCCCTCGGCAACTCCTCTCATTTCCCAACATTTCATCGTCAATTCGCCTTCCGTTACGGGATGTTCCCGGCTCTCCTCACGTGGAGCAGCACCGCTGGGCACCTCGTCGCCGACCGTCCCAGGCTCGTGGTGGAACCCGATCCGAAAGGCCATCACCCATGCCCGTGCACGGTTTCGCCCTGACGTCCGCCGCCCTCGCCCTGTCCTCCGTGTCCCTCCTCGCGCCCTCCCCGCACTCCGCGCCCGCCGCCGCGGCACAGGCCACGCCCCTGGTCATCGGCCACCGCGGCGCGGCCGGCCTCGCCCCGGAGAACACCCTGGAAGCCGTCGACCGGGCCGACCGGGCAGGCGCCGACTGGGTCGAGGTGGACATCCAGCGCAGCAAGGACGGTGTGCTGGTCGTCCTGCACGACCAGGACCTCGTCCGCACCACCGACGTCCGCACGGTCTTCCCGCACCGCTCCCCCTGGAAGGTGGGCGACTTCACCATGGCGGAACTGGGCAGGCTCCGCGCCGGGGCCTCGCCCCAGTGGAAGAAGACCGCGTACACGTCGGCCCGCATCCCCACCCTCGGCCAGGTGCTCGACCGGCTCGACCGCAACGGCCAGGGGCTGCTGCTGGAGGTGAAGTGGCCGGGGAACCACCCCGGCCTCGCCCGGGACATCCTGAAGGTCCTCGACCGGAAGGGCTGGCTGGACGCCCACCACGTCGACAACCGCCTCTACGTGATCAGTTTCCTGGCCGGTGCCCTGAAGGAGGTCCGCGCCAGGCGTCCGGACATCAGGCTGGGCATCTGCGACGAGACCCCGACGTCCGGCGAGCTGGCGTCGTACGCGACGTTCGTGGACGTCATCAACCCGGACCACCGTGCCCTCACCCAGGCCTATGTGCGCAAGGCGCAGGCCCTGAAGGGCCCGCACGGCCGGCCGCTGAAGGTGTGGCCGTGGACGGTGAACACCGCCGGCCCGGCCCACCTCCTGCGCGACTGGCACGCGGACGGCATCACCACCGACGTCCCCGACACGATCGGGAAGGCGCTGGGACAGGGCTGACGGGGGATCACCCGCCGCGCCCGACGGGACTGCCCGGGAACGCCCGGAACGCACTACACGCCCGGGAAAAGCCGGGAACACCCGGGAAAGCCCGGGAAAGCCCGGGAAAGCCCGGGAAAGCCCGAGGGCGGCACCCCCTGTCGGAACAGGGGATGCCGCCCTCGGTACCGCGGACGGGTCCGATCCTCGAAGAGGATCAGAAGTCCATGTCACCGCCCGGCATGCCGCCGCCGGCCGGGGCAGCGGCCTTCTCCGGCTTGTCGGCGATGACGGCCTCGGTGGTGAGGAACAGCGCGGCGATCGACGCGGCGTTCTGCAGCGCGGAGCGCGTCACCTTCGCCGGGTCGATGATGCCCTCGGCGACCAGGTCGACGTACTCGCCGGTCGCGGCGTTCAGGCCGTGGCCCGGGGTCAGGTTGCGCACCTTCTCCACCACGACGCCGCCCTCGAGGCCGGCGTTGACCGCGATCTGCTTCAGCGGGGCCTCGAGCGCCAGCTTGACGGCGGCGGCGCCGGTGGCCTCGTCGCCCTCGAGCTCCAGCTTCTCGAAGACCTGGGAGGCCTGGAGCAGGGCCACGCCACCACCGGCGACGATGCCCTCCTCGACGGCCGCCTTCGCGTTGCGGACGGCGTCCTCGATGCGGTGCTTGCGCTCCTTGAGCTCGACCTCGGTGGCGGCACCGGCCTTGATGACGGCCACGCCGCCCGCGAGCTTGGCCAGGCGCTCCTGGAGCTTCTCGCGGTCGTAGTCGGAGTCGCTGTTCTCGATCTCGGCGCGGATCTGGTTCACGCGGCCCGCGACCTGCTCGGAGGAGCCGGCGCCGTCGACGATGGTGGTCTCGTCCTTGGTGATGACGACCTTGCGGGCCTTGCCCAGCAGGTCGACGCTCGTGTTCTCGAGCTTGAGACCGACCTCCTCGGAGATGACCTCGCCGCCGGTGAGGATGGCGATGTCGTTCAGCATCGCCTTGCGGCGGTCGCCGAAGCCCGGGGCCTTGACCGCGACGGACTTGAAGGTGCCGCGGATCTTGTTGACGACCAGGGTCGACAGGGCCTCGCCCTCGACGTCCTCGGCGATGATCAGCAGCGGCTTGCCCGACTGCATGACCTTCTCCAGGAGCGGGAGCAGGTCCTTGACGTTCGCGATCTTGGAGTTCGCGATCAGGATGTACGGGTCGTCGAGGACGGCCTCCATACGCTCCATGTCGGTGGCGAAGTACGCCGAGATGTAGCCCTTGTCGAAGCGCATACCCTCGGTGAGCTCCAGCTCCAGACCGAAGGTCTGGGACTCCTCGACGGTGATGACGCCTTCCTTGCCGACCTTGTCCATGGCCTCGGCGATGAGCTCGCCGATCTGGGTGTCGGCGGCGGAGATGGAGGCCGTGGAGGCGATCTGCTCCTTGGTCTCGACGTCCTTCGCCTGCTCCAGCAGGGCGGCGGAGACGGCCTCGACGGCCTTCTCGATACCGCGCTTCAGGGCCATCGGGTTGGCACCGGCGGCGACGTTGCGCAGACCCTCCTTGACCAGGGCCTGGGCGAGAACGGTCGCGGTGGTCGTACCGTCACCGGCGACGTCGTCCGTCTTCTTGGCGACTTCCTTGACCAGCTCGGCGCCGATCTTCTCGTACGGGTCCTCGAGCTCGATCTCCTTGGCGATGGAGACACCGTCGTTGGTGATCGTGGGCGCGCCCCACTTCTTCTCGAGGACGACGTTGCGGCCCTTGGGGCCGAGCGTCACCTTCACGGCGTCCGCGAGCTGGTTCATGCCGCGCTCGAGGCCGCGCCGCGCCTCCTCGTCGAACGCGATGATCTTGGCCATGTGAAGTGGTCCCTCCAGGACTGGGGGTGATTCCTTCGGACCGCGCCCGCGCCCGCGACGGACGGCTCGCCTGCCTCGTGGTTCCTTCCCCACCCGGCCTGCGGGCCTCACCGACCCGGTCCTTCGTTGTCACTCTCACCTTCAGAGTGCTAACGCCAATGATTAGCACTCGGGCATGCCGAGTGCAAGCGCCTCGGGGGGATCGGCCCGGGGGCGAACCGGACGAAGGCGCCTTCACCGCCCCGGTGGCGCGGGACCCGGGGGCCCGGAGCGCCCCCCGCCCCGAGGTCACGAAAGGCCCCGGGGGACCCGGCGCGGCGCGGGCAGCACGAAGGGCCCGCGCCCCCGTCGGGGTGCGGGCCCTTCGTTGGAAAACGTTGAAAATCGTTCAGGCGGTGACGCGAACCATGTCGGCCTGCGGGCCCTTCTGACCCTGCGAGATCTCGAACTCGACCCGCTGGCCCTCTTCCAGGGTGCGGTAGCCGTCCATCTGAATCGCGCTGTAGTGGACGAAGACGTCCGCACCACCGTCGACCGCGATGAAGCCGTACCCCTTCTCCGCGTTGAACCACTTGACGGTGCCCTGAGCCATGCCTAACTCCCCTATTACTGGCCCTTGCACAGATCCACACTTCGCGGATCCGGGTCAGACCTCACCCCCCAGCTGATTGGGGGCGTGCGCCGGAACGCGTCGACCGCGGCCGAATGTATCTGTCCCACTGCCGTCTGCAACAGGTCAATCGGACGAGAATTCCGGACGTCAGCGGTCCGAAATATGGTGAGAATTCTCCCGAATTCAGGGCAATTCGGGCCACATAAAGGGAACAGAAGGCGCAAAATACCTGCACACTTTGGCTACTTCTCACCGCATGTGAAGTCGGGGCTCATATGCGTTCGGCATGCGATGGGCGGCGCGTTCCCCAACTGTACCGCGCTCAACCACATTGAATTGCCTCCTCCGCTTCTCTTGCGGAGGAGGCAATTCAATGAACTCTGGGTAATCTGTGTTACCGAGGGTTACTACCGGTGGGTACGGAGTGGGCGTCAGCCGCCGGCGACGGCCGGGATGATCGAGACGCCGGCGCCGTCCGGGGTCGCCGTCTCCAGCCCCTGCTCGAACCGCACGTCGTCGTCGTTGACGTACACGTTGACGAACCGGCGCAGCTTGCCCTGGTCGTCGAGGACGCGCGCGGCGATACCGGTGTGGTTCTTCTCCAGGTCGGCGATGACCTCGGCGAGGTTCGCGCCGTCGGCGGCGACCTCGGCCCGACCGCCCGTGTAGGTGCGCAGGATGGTGGGGATGCGGACGGTGACGCTCACTGTGTTTCCTCCGGACGGGTAGGCGCCCTGCGGGGGCGCGGGGAACTGCGCGACCAGCCCCCGCGGCCCGCAGACGAACAACTGCCTCTCAGGCGAGACCGGCCTCGTGGAACGCCTCGAGGGTGGGGCGGATGGTGGCCGTCGGGCCGGTCCCGGCGACCGCGTCCAGCGTCTTGAGGCCGTCTCCGGTGTTGAGCACGACGGTGGTCAGCGTCGGGTCCAGCAGACCGGCCTCGATCAGCTTCTTGGTGACGCCGACCGTCACACCGCCCGCCGTCTCGGCGAAGACGCCCTCGGTCCGCGCCAGCAGCTTGATCGCGTCGACCACCTGCTCGTCGTTCACGTCCTCCACGGCACCGCCCGTGCGGCGCGCGATGTCGAGGACGTAGGGGCCGTCGGCCGGGTTGCCGATGGCGAGGGACTTGGCGATGGTGTCCGGCTTCTGCGGACGGACCACGTCGTGGCCGGCCTTGAAGGCCACGGACACCGGGGAGCAGCCCTCGGCCTGGGCACCGAAGATCTTGTACGGCCGGTCCTCGACCAGACCGAGCTTGATCAGCTCCTGGAGCCCCTTGTCGATCTTCGTGAGCTGCGAGCCGGAGGCGATCGGCACCACGATCTGGTCCGGGAGCCGCCAGCCGAGCTGCTCGCAGATCTCGTACGCGAGCGTCTTGGAGCCCTCGGCGTAGTAGGGCCGCAGGTTGACGTTGACGAAGCCCCAGCCCTCGCCCGCCGGATCGCCGATGAGCTCGGAGCAGAAGCGGTTGACGTCGTCGTAGTTGCCCTCGATGCCGACGAGTTCGCCGCCGTAGACCGCGGCCATGACGACCTTGCCCTGCTCCAGGTCGTGCGGGATGAACACGCAGGAGCGGAAGCCGGCGCGGGCGGCCGCGGCGCCGACGGCGCCGGCCAGGTTGCCGGTGGAGGAGCAGGAGAGGGTGGTGAAGCCGAAGGCGCGGGCGGCCTCCAGGGCCTGGGCGACGACACGGTCCTTGAAGGAGTGCGTCGGGTTGCCGGAGTCGTCCTTGACGAACAGCTTCCCCGCCTCGACGCCCAGCTCACGCGCCAGGTTGTCGGCCTGGACGAGCTTGGTCCAGCCGGGGTTGAGGTTGGGCTTGTCCGCCACGTCGGCCGGGACGGGCAGCAGCGGGGCGTAGCGCCAGATGTTCGCGGGGCCCGCCTCGATGCGCTTGCGGAGCTCCTCCGGGTCGTGTCCGGAGAAGTCGTAGGCGATCTCCAGCGGGCCGAAACACTCCTCGCAGGCGAAGACCGGGCCGAGGGGCACGCGGTGACCGCACTCGCGACAGGAGAGCGCCGCGGCCGGACCGAGGTCGACGGAGGGGGCGGTACCGGAGGGGGCGGTGACGGAGGGGGTGGTGCTTGCAACTGTCTGCGCAGCCATGTGAGGCGAGGCCCTTTCTCCTCATCTTCCCCACGACGCATCTCGCCGTGAGACGGAATTGGCACCTTCCCGAGCCGGGAGCCTCGCGGGGATCGTCGACTGCCCGTGGCAGTGATCCGTGAACGAGACCGGCTGGAGGGTTGCCGGGGCTTCATCGGGCCGTGTCCCTCTGCCCCTCTGGATGAGCGGTATGTGGTTGTGGACGCGGGCGACCCCGGACATGCGATGGTCATCCGCGTTGTTCAAGACTGTAACCGAAGGCCAGGACAGTTGAGGGAGACGTCCGAACCGCGAGATGGATCACACTGTCACCTTGTATGTACCTGGTGTGATCACAACAGTGAGGAGCCGCAGACCGTGCTGGAAGAAGTCGAGCGCTGGCTGGCCGCCCGCTCCTGGTCCGTGACCGATCGGCCGCTGCACCGGATCCTGGCCGCCAAGCGCGCCTCGGGCCAGACGGTGTCCGTCGTGCTGCCCGCGCTGAACGAGGAGGAGACGGTCGGCGACATCGTCTCCGTCGTCCGCCACGACCTCATGCACCAGGTCCCGCTGGTCGACGAGATCGTCGTCGTCGACTCGGGATCGACCGACCGCACCTCCGAGGTGGCCGCGGCGGCCGGGGCCCGGGTCGTCCACCGGGACACGATCCTGCCCCGCCTCCCGGCCGTGCCCGGCAAGGGCGAGGTCCTGTGGCGCTCGCTGCTGGTCACCACCGGGGACATCGTCTGTTTCGTCGACGCCGACCTGAAGGAGTTCTCCTCCGACTTCGTCTCGGGCATCGTGGGACCGCTGCTCACCGATCCGGGCGTCGACCTGGTCAAGGCCATGTACGACCGCCCGCTGGCCGGCGGCGCCGGCCAGGGCGGCCGGGTGACGGAGCTGATGGCCCGCCCGCTGCTCAACATGCACTGGCCGCAGCTCGCGGGATTCGTGCAGCCACTGGGCGGCGAGTACGCGGCCCGCCGCCGCCTGCTGGAGCAGCTGCCCTTCCCCGTCGGGTACGGCGTGGAGCTGGGCATGCTGGTCGACGCCCTGCACCTGGTGGGCCTGGACGCGCTGGCCCAGGTCGACGTCGGGGTGCGCAAGCACCGCCACCAGGACGGGCAGGCGCTCGGCCGGATGGCCGCGGCGATCTACCGCACGGCACAGCTGCGGCTGGCCCGCGGGCACCTCGTCCGCCCGTCCCTGACCCAGTTCGAGCGGGGCGCGGACGGCTTCGAGCCGCGCACCTACTCGGTCGACACGGAGGAGCGGCCGCCGATGGCGGAGATCGCCGAGTACGCGACCCGCAAGGTCGCGTGACCCGGCGGTGACGCCCCTCCCCGACGCGCCGTATACGGCCGGACACGACCGGTTCACGCCCCGCGTCCGTACGTTTGAGCGGATCGGGTCCGGGCTAGGTTGAGGCGTATGGCTTCCACGCACGGTGCTGCTGCTCAGGTGCTGGTCGCGTCCAACCGCGGCCCGGTCTCGTACACCGTCGGTGAGGACGGCTCGCTGCACGCCAGACGCGGCGGCGGCGGGCTGGTCTCCGGGCTGTCGGCGATCGGCCCGGACGCGGGCGCCCTCTGGGTGTGCTCGGCGCTGTCCGACGGCGACCGGGAGGCGGTCCGGCGCGGGGTCGGCGAGGACGGCGTGCGCATGCTGCCCGTCCCGGCCGACGTGCACGCCGACGCGTACAACGGCATCGCCAACTCGGTGCTGTGGTTCGTCCACCACCTGCTGTACCAGACCCCGCTGGAGCCGGTCTTCGACGCGGAGTTCCGGCGCCAGTGGGCCTCGTACGAGACGTACAACCGCGCCTTCGCCGAGGCGCTGGCCCAGGAGGCGGCGCAGGGGGCCGCGGTCCTCGTCCAGGACTACCACCTGTGCCTGGTGCCGGGGATGCTCCGCGAGCTCCGCCCCGACCTGCGCATCGGCCACTTCTCGCACACGCCGTGGGCGCCGGTGGACTACTTCGGGCTGCTCCCCGGCGACATCCGCGTCCAGTTGCTGCGGGGCATGCTCGGCGCGGACCGGCTCGGCTTCCTGACCCGCCGCTGGGCGGACGCGTTCGCCGCGTGCTGCGAGGAGTTCACCGGCGGCACGGGCGGCACGGAGATCGGCGTGCACGGCCTGGGCGCCGACGCCGACTTCCTGCGCGCCCGCTCCCGCGAGCGGGACGTCGAGGAACGCCTGGCGGCCCTGCGCGAGGAGATCGGCACGGCCCCCGAGGGCGGCGCCCGCAAGGTGATCGTCCGGGTGGACCGGACCGAGCTGTCGAAGAACATCGTGCGCGGTCTCCTGGCCTACCGGCAGCTCCTCGACGACCGCCCCGAGTGGCACGAGCGGGTCGTCCACGTGGCCTTCGCCTACCCCTCCCGCCAGGACCTCGCCGTCTACCGCGACTACACGGCCGAGGTGCAGCGGCTGGCCGGGGAGATCAACGAGCGGTACGGCTCCGCGGGCTGGACCCCGGTCGTGCTGCACGTGAAGGACGACTTCGCCCGCTCCCTGGCGGCGTACCGCCTCGCGGACGTGGCGCTGGTCAACCCCATCCGCGACGGCATGAACCTGGTCGCCAAGGAGGTCCCGGTCGTCTCCGACCGGGGCTGCGCGCTGGTGCTGTCCCGGGAGGCCGGCGCGTACGGCGAGCTGCGCGAGGACGCGATCACCGTCAACCCGTACGACGTCCTGGAGACCGCCCGTGCCCTGCACGAGGCGCTGACCATGGCGCCGGAGGAGCGGGCGCAGCGCACCAAGCGGCTGGCGGCCGCCGCGACCGCGCTGCCTCCGGCCCGGTGGTTCCTGGATCAGCTGGAGGCGCTGCGGGGGACGCGGGCCAGCTGATCCGCCAGCGCCCGCAGCAGGCCCACCACGCCGGCCGGGCCGTCGACGACCAGGTCGGCGCGCTCGGCGAGTTCCGTGACCTCCGTGCTGCCGCTGGCGACGAGCAGGCCGGGGACGCCGTCGGAGCGGAGCTTCTCCACGGCGGCGAAGGCGGGCAGGTCGCCGAGGTCGTCACCGGCGTAGAGAACGGCCCCGGCGCCGGTCTCGCGGGCGTGCTCCAGCAGCGCCACGCCCTTGTCCACGCCCGGCGGCCGCAGCTCCAGGACCATCCGGCCCGGCTCGACGATCAGTCCGTGGCGGGCGGCGAGGTCGCCGAGGGGCTGCCGTACGGCCTCGAAGGCGGCCTGCGGGTCCTCGGCCCGGCGGGTGTGCACGGCGACGGCCCGGCCCTTCTCCTCCACCCAGGTCCCCCGCCACGCGCCGGCCGCCTCCAGCACGCCCGGCAGCTCGGCACGGACCGCGGCGACGCCGGGGTGGGGGGCGGGGGCGCTGACCGTGTCGGTCCGGGCGTCCCACCGTTCGGCCCCGTAGTGGCCGAGCACGGTCAGGTGCTCCAGCCCCGGCACACCGGCGAAGCCGCCGTTGCGCACGGCCACGGCGGCGGGGCGGCCGGTGACGACGGCGACCGAGGCGACCTGCGGGGCGAGCCGGGCGAGGGCGGGAACGGCGTCCGGGTGCGCCCGCGCGTCGTCCGGGTTCTCGACGATCGGCGCGAGCGTGCCGTCGAAGTCGAGCCCGACGAGCGTCCCGGCGGGCCGGGCGAGAATCGCGCGCAACGCGTCCCGTCCGACGGCGGTGACGGGTTCGGGAAGCGCGGGTTCCGTGGAGTGAGTCTCTGGGGTGCCCATACGGCGACGATAACCGGCAGCAGCCGCCCCCTCACAGCGCCGGCCGGGCAACTCAGCCCGTCCGGCGTTTGAGGACGAGGCCCGTTCAGGGCCGACCGGGGGCGCGGGGGCGGAGCCCCCGCGTACCGCGTGCGGGCCGCACCGCCTCAGCGTTCGGCCCGCCGCCCCTCCCTCACCCGCCGCAGCCGATTCACCGTGACCGGA
Organism: Streptomyces sp. NPDC088812; assembly: GCF_044750285.1. NCBI lineage: Bacteria > Bacillati > Actinomycetota > Actinomycetes > Kitasatosporales > Streptomycetaceae > Streptomyces > Streptomyces sp. NPDC088812. Next base: position 141,842 of record NZ_JBIVJP010000009.1, on the reverse strand, counting down.
TCGTGGGCCAGCGCCCGAGGATCGTCCAGCAGCGCGTTGAGCAGCTGGTAGTAGCGGACCGGGGACAGGTCCAGCTCCTCACGGATCGCCCGTTCCTTCGCCCCGGGCGCGGAGATCCCGCGCCGTTCCAGGGCGAGGATGTCCCGCTCCCTCGCCCCCAGTTCCGCCTCTGGCCGCTGCATGCCCGCACCGTAACCCAACGGCTCAGCCGGTGGCGCCGCTCTCCGCGGTGGTCGCCGTCGCCTCGATCTGGCCGAGGACGCCCGCCGGGCTGCCGTCGGCGGTCACGGCCTGGCCGATCCGCTTCTTGATGTCCGCGCTGACCGTCGCCCACGAGGTCCGCCCCACCGGATACAGCTCGGACGACGGGAGCTGGTCCAGGAACGGCTTGAGGTCCGCGTCCTCCGACGCCGTGCTCATGACCTGGGAGGCGGAGGTGGTGACCGGCAGCAGGTCGTACTCGCGGGAGAAGGAGAGGACGTTCTCCTCGCTGTAGACGAAGTCCAGGAACTCACCGATCTGCTCGGCGTGCCCGTTCTGCTTGAAGGCGGTCATCCAGTCGGCGACGCCCAGGGAGACCTTGGAGGGGCCGTCGACGCCGGGCATCGCCACCATGCCGAACTCGACGCCCTTCTTCTCGGCCGCCTTCATCAGCGAGGGATGCCCGTTGAGCATGCCGACCTTCCCGGCGGTGAACGCCTCGAAGGCGTCGGCCCGGTTGAGCTTGCCCGGCGCGACCGGCCCGGTCAGGCCCTCGCCGACCAGCTCGTTCTTCAGCCAGGTGAACGTCTCGACGTTCTCGGTGGAGTCGATGCTGTAGCCGGTAGCGGTGCTGGTGTAGCCGCCCCCGCCGCTGAGCAGCCACTGCATGGTCTCGGCCTGTGCCTCCTCGGAGCCGAGGGGCAGCGCGTACGGGTAGGCGACGCCCTCCTCCTTGAGCGCCTCGGCGTCCTCGGCGAGCTCGTCCCAGGTGGTGGGCGGGGTGATCCCGGCCTTCTCGAAGAGGGTCTTGTTGTAGAACAGCAGCCGCGTCGAGGAGGCGAACGGCATGCCGTACTGCACGCCCCGCACCTCGCCCGCGTCGGCGAGCTGCGACACGAAGTCGGCCTGGACGGGGATGGAGAGGACGTCACCGGCCTTGTAGAGCAGGTCGTCGGCGGCGTAGTCGGCGTACGAGCCGATCTGCGCCATGTCGGGCGCCTCGCCGTCCTCGACCATCTCCTTGACCTTGCGGTCGACGTCGTTCCAGGAGTGGACGGTGACCTCGACCTTGATGCCGGGGTGGTCCTTCTCGAACTCCTCGACCAGCGCGTCCCAGTACTTCTCGGAGCTGTTGGCGCTGCTGTCGCCGTAGTCGGCGGCGACGAGTCTGAGGGTGACGTCTTCGGAGTCGCCGGTGACCCCGCACCCGGCGAGGACCGCCGTCATACCGAGGGCGGATGCCACCGCGATCGTTCCTGACCTGCCTGCCCGCCACTGCACTGCGCTTCGTCTCCCCAACTGCTTCGTGCGTCCGTTGTCCGCACTCTGGACAACTGATTGCTCATACCAATGGACCGGAATCCGAACTAAGGTCTACACCACACCTGTGGACTAGACCTCTCGCGGGCCTCGCGCCACCCCCACGCAGGCACCGGACGGGCTCCGGACGGGCCCCGCCGGACCCCCCACAGCACCCCCAAAGCCTCGTAAGTGGACTAGACCTCTCCCGGTTCTGGGGCCACACTGTCCCCCGTGAGACATGTCATCGCCCTCGATGTGGGCGGCACCGGGATGAAGGCCGCCCTGGTCGGAGCGGACGGCACGCTGCTGCACCGGGCCCGCCGGGCCACCGGACGCGAGCACGGCCCCGACGCGGTCGTCGCCGGCATCCTCGACTTCGCCGCCGAGCTGCACGCCCACGGCGCCGAGCACCTGGGCGAGCCCGCGGCGGCCGCCGGGATCGCCGTCCCCGGCATCATCGACGAGGCCCGGGGAGTGGCCGTCTACGCGGCCAATCTCGGCTGGCGGGACGTCCCCCTGCGCGCCCTGCTCGCCACCCGCCTGGGCATCCCGGTCGCCCTCGGCCACGACGTGCGCACCGGCGGCCTCGCCGAGGGCCGGATCGGTGCGGGCCGGGGCGCCGACCGCTTCCTGTTCGTGGCGCTGGGCACCGGCATCGCGGGCGCCATCGGCGTCGACGGCAGGGTCGAGGCGGGCGCGCACGGCTTCGCCGGCGAGATCGGCCACATCGTCGTACGGCCCGGCGGAACGCCCTGCCCGTGCGGACAGCGCGGCTGCCTGGAGCGGTACGCGTCCGCGGCGGCGGTGAGCGAGGCGTGGGCGGCGGCCTGCGGCGATCCGGGGGCGGACGCGGCGGACTGCGCGAAGGCCGTCACGTCCGGCGACCCGGACGCCGTCCGGATCTGGCAGGAGGCCGTGGACGCCCTGGCCGACGGCCTGGTCACCGCGCTCACCCTGCTGGACCCCCGCACGCTCGTCATCGGTGGCGGGCTCGCCGAGGCGGGGGAAACCTTGTTCACACCACTACGGAACGCCGTCCGGCGGCGCCTCACCTTCCAGAAACCGCCGACGATCGCCCCCGCCGCCCTGGGCGACACCGCCGGATGCCTGGGCGCGGGGCTCCTGGCCCGGGATCTCCTGAAGACGACCGACGGTACGGAGGTAACGCCCTGATGGTCACCCACGCAGAGGCGCGGGGAACTGCGCGACAAGCCGCACACCACCCGCGGCCCGCAGCCGGCGAGGCGCCCTTCGTCCTCTCCGGCGCCGACGTGGTCCTCCCCGGCGGAACGGTCCGCGGCGGCCGGGTGATCGTCGACGGCACCCGCATCGCCGCCACGGCCCCGGACGGCGTCCGGGTGATCGACGCGAGGGGTCACTGGCTGGTCCCCGGCTTCGTCGACCTGCACAACCACGGCGGAGGCGGAGCCTCGTTCTCCGGCCCGGCCGAGGACGTCCTGCGGGCCGTCCGCACCCACCGCCGGCACGGCACCACCACCCTGGTCGCCTCCACCGTCACCGACGACATGGACCTCCTCGTCCGGCAGGCGGGACTGCTGTCGGAGCTGGCCGAGCAGGGCGACATCGCGGGCATCCACTTCGAGGGCCCGTTCATCTCGCCGTGCCGCAAGGGCGCGCACTCCGAGAAGCTGCTGCGCGACCCGGACCCGGCGCAGGTGCGCAAGCTGATCGACGCGGCGCGCGGCCGGGCGCGCATGGTCACGCTGGCCACGGAACTGCCGGGCGGCCTGGACTCCGTACGGCTGCTCGTCGAGCACGGCGTGATCGCCGCCGTCGGCCACACGGACGCCACGTACGAGCAGACCGTCGAGGCGATCGAGGCGGGCGCCACCGTCGCCACCCACCTCTTCAACGCGATGCCCGTCCTCGGCCACCGCGCCCCCGGCCCGGTCGCCGCGCTGCTGGAGGACGAGCGGGTCACGGTCGAGCTGATCAACGACGGGGTCCATCTGCACCCGGCCGCACTGGAGCTGGCGTTCCGTCACGCGGGCGCGGGGCGCGTGGCGTTCATCACGGACGCGATGGACGCGGCCGGCAGCGGCGACGGCCGCTATCTGCTCGGCCCGCTGGAGGTGGAGGTCAGCGAGGGCGTGGCCCGTCTGGTGGACGGCGGTTCCATCGCCGGCTCCACCCTCACCCTGGACCGCGCCTTCCGACGCGCGGTGACGGTGGACCGCCTCCCGGTCGAGGACGTGGTCGAGGCGCTGTCCGCCACCCCGGCCCGGCTGCTGGGCCTGGACGACCGCGTGGGCTCCCTGGACCCCGGCAAGGACGCCGACCTGGTCCTGCTGGACGAGGACTTCGGCCTGAAGGGCGTGATGCGGCGAGGGGAATGGGTGGTCGATCCCCAACTGGCCTGAAACGTCCGCTCGCTGGGAGACGGTGGCCGGGCCGGGGTCTGGGCCGCCCGCCGTCTCTTTGGCATGATCGAGCCCCCGGAAACCCGGGAAGAAGGAAAGAGAAGGCGAACGCGCGCCATATCGGGGGAGGTCGGCCGGTGATCCTCACGGTCACGCTCAACACCGCTCTCGGCATCACCCACCGCGTCCCGGCACTGCGCCCGCACACCAGGCACCGGGTGACCGAGGTGACGGAACGCCCCGGCGGCAAGGGCCTGGACGTGGCGCGGGTGCTGGCCGCGCTGGGACACGAGGTGACGGTCACCGGCTTCGTGGGCGGGGCCACCGGGCGGGAGGTGCGCGACCTCCTCACGGGCGTCACCGACGCCCTCGTCCCGGTCTCCGGCACGACCCGCCGCACGGTCGCCGTCGTCGACGAACGCACCGGTGACACCACCCGGTTCGACGAACCCGGCCCCGTGATCGCACCCGCCGAGTGGTCGGCCTTCCAGCGGACGTACGAGGCCCTGGTGGCCGGGGCCCGGGCGGTCGCCCTGTGCGGCAGTCTGCCGCCGGGCGTGCCGGTCGGCGCGTACGCGGGGCTGGTGCGCACCGCGCGCGCCGCGGGGACGCCGGTCCTGCTGGACACCGGTGGGGAGCCGCTGCGGCGCGCGGTCGCCGCCCGCCCGGACCTGATCACGGCGGACGCCGCCGAACTGGCCGAACTGACCGGCTCGCACGAGCCGCTGCGCGCCACGGAGGACGCCCGCCGGCGCGGCGCCCGCGCGGTGGTGGCGTTCCTGGGTCCGGAGGGCCTGGTCGCGGCGGCCCCGGAGGGCCGCTGGCGGGCCGTCCCGCCCGTCCGCCCGCGCCGCACCCCGGCGGGCGCGGGCGGCCGCGTCACCGCCGGACTGCTGTCGGGCCTGGTGGACCGGCTGCCCTGGCCGCAGCGCCTGGCCCGCGCGGTCGCCCTGTCCGCGGCGACCGCGCTGTCCCCGGCGGCCGGCGGGTTCGACCGGACCGCGTACGAGGAACTGGTGGCCCGGGTGGCGGTGACCGGCGAGGCCGGCGCGGCCTGAGCGTCAGCTCTCGACCTGCCCCTGCTTCAGCCACAGCTGGTCCAGGAGCACGTTGCACTTGTCGCCGTTCTCGCAGGAGAGGCTGACGGTGTTGGTGCCCTTGGTGAGGGCCGGATAGGCGTAGGTGGTCGTCCAGCCCTTGGCGAAGTCCCCGTCGGCGGCGTGCGCGTAGTTCTTCATGCTCAGCGGGGTGCCGAACTTCTTGCCGTTGATGGTGAGCGTCATCGACTGGTCGTCGCCGGCGGTGCTGTAGTGCGCGAAGAGGGTGTAGGTGCCCTCCTCGGGGATGCCGTCGACGGTCCAGGTCACGGAGTTGCCGACGGCGTTGAGATTGGCGACGTAGATGCCGCCGTCCGCCTGCGCGCCCTCGACGTCGGAGGCCAGCGCGGCGGTGCCGCCGAGGCGCAGGGCCTTGGCGTCGATCGTCGGCAGTTCGGCCTCGTCGCTCGCGTCGTCGCCGCCGGACTCGCTGGGCGAGGCGCTGGCGGTGGCGGTGGGGGCGGTGGACACCTGGCCCGCGTCGTCCTGGCTGTCGTCGTCTCCGCTGCCGTTGGTCATGACGACGGCGATGCCCACGACGACCGCGGCGAGGACCGCGACGGCGCCGATCAGCAGGCCCTTGGTGTTGGGGCCGCGGCCCCGGCCGCCGGAGGGCGCCGACCGGCGTCCGCCGGTGGGTGCGTTGCCGCCGGGGGCGGTTCCGGGCGCGGTGTGGCCGTTCGGCTGCCCGTACGCACCCTGCTGCGGCACCGTCGGCTGGCCGTACTGCCCGTACTGCGCGGTCTGCTGCTGCGGCTGCTGCCCGTACCTGCGCTCGCCGACGGTGCGCACGCGGCTGACGGAGTTCGGGTAGCCGTAGCCGCCCGAGGGGGGCTGGGCTCCGTTGGCCTGGCCGTCGGCGTAGAGATAGCCGAACGGGTCGTCGTCCTCGGGCGTGCTCGCGCCGTTGTTGCCGGGCGTCATCCTCTCGTACTCCTCAACAGGTGCGGGGCGGATGCGTACGCGTGTGAATAGGTGCGGAGAAGAGCGAGCCTACCCGGTCCGCGGGCCACGAACGGGTGACGCTGATCGCACGAACTCGCCCATCAGGTCCCTGACCTGCGGATCATCCGGCCCGCCTGTGCTGTTTGGGACGAGATCGTTTCTCGACGTACATCCGCTCGTCCGCCGACTTCAGGACTTCGTCGGCGGTCATCCCGCAGTGCGCCCAGCCGATGCCGAAGCTGGCGCCGACGCGCACGGCCCGGCCCTCGGCGCGGATCGGCTGGATGATCTCGTTGCGCAGGCGTACGGCGAGGTCCTCGGCGTCGGCGCGGCCGAGTCCGTCGGCGAGGATCACGAACTCGTCGCCGCCGAGCCGGGCGACGGTGTCGCCGTCCCGGACGCCGTGGGAGAGCCGTCGGGCGACCTCGACGAGGACGGCGTCGCCCGCGTTGTGCCCGAACCGGTCGTTGATCGACTTGAAGCCGTCGAGGTCGCAGAAGAGGACCGCGAGCCCCTTGGTGCCGTCGTCGCGGCCGCTCTCCTCGGGGGCGACGGTGTGCACGTGGTGATCGTAGGCGTCGTAGGTCTCGCCGCCGGGGGACGGGTAGTCGAAGCCGTGGTCGCCGCCGGTGCCGAAGGCGGGGTGGTCGTAGGCGGCGTCCATCGCGTCGACGGCGGTGGGGTGGGTGGACTGCGGGCGCCGGCAGAGCCGGGCGGAGAGGCGGGAGCGCAGTTCCGCGGAGTTCGGCAGGCCGGTGAGGGAGTCGTGGGAGGCGCGGTGGGCGAGCTGGAGCTCGCGCCGCTTGCGTTCCTCGATGTCCTCGACGTGGGTGAGGAGGAAGCGGGGCCCGTCGGCGGCGTCGGCGACGACGCTGTTGCGCAGCGAGACCCACACGTAGCTGCCGTCGCGGCGGCCGAGGCGGAGCTCGGCGCGGCCGCCCTCGGCGGAGGTGCGCAGCAGGGTGCCCATGTCCTCGGGGTGGACGAGGTCGGAGAAGGAGTAGCGGCGCATCGCGGAGGCGGGGCGGCCCAGCAGGCGGCACAGGGCGTCGTTGGTGCGCAGGACCCGGCCGTGCTGGTCGCCGCCCAGCTCGGCGATGGCCATGCCGGAGGGGGCGTACTCGAAGGCCTGCCGGAAGCTTTCCTCGCTGGCGCGCAGGGCCTGCTGCTCGCGTTCGAGCCGGACCAGGGCCCGCTGCATGTTCGCCCGCAGACGCGCGTTGCTGATGGCGATGGCGGCCTGGAAGGCGTACATCTGGAGCGCCTCGCGGCCCCAGGCGCCGGGCCGCCGGCCGTTGCGGGGCCGGTCCACGGAGAGGACGCCGATCAGTTCGCCGCAGGCGCCGCCGCCGGGCGCGGCGGGCATGTACATGGGCGCGAAGAGGCGGTCGGAGGGGTGCCACTCGTCCTCGAAGCGCGGGGCGGGCCCGTCGGTGTACCACTGCGGGACGTCGTCGTCGTCGAGGACCCAGCCCTCGGTGTGGGATATGAAGACCAGGTCGCCCCAGTTCTCGCCCATGCCCAGGCGCCGCTCCCAGGACTCCCGGGAGCCGACCCGGCCGGTGATGAGGGCCTCGGCGGCGGAGTTGCCGGAGAAGGCGGCGACGACCAGGTCGCCGTCGGGGCGTACGAGGTTGACGCACGCCAGCTCGTAACCGAGCGCGTTGACCACTCCGTCGGCGACGGTCTGCAGCGTGTCGGCCAGGCTCCGTGCCGTGTTCATGTCGGCCATGACCTGGTGCAGCTGTCGCAGGGACGCAAGACGGACGTACGGCTCCGACTCGGTCTCCATGCTTCGCCCTCCCCCCGAGACTTCGCAGCGAATCAAGGGTTGTCTTCGGCGTGACGTCGTTTCTCTTCGTCGTGTCTGCCGTTGTTCCGACGCCGTTCCGACGCCGTTCTGCCGGGTGTCTGAACCAGTGGCGTCTCCGCCACTGAATCACAGCGTGCTCCCCACTCGGTACACAGGGTCAACAATTCCCGACTCTTGTGACTCAAGTCACATAAAAACGTGAGCAATTACGTGGAGATTCCGCGTCTCCCCTGTGCGTTTACTGAGCACATGGCCGTGCACGGCCGAGCGTACGCGAATCCGTCGGCAGACCTACGACCCGTCCTACGACCGTCCCTCGACCGCTCTCGGGCGGAGGTCCGATGCGGCGCGGACCACGCGGACACTAGCCTCCAGACGTGCCTCCAGACGTGTCCAAGACGCTCCCCGCCCCCGCCGCCCCCGCCGCCTCCGGGCATGCTGAGGGGGTGAGCGACGACGAGTTCCGCGCCGCGATGTCCCGGCTCGCCGGCGGTGTGGTCCTGGTGACCTCGCAGGAGCCGCCGCTGGACCCGGACGACCCGCGGGCGCCCGAGGGCGAGTACGCCGGCATGACGGCCACGGCGTTCCTGTCCGTCTCCCTGGACCCGCCCCTGGTCCTGGTCAGCCTGCGCACCGGCTCCCGCATGGACGACCTGCTGGACGAGCAGCCGCTGTGGGGCGTGTCGGTCCTCGCCGAGAGCCAGCGTCACATCGCCGGCCGCTTCGCGATGAAGGGCCGCCTCAGCGACCGCCTCCTCTTCGAGGACATCCCGTACACCCGTGGCGAGGCCACCGGCGCGCCCCTCCTCGGCGGCGCGCTGGCCACCCTGGAGTGCCGCACCGAACAGCGGGTGGCGGCGGGGGACCACACCCTCGTCATCGGCCGGGTGCTGCGGGCCCGGGTACCGAGCACGGAAGGCGGTCCGCTGCTCTATTTCAAGGGCCGTTACCGCCAGTTGAACTGAACGGCAATTCAGTGGCCGGACGCCGCTCGCACGCCCTACGGTGCCCGGATGACGAGCAACCGGGGAACGGCGGCGGGAACGATGACGACAACGTCGGGAACGACGGCGGGAACAACGGCGGCCGCGACGGGAACGACGTCTTCCGTCCGGCTGGAGGAAATAACTCCCGCGAATATCGAAACCGCGCTCGCCATTCGGGTCCGGCCCGATCAGGAATTCGCGGTCTCCCCGGTGGTGAAGTCCCTCGCGCAGGCCTACGTGTACCCCGCGGCCGCCTGGCCCCGCCTGATCGTCGACGGCGACCGACCGGTCGGTTTCCTGATGGCGTTCTTCGACATCGATTGGAGGCAGGACGGCGGCAGCCTCGTCCGCTCCGGCCTGTGGCGCCTGAACATCGCCGCGCGGGAGCAGGGCCGCGGCTACGGGCGCTTCGCGGTGCGATCCGTCGCCGCGGAGATCCGCCGCCGCGGCGGCACCGAGATGTACGTGACCTGGCACCCCGGCGAGCACGGCCCCGAGGGCTTCTACCTGGGCCTCGGCTTCCGGGACACCGGGGAGCGGGTGAAGGGGGAGACGGTGGGGGTGCTGGCACTGACCTGAGCGGGCCCGCCGGTCGGGCCCCGGTCAGCCCCAGTCCCGCCCGGCCCTCCCCCGCTTGGTCTGCGACCGCTGCTTCTTCTCCCGCAGCCGGCGTTCGTTGATCCCGCGCGGGATGCGGGTGGCCCGGCGCGGCTTCGGCGGGGGTGCGGTGGCCTCGGCGAGGAGGGCGGCCAGGCGTACGGCGGCGGCCTCGCGGTTGCGCCACTGGGAGCGGTGCTCGGAGGCGCGTACGCTCACCACGCCGTCGACCAGGCGCCCGGCGAGCCGCTCCAGCGCCCGCGCCTTCCACACCTCGGGCAGCGCCTCGGTGCGGGCCAGGTCGAAGCGGAGCTCGACCTGCGAGTCACTGGTGTTGACGTGCTGCCCGCCGGGCCCCGACGACCGCGAGAAACGCCACATGAGCTCGGCCTCGGGGAGCGAGACGGAGCCGCGGACGGGATAGGGACCGGACATGCCGTACATGTTCCCGCCTGTGACCGGTCCACGTCACCCCAATATCCGGACCGGCCCGGCCCGCCTCCTCCGATTCGGTAAAGAAAGTAAAGACACGGGGAACCTTGGGCACCCTTCGCCGCGTTCATAGGGATAGCTGTAGCTTCGTGGCGCACGAAGCCTCTACGCACCGAGGGAAAGGACTCCCAACCATGGCTGTAAGCCTGTCCAAGGGTGGCAACGTCTCGCTCACCAAGGAGGCTCCGGGCCTGACCGCCGTCACCGTGGGCCTCGGCTGGGACGTCCGTACGACCACCGGCACCGACTTCGACCTGGACGCCTCCGCGATCGCGGTGAACACCCAGGGCAGGGTCTACTCGGACGCCCACTTCGTCTTCTTCAACAACAAGCAGACCCCGGACAACACCATCGTCCACACCGGCGACAACCGCACCGGCGAGGGCGCGGGCGACGACGAGGCGATCAACGTCAACCTGGCGGCTCTCCCGGCCGACATCGACAAGATCGTCTTCCCGGTCTCCATCTACGACGCGGAGAACCGCTCGCAGAACTTCGGCCAGGTCCGCAACGCCTACATCCGCGTCGTCAACCAGGCCGGCGGCGCGGAGGTCGCCCGCTACGACCTGTCCGAGGACGCGGCGACCGAGACCGCCATGGTCTTCGGCGAGCTGTACCGCAACGGCGCGGAGTGGAAGTTCCGCGCGGTCGGCCAGGGCTACGCCTCGGGCCTGGTGGGCATCGCCCAGGACTTCGGCGTGAACGTCTGACCGACGGTTCGTCCCTGTCGCACGGGGAGCCCCTCGCCTTTCCGGCGGGGGGCTCCCCGCGCCGGCGGCATTCCTCAGGCTGCGGTCTTCGCGGGAGGCCGGCATGACCGTCCAGCACAACTTCGACAGTGAACGCGTCGTCTGGGACGCCTACGCCGAGTCCACCAGGAAGAGCGTGTCCGAGTCGGCCCCGGCCTTCGGGTGGACCCAGTACGAGCATCACGGGCCGGGGCCGGAACTCCTCGGCGATCCCGCCAGCGCTCTTGAGATCGGGTGCGGCACGGGCCGGGCTCTTGCCTTCCTGGCACAGCAGGGCGTCAAGGCGCGCGGCGTGGACATGTCGGCCGTCATGGTCGCCAACACCTCTGAGCGTTGGGGGCCACTCGGCGTCGAGTTCGTATGTGCGGAGGTTCTCGACTTCCTCGCCAGGGACACGCGAACGTATGACGCCGTCTACTCGATCTTCGGTGCCGCGTGGTTCAGCGATCCGCACAAGCTCTTCCCTCTGGTACGTGAGCGCATGAATCCGAAGGGCGTATTCGCTTTCTCCCAGCCGCCGGCCATTCCGGGAGCATACGGCCCGCAGGGCATGTACAAGGGCGGCTTCGCCGGTCCTGCGACCTACACCTACCGATACAGCTACACGCCCGCCATGTGGACGGACATGCTCACAGCAGCGGGCTTTTGCCAGGTCTCAGCGCAGGTGGTCGACGCACCCGAGCCTGATTACTTCGGCACCTTGATCGTGCGGGCTCTGGTGCCGTAGCCCGTCGCGCTAGGGGAAAGGGCGTTCAGCCTGTTGCGGCGTCGACGTACCGCAAGAGACCCAGCAAGCCTGCGGGAGCCAGTTCGAGTACATCGTCGGGATCCTCGCTCTCGCGGAGGAGGAGGTGAGGTCCGGCGTCGGATATTTCAAGACAGTTTCCGCCCTCCACTCCCGAGAAGGACGACTTCTCCCACTGCTCGGACACGTGTGAACCTTCCAGAACTCTCGGGCTGCGGAGTCGCGTACGACACCGCTGCCGCCGGATGGAGCGCCCTTCCTACACCTCGGCTTTGAGGTGGCGTATCAGTCCCAGGAGGCCTGTGGGGACCAATTCGATCACGTTGCCGGGGGCCTCGCTCTCGCGGAGGAAGAAGTGGCTCTCGGCGCCGGTGACTTCGAGGCAGTTCTCTCCGCCCGCCCCGGAGAAGGAGGACTTCTGCCACTGCTCAGACATGGTGAAGGACCTCATAGTTCTCGTGCGATGTCTTGGACGAACCGGCGGGAGCGCTGGACGTCGAGCGCTGCGCGCTCCGCGAGGTCGAGCAGCGTCCCGTACTTCTTGAGCTGTGTCCCCACACCCAGGAAGACCCCACCCACCGCGCTGTCCACCTGCACGGTGTCCAGTTGAGGGACGACGCCGCACGCGTAGAAGACGGGCTGGGTGGCTTCGACGAACCTCTCGTTGTCGAAGGGAATGACCCGCAGGGTGACGGCCGGCCGCTCGGACGCCTCCAGCAAGTGTTCCAGTTGCGCGCGGGCGACCTTCCGGCCGCCGATCCGCATCCTGAGTGCAGCCTCATGCATGACCACGGTGAAGGGCGGCGGGGCGACTCGTTCGAGGATCTGGCGACGCTTCAGCCTGAACTCCACGCGTAGGTCCATCTCATCGGCAGGCAGAGCGGGAATGTGTCCACCGTAGATGGCCCGGACGTAGTCCTCTGTCTGGAAGACGCCGGGGATCGTCATCGGCTGGAGCGCGCGAAGGTGCGTGGCGTGGTGCTCCAGCTCGGCCATGTCCAGGAACCCGGGCGCCAGGACTCCCCTGTAGGCCTCCCACCACCCTTGCCCTCGGGACTCCCGGGCGACAGCACACAGGGCATCGACCAGTTTCACGTCGTCGCACGAGTAGAAGACCGCCAGCCGCCGGATACGTTCCTCGCTGACACCGAGACGCCCCGCCTCGATGTGGCTGATCTTCGCCTGGTCGGTCGACAGCAGACCGGCAGCCTCGCGAGCCGTCCTCCCTGCGAACTCCCTCAACTTTCGCAGTTCCGAGCCCAGTCGGACCTGTCGGGCGGAGGGGTTTTCTCTCAGTGGCATGGGTCCCGTTCCTCTCGCGTCCGAGTCTGCCGTGCCGATGCAGGGCAGGTCCACTCGCCCGGGTGAACCCCTCGGGGCAACCTTGCCCCGGAGCAAGGTTGCTCCCTACCTTCGGTATGTCAGCGCGCGGCACGCCAGTGAACCCGCAGTGCAGGCACCCCACGGTGTCCGAGCCACGGTGGCCCGTCGCGCACACCCTCAACAGATCGGAGTCGGAGCCATGGACACCACCGCGCAGACCTACCACCTCACCACCCCCAACTCCCCCCTCAGTCCCCGCATCTGCCGCGACACCGTCGCCATACTCCTCACCACCAGCGGCCACGCCCCGCACCTCGCCGACACCGCCCGCACCCTCGTCTCCGAGGTCGTCACCAACGCCGTACGGCACACCTCGACGCCCACCATCCACCTCACCACCTCGGTCACCGGAGACGGTGTGCGGGTGGCCGTGTACGACGACGGCCCGCTGCCGGACCTCGCGCCGCCCACGCCCACCGCCGGTGACGAGAACGGCCGCGGCTTACTGCTCGTCCAAGCCCTGGCGCAGGCCTGGGGCGCGGGACCGGCCCGTGATCCCGGCGGACCCGGCAAACACATCTGGTTCGAGTTGCCGGCCGATCCGCCCACTACCCTGCACGCGTGATCCTCAGCCCCCTTCCCCTCACCCCGGACCACCGCATCCCCGCCGCCGTCCTCGCCGAGCTCACCGCCCTCTACGCCTCCCAGCGCGCGTTCCACGCGCTCAGCGGTGACTTCCCCGGCCCGGACGGCATCCGGCCGGAGCAGGTGGCGGCGTCGCTGGCGGAGGAGGTGGCGCACCCGGACGGGGAAGTGCTGCTCGCCCGGAGCGAGGGGCGGCTCGTCGGGGTCGTGACCACCCTCGGGCGCCATCCCGACCCCGCCGACCCCGACCCCTGGATCGGGCTGCTGATGGTGGACGCGGCCGTGCAGGGCCGGGGGCACGGGCGCCGGATCGCCGAGGCCGTCGAGGACCGTTTCCGCGCCGCCGGCCGCGACGCCGTACGGCTGGCCGTGCTGGACGCCCATCCACGGGGGCTCGCCTTCTGGCAGGCGCTCGGGTACGAGGTCGTCGACCACCGGTCCGACCTGCGGCTCGGCCGGCCCTGCGCCGTGCTGCGCAAGCCGCTGCGCACCCCCCGGCGCGCGGCCCGCGTCGCCGTGGTCGCCCCCGACGGGTCGGTCCTGCTCCTCCGGTACGACAACGTCGAGGTCGGCGTGCACTGGGCGCTGCCCGGCGGCGGGCTGGAGGAGGGCGAGTCGCCGCGCGAGGGCGCCCTGCGGGAGCTGACCGAGGAGACCGGATGGACGGACCTGGAGCCCGGACCGCTGCTGTGCACCTGGGAACACGACTTCACCCGGGTCGCCTCCCGCGGGGGGACCCGCGTGCACATCGCCGTCCGCCAGCACGAGCACGTCTACGTCACACCGGGCCCACGCCGTGAGCCCTCCGGCGCCGACCTGGCCGCCGCGCACGCCGCCGACTCCATCCTCGCCTGGCGCTGGTGGACGCGGGAGGAGCTCGCCGAGGAGGCGGAGCCGGTGTGGCCGGCCGGGCTCGCCCGGCTGCTGGACGAGTGGGACGCCGCCCGTCGGCCGTGATCCCGCCACCCGGCGCGGCGCGGGCGCGGGGCGTGACACCATCGCCTACGTGCTCGACATCGGCTACGCCCTCTCCAACCGCTTCCCCGACCCCCCGCAGACCGACTACCGCCGCGCGGACGTCCACGCGCTGCGGCACGACCTGTTCTGCGGGGACGTCTACCTCGCCGACACCAAGGCGGACCGGGAGCTGTCCACAGCCTGGGGATGGGTGCCGGTGCTCGACTTCGCGTGGGCGCTGTGCGACATCGTGGAGCGGATCGACCGGGATCCGGCGGGCTCCCGCGCCTCCCGCCCGCAGTACGCGGAGCTGGACTTCACCGAGTCGACCGACCGCATGCTCTTCGAGCGCCGCTTCGGCTGGGTGGACGTCGAGGCCGACTGGATGCCGGCCGAGGAACCCCCGCTGACCTTCTCGCACACGGAACTGCGCCGCGAGGCCCGCGACTTCCTGCACGACCTGATCGCCGACCTGGTCGACCTCCACGAGGACCTGGGCGAGAACCCGGCGATCTGGACCCTCCAGGCGAAGTTCCCCCGGGTGGGGTGACCACCGGACGGCCCCGCCTCGGGTACCTCGGGTCCGCAACCGGCCCCCGGCGCCCGTCCTCACCCGAACCCCCGCCTCAGCCCTCCACCCTGATCCCCAGCTCCGCCGCCAGCACCGGCGCCAGGTCCAGCAGCTGCGCCGCGCTGATCACCGCGCCCGCCAGCCGGTCGACGCCGCCCGCGACGCCCAGTTCCGTCGCGCCGCGTAGGTCCACGTCGGTCAGGGTGGCCGCGCTGAAGTCCGCCGATCTCAGGGCGCAGTCCACGAACTCCACCCGCTCCAGCCGGGCGCCCCCGAAGTCGGGCTCGGCCAGGACGCAGCCCTCGAAGACCACGTCCCGCAGCCGGGCCTGACGCAGGTTCAGGTAGTCGATCTTGCCGCCGCGCACCAGGACCCGCTCCCAGACCGCACCGTGCGCCTGGGTGCCGCCGAGGCGGGCGTCGACGAGCTCGACGTCCCGCAGGGCCGACCCGGCCAGGTCGGTGCCGACGCCCCGGACGCCGGTGAGGACCGAGTCGAGGAGACGGGCACGGGACAGCCGTGTCCCGTCCAGGGCGCAGCCGGTCAGCGCGCAGTCCATGAACCGCGCCCCCGCGCCGTCCTGCCCGGTGAGGTCCGTCCCCGCGAACTCCACCCCGTCGTAGTCCCCGTCGGGCTCCACCTCCCCGCCCCCGTAGGCCTCCAGCGCCGGCAGCCGCACCTCCGGCCGCCGCGCCCCCTTCACCCTGCCCGCACCCGTACCCGTCCTCGCGCCTGTACCCGTCCTCGCCATGCCCCCATCCTGCACCCCGCCACTGACAATCCCCCGGCGACGGCCGCATGCCCGCGCCGACACCAGCCACATCCCCCCGCCCCCGCCCCCGCCGCCGGCACCGGCGCCGGCGCCGGCGCCGATGTCACGAACCGGCGCGCCCCGCCGTCGTACCGGTACAGGCGCCCCCGACCGGCAAGGAGCCCTCCATGCGCCATCTCACCGTCATCGGCGGCGGCCTCGCCGGCCTCACCGCCGCCATCGCCGCCGCCGAGGCCGGCGTCACGGTCACCCTGCACGAGGCCCACCACACCCTCGGCGGGCGGGCCCGGACCGCCCCGGCCCCGTACCGGACGAACGAGGGCCCGCACGCCCTCTACAACGGCGGCCCGCACTGGACCTGGCTCCAGCAGCGCGACCTCATCGGCCCGCTGGCGCCCCTCCCGCCCCTGGAGGGCGCCCGCCTCCGACTGCGGTACCGGGGCGTGCTGCGCCGCACCCCTCCGTTCGCGATGCTCAAGCTGCTGCGTCCCGGCATCCGCCGCGCCCCCGTCGACGCCGACTTCCTCACCTGGGCGGCCGAACTGGCCGGCGAGGAGGGCGCCCGCGCCGCCGCCCACTATTGCGCCGTCGCCCTCTTCCACCACGACCCCGGCGCCCTGTCCGCCGCCTTCGTGCAGGAGCGTCTGCGCCGTGCCACCAAGCTGCCGCCCGAGGCGCACTACCCGCGCGGCGGCTGGGACTCCCTCGTCGACCGGATGGCGGCCCGCGCCTGGAACCTGGGGGTGCGCATGGAAACCTGCTCCCGCGTCGACACGCTCCCCACCGGCGCCCCGGTGATCGTCGCCACCTCCCTCGACGCCGCCCGCCGTCTCCTGGGGGACGAGTCGCTGACCTGGCCGAGCGGGCGTACGGCGCTGATCGACCTCGCGGTCCGCACCCGGCGCGGCGACGCCTTCGCCGTCTCCGACCTGGACGCGCCCGGCTGGATCGAACGGTTCACCGCCCAGGACCGCACCCTCGCCCCGGCCGGCGAGCAGCTGATCCAGGGCCAGGTCCCGATCGGCCCGCACGAGTCCAGGGCCGCGGGCGTCGCCCGCGCGGAACAGCTCCTCGACCTCGGCCTCCCCGGCTGGCGCGACCGCGTCACCTGGCGGCGCGAGGCCGTCGCCGACGGCCGTACGGGCGCCGTCGACCCGCCCGGGACGAGCTGGCGCGACCGCCCCGCCGTGGACCGCGGCGACGGCGTCTACCTGGCCGGCGACCAGGTCGCCGCCCCCGGCGTGCTCTCGGAGGTGTCCTTCACCAGCGCCCTGACGGCCGTCTCCCTGGCCCTCGGCCGGAACACCCTTGACCTCGAGCATGCTTGAGGTCGAACAGTGGGTCCGTACACGTCGGACGACAGGGGGACCCCATGCGCGCCATCCGTCTGCACACCTTCGGCCCCGCCGAGAACCTGACCTACGAGGAGGTCGAGGACCCGCGCCCCGCCCCGGGCCAGGTCCGCGTCGCCGTCCGGGCCGCCGGAGTGCACCTGCTCGACGCCGCGCTGCGGGAGGGCAGGCAAGGTCCTCTGCCGGAGCCGACCGTCCTGCCGACCGTCCCGGGCCGTGAGGTCGCCGGTGTCGTCGACTCGCTCGGCGACGGCGTCGACGCGGCGTGGCTCGGCCGCCGGGTCGTCGTCCACCTGGGCTTCGTCCCCGGGGGCTACGCCGAGCTGGCCGTCGCCGACGTGACCCGCCTCCACGAGATCCCGCCGAACCTCGACGCCGCCCAGGCCGTCGCCATGATCGGCACGGGCCGTACGGCGATGGGGATCGTGCAGTTCGCCGAGCCGGGCCCCGACTCCGTGGTCGTCGTCCCGGCCGCCGCCGGCGGCATCGGCACCCTGCTCGTGCAGTACGCCCGGAACGCGGGCGCCACCGTCGTAGGCCTGGCGGGCGGCCCGCGGAAGACGGCCGCCGTCCGGGCGGGCGGCGCCGACCTCGCCGTCGACTACACCGAGCCGGCCTGGCCGGAGAAGGTCCGCGCCCACCTCGGCGGCCGGCCCGCGACGACCGTCTTCGACGGCGTCGGCGGCGACGTGGCCCGCGAGGCCACCGCCCTGCTCGGTCCCGGCGGCCGGCACATCGTCTTCGGCCGGTCGGCCGAGGGGCTGCGCGACGGCACGCCGTACCTCGTCGAGGGCGTCTCCGAACAGGTCCTCGGCCCGGTGATGCTGGAGCGGGCGGGCGGCCCCGACCCGTTGCGGACCCTGGAGCTGCGCGCCCTCGCCGAGGCCGCCGCCGGCCGCCTCACCCCGGCCGTCCAGCGCTTCCCGCTGTCCGAGGCGGCCGCCGCCCACCGGGCGCTCCAGAGCCGGGGTACGACGGGCAAGGTGGTCCTGGAACCCTGACCACGACCACGGGCGGGCCGCCCGGGTCCCCGGCACCGCCCCCGGACCGGGCCCGGGACACGGCCGCATCCGGAGTGCGCACCCGTCCGTTCTGTGATCTTCTGTCCGCGTGAGTGGCGCCTGGACAGAGGAACCCGACGCGGAACCCGACCCCCGCCGCTGGTGGGGCCTGTGGACCATCGCCCTGGCCCAGCTCATGGTCGTCCTGGACGGGACGATCGTGAACATCGCGCTGCCCTCCGCGCAGCGGGACCTGGGCATGTCGGACGGCGACCGCCAATGGGTGATCACGGCCTACGCCCTCGCCTTCGGCGGCCTGCTCCTGCTCGGCGGCCGGATCTCCGACCTGGTGGGGCGCAGACGCACCTTCGTCATCGGCCTGATCGGTTTCGCCGCCGCCTCCGCGTTCGGCGGCGCGGCCACCACCGCGGCCATGCTGTTCGGCGCCCGCGCCCTCCAGGGCGTCTTCGCCGCCGTCCTGGCCCCGTCCGCCCTCAGCCTGCTGACCACCACTTTCACCGACCCCCGGGAACGCGGCCGGGCGTTCGGCATCTACGGCACGCTCTCCGCCAGCGGCGCCGCCATCGGCTTCATCGTGGGCGGACTGCTCACCGAGTACCTCACCTGGCGCTGGTGCCTGTACGTCAACGTGCCCGTCGCGGTCCTCGGCGTGGTCGGCGCCCTCACCCTCCTGCACGACCGTCACGCCCGTGCGGGCACCCGCCTGGACGTGCCCGGCGTCCTGCTGGGGTGCGGCGGGCTGGTCGCGATCGTCGCCGGCTTCGGCGAGGCGGAGCCGCGCGGCTGGACCGACCCGCTGGTCCCGGCCCTGTTCGCGGCCGGGATCGCGCTGCTGACCGTGTTCGTGTGGTGGCAGACGAAGGCGGCGGTGCCGCTGCTGCCCCTGCGCGTCCTGAAGGACCGCACCCGCGTGGGCTGCTACCTCACCATGGCCCTGGCGGTCATCGGCATGTTCGGGATGTTCCTGTTCATGACCTACTACCTCCAGACCGTCCTCGGCTACTCCCCCGTGCGCACGGGACTCGCCTTCCTCCCCATGACCGCCTCGATCCTCACCGGCTCCACCCAGATCTCGGCCCGTCTGATCCACCGCGTCCCGCCCCGCGCCCTGATGGTGCCCGGCATGCTCCTCGCCGCCACCGGCATGCTGATCCTCACGCGGATGACGGTGCACAGCGACTACGCCACCGACATCCTGCCCGCCCTGGTCCTGATGGGCCTCGGCATGGGCCTGACGTTCATGCCGGTCTTCTCCACGTCGACCGCGGGCGTCGCCCCCGAGGACTCCGGCGTCGCCTCGGCCATGCTGAACACCTCGCAGCAGGTCGGCGGTTCCATCGGCACGGCGCTGCTGAACACCGTCGCCACCTCCAGCGGCGCCGCGTACGTCGCCGCCCGCCTCGGCGACCCGCACCGCCCGGCGGACCTCACCGCGCAGGGCACGGTGCACGGCTACACGGTGGCCATCTCCTGCGCCGCCGCCATCATGCTGCTGGCCTCGCTGTCCGCGGGGCTCCTGGTCACGGCGAGGCCGCCGCGACAGTACGCCGCGACGGACGCGCCGGTGCCGGAGTCGGTGGCCTGACCGGCGGCAGCGGGCGCTCCTGCGGCAGCGGGCGCTCCGGGGACAGCGGGCGTTCCCGGGACAGCGGGCGCTCCGGTGCCGGCGGGCGCTCGGGGCCAGCGGGCGCTCCCGGGCCAGCGGGCGCTCCGGTGCCAGCAGGCGCTCCAGAGCCAGCAGGCGCTCCAGGGTCAGTGCCGGCCCGCCACCCGGTCCGCCACCCGCGCCAGCCGCGACGAGCCCGCGCTGTGCCGGGCGGCCTCCCGCCGGTCCGCCGCCCGGTAGGTGGCGTACATGCCCTGCACGCCGAGCCAGCGCAGCGGCTCCGGCTCCCACCTGCGGACCCGGTGGCCGACCCACGGCAGGCCGGTCAGCCCGGTCGGACCACCCTGCCCGGAGTAGAGCCGGACCAGGTCGCACAGCGTGCGGCCGGCAAGGTTCGCGGTGGCGACGCCGGAGCCGACGTAGCCGCCCGCCCAGCCCAGACCGGTCGAACGGTCCAGGGTGACCGTCGCGCACCAGTCGCGGGGCACGCCCAGCACCCCCGACCAGGCATGCGCGACGCGCACCCCGGCGAGGGCCGGGAAGAAGCCGGTCAGGATCTCCCGCAGCGCCGCCACCGTCGGTTCCTGCGTCCGCCCGTCGCTGTCGGTCCGCGAGCCGAAGCGGTACGGCACCCCGCGCCCGCCCAGCGCGATCCGTCCGTCGGCGGTGCGCTGCGCGTACATGTACGCGTGCGCCATGTCCCCGAGGGTCTCCCGGCCCGTCCAGCCCACCGCCTCCCACTGCCCGGCGCTCAGCGGTTCGGTGGCGATCATCGACGAGTTCATGGGCAGCCAGGTGCGCTTCTGGCCCTTCAGCGACGCGGTGAACCCCTCCGTGCAGCGCAGCACGTACGGCGCGCGCACGGTGCCGTACGGCGTGACGGCCTGCCGGGGCCGGATCCCGGTCACCGGGGTCGCCTCGTGGATCGTCACCCCGAGCGCCTCGACGACCGCCGCCAGCCCCTTGACCAGCTTCACCGGGTGCACCCGCGCCCCGTGCGGCGTCCACGTCGAGCCGACCGCGCCGGCCACCCGGATCCGCTCCGCGGTCTCCCGCGCCCCGTACAGCTCGCGGTCCTTCTCCCCGAACGCCAGCTCGTGCGCGTGGAAGTCCCGCAGCCGGGCCAGTTGCGCCGGCGTCCGCGCCACCTCGAGCACACCGCCGCGGTGGACGTCGGCCTCGATGCCCTCCTCCCCGGCCACCCGGACGACCTCGGCGACCGTGTCGTTCATGGCCCGCTGGAGCCGTACGGCCGCCTCCCGCCCGTGCAGTCGCGCGTACCGGTCGCGGCCCGCGATGCCGTTGTACAGCCAGCCGCCGTTGCGCCCGGAGGCGCCGTAGCCGCAGAACCGCTGCTCCAGGACGGTGATCCGCAGGGACGGCGCCGCCTTCTTCAGGTAGTACGCGCTCCACAGGCCCGTGTAGCCGCCGCCGACGATCACCACGTCCTCGTCGGCGTCACCGGCCAACGGCTCCCGTACCGCGGGGAGGCCGTCGTCCGCGTACCAGAAGGAGACCCCGCCGTTCACGACACCGCTCATCGAGCTGCTCATGGCCGGACGCTACCCGCCCGGACCGCGGCTGTCCCCTTCGGATTTCGTGGTTCTCCCGCAGGTGGGCACGGCCTCCCGACGCGGCCTACGGGCGTGACCGCGCACGGACTGCGGGGGCACGGGCCCCGCCCGTAGGCCGCGCGGCCGGAGCCGGTCACGGCCCAGCCGAGGGGCGGGCAGGCACCGGCCGCGAGCTTCCCGGCGCCTTTACGGCACCCGTAGGCACCCGCCGGTCCGTGGGCACCTTTGCCGCGCCGTCCCACAGGCACCTGCGCCGCGCCCACCGGCCCCACAGGCACCTGTGCCCCGCCCACCGGCCCCACAGGCACCTGCGCCGCGCCCACCCGCCCCACAGGCACCTGTTGCCGTGCCCGCCGGTCTACCAGTTCCGCTGCCGCAGCTCCCGTGCCTGTCGGGCCGCCTTCTCCCGGTCGCCGGGCGGCAGGTAGGAGAAGCCGGGGCAGAGGGTGTGCGCCGGGTCCGCCGGGTTCGGGGTGCGCATCAGGGAGACCGCCCGGTGCTTCAGCGCGTACATGCCGTGGACGGCCACCGTCAGCGCCTGCGGCTCGCCCGCGAACGCGCGGTACAGACCGTCGACGAGCAGCGAGTACGCCAGGTCGAACTCGACCAGCGCCGCGGTCTCGGGACCGCCGTCCGCGGTGTCTCCGGTGCCCGGGAGGTGCAGCGCCGGGTGGACGGCGCCGTAGTCGACCAGCACGGGCGCACCCCCGGGCTCCTCGTCGGACGACTGTCCGGGGAGGAACCGGCGGCCGGCCTGGAGCTCGCGCAGACGGGCGTAGGACGAGGACGTCCACCGGCCGGAACGGCGCCCGTCCGCGGCGGCGGCCTGTCCCGGCTCGCGCTCCGGGACGGGAAGGACCTCCGGGACGCGAAGGGCCTCCGGGACCGGAAGGACCTCCGGGGCGTGCAGGACCTCCGGGGCGTTCAGGACCTCCGGGGCGTGCAGGACCTCCAGGGCGTGGAAGACCTCCGGGGCCCGCGGGGGCAGGCACCCGTCCCCGTCCACGACGGTCCTGATCGCCTTCAGTGCGGAGGCCCGGTCGTGCACCTCGACCACCCGGCCGGCGCCGCCGTAGTACTGGGTGTCCGGCACCTGGCCGCGGTGCCGGAACATCGCGTCCGGGCAGATCTCCGGGTCCTCCAGGGCCGTCGCGATCGCGTGGTGGAACGCGCCGACGGTGCGGTGGCCGCGCCCGCCTGCTCCCGGGGCGGCGGCGGAGGGCGCGCCGGGAGAACGCGGGCGCGCGATGCGGACCAGGGCGTCCACGGCCCGCGGGGAGAGCGGCAGCAGCTCCAGCGTGCCGAGGCCGGGGACCACGGGGCTGTCCGTCGGGAAGCCGGGCGGCAGCGGGCTCAGGTGCTCGTGGCCCTGGAAGGCGACCGGTTCGGGGCTCGGCGTCCCGCCCAGGGCGTTGAGGACGTTCGCCGCGAGCGTCATGTGGAGCATCTCCCGCATGACCGCGCCGCGGACGACCCGCACCGCTTCGGTGTTGTGGCCGTCCCGGACGGAGCAGAGGGCGGTGAGGTGGACGGGGATGGTGCCGAGGCGGAGGCCGACGGCCAGCTGGAGCGCGGCCTTCAGCTCGGCCGGCCTCGCGATCGGGGTCGGCTCGGTCACCTGTCCCCTCCTTTCAGTTCCCCGGCGATCCGGTCGCCGGTGCGGATGGCCAGCGCGGTCATGGTGAGCGTCGGGTCGGAGGTGCCCAGCGTCGGCATGCTGCCGCAGCCGACGACGTAGAGGTTGTCCAGGTCGTGGCTGTGCTGGTGGCTGTCGACGACGGAGGACTGCGGGTCGTCGCCCATCCGGTGGGTGCCCACGGCCTGGCCCGCGCCGCGCACCCAGTAGGTGACGCCGTCGTACTCGACGGCCGACGGGTCGCGCGGGTCGTAGTGGGTGAAGTCGCCGGCCTCGTACAGCGGCCGCCGCTGCGTCTCGGCGATGCCGAGCCGCCGGAACAGCTGCCGGCCGGCCTCCGCCGCCCACGGCAGGGAGGAGCGCACGTACGCGGAGAGCCCGTAGTGGATCACCGGCCGGTGCTTGCCCAGCGCGTCCCGGTACCGGTCGTCCACCGAGACCCGGTTGGCGGGCTCCGGGTCCTGTTCCAGCTCCCAGGCGATCCGCACCTGCCGGGGCAGGATCTCGCCGATCCGCCGGCGCAGGTCCTTGCCGTGGAGCCGGGCCCTGCCGTCCCTGCCGCCGCCGACCAGGTCGTGGACCGTGGAGTACGGCGCGTTCTCCGGGTCGCTCCAGCCCCAGTTGCCGATCTCGGCGCAGAAGGCGGTGCGCTCCTTGCGGAAGGGGCCGTCGCGGAAGGCGGGGATGCCGGAGGTCGACGCCGGGCCCCGGAACGCGCCGGCGTCGTCCTGGAGCAGCCCCCAGGTGAGCAGCAGCGGATGGTCCATCAGGTTGCGGCCGACCTGGTCGCTGTTGTTGGCGGCGCCCGAGGCGAGCAGCAGGGTGGCGTTCTCGACGGCGTTGGCGGCCAGGACGTACGTGTCGGCGGTCACCGTGTGGTCCGTCGGCGCGGTGCCGTTGTCGTAGTACCTCTTGTAGCGCAGCCCGGTGACCGTGCCGGTCTCGCCCGGCCGCTGGGTGTGCAGGACCTCCGTGACGACGCACCGGCTGCGCACCGCGACCCGCGCCCGGGCCCGCTGCCCGTCCCCCGGGGCGCGGTCGGGGTGGCGGACGACCAGCCGGTGCAGGGTCTTGAGCGCGTTGTACTTGGCCTGCGCGGGGCAGATCGGGACGCAGCTGGAGTTGCCCTCGCAGCGCTGCCCCCGCTCGGCGTCGCCGACGGCTCCGACGACCTCGTACGCCGGGTGGGCCGGGGTGGAGTTGCGGGCGGCCGGGGTGTTGGTGATCCTCAGGGTGAAGGCGTGGACGGTGCCGTCCCGGCCCTTCAGCTCGACCGTCATGCCGTCGGCGAGCTTGGCGAGGTACCGGTCGAGGTGGCTGGAGGGGATGCGCTCCATCGGGAAGCCGTAGGCGCCGTCCGGGAACCTCTTGGTGTCGGCGGCCGCGAAGAACGCGGCGGGGTCGGCGGCGAAGCCGGGGTAGCGCTGGTCGGCGACGTTCGCGGCGACGCCGATGACGTCCCACTCGGCCCGCTCGTAGTACGGCTTCAGCTCCTCGTAGGTGAGCGGCCAGTCGACGCCCCGGCGGTACGTCGAGTACGTCCGGAAGTCCTGGGGCAGCATCCGCAGGCAGGTGCCCGTCCAGCGCAGGCTGCCGCCGCCGAGGGTGCGGACGTAGTCGCTGCCGAAGGGGAGCGGGCCCATCTGCACGAAGTACCCCTGGTCGGCGGGCGCCTTGGTCCGCTTGCCGTCCATGACCGGCCTGCGGATGTCCCGCACGTCCGGCTGTGGCGCCGAACCGCTCGCCGGGTAGGGCGAGTTGGGGACCTTCTCCAGGGCCTGATGGTAGGCCTCGACGTACGAGTCGTAGGTGTCGGCGCTCATGGCCGTGGCCCGGCCGGCCTCCAGGACCAGGACGCGGGGGTGCCGGGGCGGGGTACGGTCCGCGGCCCGCTCGACGACCGTTCTGGCGACCGTGGCCGCCGCGATGCCGCCGCCGACGATCACCAGGTCGAAGTGCTCGCTGCTCATGCTCGTCTCCGAAGTCACAGGACCGGGGGCAGGTAGGGGGGTTCGGCCCAGGAGCCGAAGCCGGGCGCCTTGGCGCCCATCGGGTGCGCTCCGGCGGCGGCCCAGACGAGGCCCTCGCGGTAGCCCTGCGCGGAGACGACGTGCTCGACGTCGCCCGCGGTCGTGCCGTCGACGTCGCCTGCGGTCGTGCCGTCGACGTCGTCCGCGGTCGTGCCGTCGGCGTCGCGGTGGCCGCGGGCGAGCGGGTACCAGACGCCGAGGTACCAGAGCTTGATCAGGCTGACCGCGACCGGCCCGAAGCGCGGGCTGTCGATCACCTCCGCCTCCAGCGCCTCACGGCCGCCGTCCCTCCGGTCCGTCTCCAGTGCCTCGGCGGCGGCCCACAGCAGCCGGCCCGTCTCCGGCTCGCCGATGATCCGCAGCAGGGTGTCGTAGTAGGTGCCGATCAGACCGGTGCCGGCCAGCTCGGCCCGGTCGAAGCCGGTGAGGGCGACGGAGAGGTCGGTGAAGATCTGCTGGGGTGCGGGGCGCGGGGCACCCGGGAGCCCTTGACTCGTCATAACCCCCTCAATCGCCACGAAACCGACACAAGTAACCGCGACGGCACCCCCTCCCCCCGACCTGCGGGAACACCGGGCGACCGCCACGACGTGCACGGATGTGCCGCCCCGGGAGGCGCACGCGCCCCCACCCCACTTCACCCACCCGGAGCAGACACCCCGGCGGCAAACCCGCCGTCCGGGCGGCACCAGGTGAACAGATGGCCACCGGACGCGTCACCCCGTCGCACGGACGGACGACGGACCTCCCCCGAAGGGACTGTCACAGGCTCCGGCTATCGTCGGCCGCATGGATCAAGGTGCACTGCTCGCGGAACTGGAACAAGCCGGGCGCGACAAGGAGTTGACCGCGCGGATCGTCCGCCGTCTGGCCGAGCCGGGCGCCGACGCCGCGCCCGGTCTGGTCGCCGCGCTGGGCACGGCGAGCCGGCAGGCGATGTGGGGGCTGCGGGACGCCCTGCGCCTGATCGGCCCGCCCGCCTTCGACGCCGCGGTGGCGGCCCGCGCCCGGGCCGAGAAGGTGCCCGAGTGGTGGGAGCTGGGCCATGTGCTGCGCGGCTTCGACGAGCGGTGCCTCCCGCAGTACGTGACCGCGCTGTCGCACCCCATGAAGGAGATACGGCAGCAGGCGCTGGGAGGCCTGGAGAACCTCGGCGAGGCAGCCGCCGGCGCCGTCGCGGCCGTCCTGCCGTTCCTGAACGACCGGGACAGCTTCACGCGCTACAAGGCCGAGAGGACGATCCGGGCCATCGGCCGGCAGGCGGGCCCCGAACTGCGGGGCATCCGCCGCACGGGCCCCGCCCGGCTGCGCCGGCACGCGCTGAGCGCCCTGGCCCTCATCGGCGGCGAGGCCGCACTCGACGAGCGGGACCTGCGCGCCCTGGAGCGGCTCGTCCGCGTCAAGTCGGCCCAGGACACTCCGCGGGACCTGCCCGAGCACCGCTGGCTGGCCGTC
Source organism: Streptomyces sp. NPDC088812 (assembly GCF_044750285.1). Taxonomy (NCBI): domain Bacteria; kingdom Bacillati; phylum Actinomycetota; class Actinomycetes; order Kitasatosporales; family Streptomycetaceae; genus Streptomyces; species Streptomyces sp. NPDC088812. The sequence continues at coordinate 115,591 of NZ_JBIVJP010000009.1, read as the reverse complement.
CCCGGCGCGACCTACGAGGGCCTCTTCGACGCCATGGGGCTGCACGACAGAAGGCCCTGCACGATCGCGATGGGGCTGTCCGCCATGGGCGACGACACGGCGGTCGTCACGGCCCCCGACGGCACGAGGCGCACGGCGTACCGCGTGTTCGTCACGCCGGAACTGGACGGCTGGCGGCTGATCTACGCCGACACCCCGCTGTGGGAGATGCACTGGGACGTCAACGCCCTCCTCCGCCGGATCAGCGCGGCGTGCGGCCAGGCCCAGTTCTTCTTCCAGGACGACCACAGCGACTCGATGGTCTGGATCCTCGCCCTCGACGGAGCGGTGCGCCGCAGCTACTGGCGCTACGGCGAACCGGAATGGCAGGGCGACCCCCTGGACTGGGAGGAGCCCCTCAGCGAGGACCCGGACTTCGACCCCGACGACGACCACGAACCGAACGCCACCCTGGCGTCCAGCGTCGACGCCGCCGCCCGCGAACTCTCCCTCGACCCGACCGGCGTCGGCCAGCACACCCCCCTGCGCGGCCACGGCTGGCTGGCGATCACGGAGGAGGGCGTGGGCCACGGCCCGTTCACCGGAGTGCTGCGCATCTAGATGCACCGTCCGGACTCCGCGTACGCCCCGCCCGGACCGGGCGGGGCTGGGACAGAGCCCCCTGTCGGACTCGAACCGACGACCTTCGCTTTACAAGAGCGGTGCTCTACCAGCTGAGCTAAGGAGGCCTGCACACAGGTGCCCGTGCAGTGTACCCAGCCCACGGGGGTGCCCCGTCGAAAATTTCCTCGAAGTTCACATCGTCCGAGGTACTGACAGATCAGGCGAACGCCGGGTACGGTCCTGAGCCAGTTCACCCGTGTGGACTACACCAACCACCTTCCTACAACGGATCGTCCGGCACGTTCCTGCCGGTAGAAGGGGGCCCATCACCATGGCCACTGTCACGTTCGACAAGGCGACCCGCGTTTACCCGGGTTCCACCAAGCCCGCCGTCGACGCGCTCGACATCGAGATCGCGGACGGCGAGTTCCTCGTCCTGGTCGGCCCGTCCGGCTGCGGCAAGTCCACCTCGCTCCGGATGCTCGCCGGTCTCGAGGACGTCAACGGCGGCGCCATCCGCATCGGCGACCGCGACGTCACCCACCTGCCGCCCAAGGACCGGGACATCGCCATGGTGTTCCAGAACTACGCGCTCTACCCGCACATGACGGTCGCCGACAACATGGGCTTCGCGCTCAAGATCGCCGGCGTCAACAAGGCGGAGATCCGGCAGAAGGTCGAGGAGGCCGCGAAGATCCTCGACCTCACCGAGTACCTGGACCGCAAGCCGAAGGCCCTCTCCGGCGGTCAGCGCCAGCGTGTCGCGATGGGCCGCGCCATCGTGCGTGAGCCGCAGGTCTTCCTCATGGACGAGCCGCTGTCCAACCTCGACGCCAAGCTCCGCGTGTCGACGCGTACGCAGATCGCCTCGCTCCAGCGCCGCCTCGGCATCACCACCGTCTACGTCACCCACGACCAGGTCGAGGCCCTGACGATGGGCGACCGCGTGGCGGTCCTCAAGGACGGTCTGCTCCAGCAGGTCGACACCCCGCGCAACATGTACGACCGCCCCGCGAACCTCTTCGTGGCCGGCTTCATCGGCTCCCCGGCGATGAACCTCGTCGAGGTCCCGATCGCCGACGGCGGCGTGAAGTTCGGCAACTCGGTGGTGCCGGTGCAGCGTGACGCGATCGCCGCCGCCACCGACAAGACGGTCACCGTCGGTGTCCGCCCCGAGCACTTCGACGTGGCCGGCGCCGACTCCGACCAGGGTGTCGCGGTCACCGTGAACGTGGTCGAGGAGCTCGGCTCCGACGCGTTCGTCTACGGCACCGCCCGGGTCGGCGGCGAGGACAAGGACCTGGTCGTCCGTGTCGGCGGCCGTGACGTCCCGGAGAAGGGCAGCACGCTGCACGTCGTCCCGCGCGCGGGCGAGAGCCACGTGTTCTCGACCTCCACGGGCGCGCGCCTCTCCGACTGAGTTCGGCCGAGGACACACCACGGGGTGAACCCCCGGTTCGACGAGAAGGGCCCCGCGGATCGCCGCGGGGCCCTTCTCGTCGTGGTCGAAGACCCCGCACACCGGGTGATTCCGACACAGCGCGTCAACCCCTTACCCAAAAAGAGGCACTGCCCCATCCCCCGACCGGGTGACGCGACGTTGCCACACCGTTACCCCGCGCTACCCTCACACGCGTGAAGCACTCCGTGAAGCACTCCAGCACCCCACAGACGCGACGCGGCCGGGGCCCCGCCCGGCGGATCGGCCGCTCCCTCGCCCTCGTCCTGCCCGTCGTCATGGTGCTCTCGGGGACCCTCGCGGTCACCCGGGTCAACTGGACGGGGAACCCCTCTTCCGACTCGGTGCTCACCGCCGCCGACGTCTCCACCGGGCACCGCGCCGCGCAGGGCGCCGCCAAGGCCCCGCAGGACGTCCTGCGCGACCGGCTGCTGGCCGAGCTGCACGAGAAGGACCCGGGCGTGGCCCTGACCCACCTCCAGGCAGCGGTGAACGGCAAGCCGTCCCTCGCGAAGCACTGCGCCGACATCGCCCGCGCCCTGGGCCGCGCCGCCGTACGCGTCTACGGCCCCTCCCGCGCCCAGTCCTACTCCCGCCCCGTCTGCGACACCTCCTTCGCCTCGGGCGTCCTGGCGGCACACAGCTAGGCATCCCCTGCACGGACGAGCCCGACCCGGCGGCCGGGACATCGGCGCCCCTGCTGCCGGCGGCCGGGGGTACCGGGGCCCGGGCCACGGCCTGTGCACCGTCGGCGCCCTGGCCTGTGCACAGGCCGGGGCCGCGGCCGGATGAGTCGGGCCGGGTCCTCGGCGCACTGGCCTGGGGCCTCGCCCCCTGACCGACCCCTGACGGGCAACCGCACCGGACGCCCGGCCGAGCACCGGTGCCCGTACCGCTCACGTGCCGCCGCACATGTGCCGCACACCTGCCACCGCACACGTGCCGCCGCACTCCCTCCCCACCGGACGCCTGCCACCGCACTCCCACCGGACACGCGCCGGACGCCTGCCCCGTCCAGCCCCCTCCCTCCTCCCCCTCCCCCTCCCGCTCCCCCCGGGCGCCGTCCGGCCGTCCGGGGGACCCGCACGCGGCCAAAAGGGTGCCGCGTACAGTGCGGGCATGACCCATCCGCACGCCGCGTCCCGCCCCACGCAAGCCGTCGTCCTGGCCGGTGGCCAGGGGTCCCGGCTGCGTCCCTACACCGACGACCGGCCCAAGCCGATGGTCGAGATCCCGGGGACGGGAACGCCGATCATCGGGCACCAGCTCCGCTGGCTCGCCGAGGAGGGCGTGACGGACGTCGTCGTCTCCTGCGGCCACCTCGCCGGCGTTCTGCAGAACTGGCTGGACTCCGCCGATCTCCCCGTGAAGGTCACCACGGTCGTCGAGAGCGAGCCCCTCGGCCGCGGCGGCGGCCTGAAGTACGCGGCCGCCCGCCTCCCCCACCCCGACCGGCCCTGGTACGCCACCAACGGCGACATCTGGACCCGCTTCTCGCTGCGCGACATGGCGGACTTCCACACCGAGCGCGACGCCGTCGCGACCCTCGCACTGGCCCGGCCGCGCATCCCGTGGGGCGCCGTGCAGACGGACGGCTTCGGCCACATCACCGACTTCATCGAGGCCCCGCCCACGACGTACGAGATCAACGCGGGCGTCTACGTCTTCTCCCCCGAGTTCGCCGGCCTGCTCCCCGAGCGCGGCGACCACGAGCGGACCACGTTCCCCCACCTGGCCCGCGAACACCGCCTGGCCGGCTTCCCGATCCCGCAGGGCGCCTACTGGCGCGCGATCGACACCGCGAAGGACCTCACGGAGGCCGCGAGGGAACTGGCGGCGCTCGGCCGCTGACCGAGCCCGCCCGTAACGGTCATGACGACGGGGTCCCGCGCGTTCTCACGCGCGGGACCCCGTCGTCGTGGGGACGAGTGGCTCGTCCGTCGTGGGGACGAGTGGCTCGTCCTAGCCGCCCAGGAGGCCGCCCACCAGGCCGGGCCGGCCGGAGGAGGGGGAACCGCCGTCCTCGGAGCCGCCGGTCGAGCCGCCGCCGGAGCCGGTGGATCCGCCGGAGGTGGGCCCGGAGCTGGTGCTGGGCGCCTGCTCGACGGGGGTGGACACCTGCGGCGGGGCCTCACCACCGGTGCCCTGGGTCTGGCTGGGCGCGCCGGTGGTGGCGCTCTCCGTGTCCTGGGTGGCGCCCGGAGCGGACTCCTCGTCCCGCGTCGGCGCCTGCGAGGTGGCGTCGTCCTGGGGGGGCGCGGTGGACGCGGACGGCTTCTCGCCGGGCCGCTGCGGCCGGTCGGACTCCTCGGGAAGCGGGGAGCCGGGCAGTTCGTTGCGCGGGGCCTCGCCCGGGCCGGGCACGACCACCCGGTCGGCGTCCCGGACGGCACCGCCGAGCAGGGACCCCACGAGCAGGGTGAGTCCGACGACGATCGTGGTGACGAGGGCGCCGCGGCGCAGGACGTAGCGGCGCAGGTCCCACAGGTCGGCGCGCGGGCCCAGCCGGCGCCAGGCGCTGCCGGCGAGCCGGCCGTCGATGGAGTAGACGGGGGCGCCGGCGATGATCAGCGGCGACCAGGCGGCGAGGTAGATGATGTCGGGGGTCTCGTAGACCGGGACGGTCTTCCAGCTGACGGTGACGAGGAGCGCGGCGGAGAGCGTCGCGCCGCCGACGGCGGCGACCCGCTGCCAGCAGCCCAGGACCGTGAGGACGCCCACGACGACCTGGAGGAAGGCGATGACCAGCCCGGAGCCGACGGGGTGGTGCAGGGCGAACTGGCGCAGCGGCTCGGCGACCTCCCACGGGTGCAGGGTGTTGAGCCACTTCACCATGGAGCCGCGCTCGCCGCCGTCGAAGTAGACGGGATCGCACAGCTTGCCCATGCCGGCGTAGACGGAGATGAAGCCGAGCAGGACGCGCAGCGGGAGCAGGACCACGCCGAGGTTCAGCCGGCGGTCCGGGAAGTAGGCGTGCCGGACGGGGTCCTCGGCGTGCCGCCGGGACCGTGGCCCGGCCTGCGCCGCGACGGCTTCGACGAAGTCCTCGAAACCGTCACCCTCGAAGCCGTCGCCCTCGAAGCCGTTGCCGCCGAAGCCGTCGGCCTCGAAGCCGCTGTCGGCGTGACCGGACCGACCGTGGCCGGACCGACCGTGGCCCGAACGGCCGTGACCGGACCGGCCGTTACCGGGCCTGCCCCGGCCGGGCTGGTCGTAACCGGCTTCGCCGTAGTCGGGGGCGCCGTATCCGGTCTCGTCGTAGGCGGTCTGGTCGTAGGCGGTCTGGTCGTAGGCGGTCTCGTCGTAGGCGCTGCCCACGGTGCGCATCTGCGGCAGGATCCGCTGCTCGCCGGCGCCGGGTGCGCGCGGGGGGCCGACGACCGGGGTCTGGAGGGTCTGCGCGGTGAGATCGCCGTCATAGCCCTCGCCGACGCGGGGAATGACCTGGGTGGCGCCGGCATCGGTGGCGGACGCGTCGCCGTGGCCGACGCTGCCCGCCCGCACGGCCTGGAGGAGACGGTGTGCGCCGGTGTCGTCCGGGGCCGACCTGCCGCTCCAGACGACGGGCCGGCGGCGGGCCCCGGCCGGAGCGGCCGGGGCCGCCGTGCCCGTTCTGCCCGCCGCCGCGACGACGGGGATGCGCGCGGTGTCCTGGGTGGCGCTCAGGTGCCGGGCGATCCGCGGGGATTGGCCGCGCCGTGCCGACGCGCCCAACTGCACGCGGAAGCTCGCGTGACTGACGATGATCTGCGCCGGATCGCTCGGCACCTTCACCATGCTCAGCGCGGGAGCGTCGTCGAATCCCGACGAGCGGTCCCCCGTGGGTGTGCGGGGTGTTCTGGTGTCCACACTCATCTAACCGAGTGACGTGTGATTAGGACACTGCCGCGACCCGCCGGATCTGTCCGGACCCCGTCAAGGTTGTCCGACGCGCCGGAATTAACCCGTTCGGGTGAGCTGACGGACGGGCGTTCAGCCCCTTCGGCGCGCCGCCTCGTACAGCACGATGCCCGCGGCCACACCGGCGTTGAGCGATTCCGCGCCGCCCGGCATCGGGATCCGCGCCCGGAAGTCGCAGGTCTCGCCGACCAGTCGGGACAGTCCCTTGCCCTCGCTGCCGACGACGATGACGACCGGCCCCTCCAGGGCCGCCAGTTCACCGATCTCCGACTCTCCGTCGGCCGCGAGGCCGACGACCACGACGCCGGCCTTCTTGTAGGCCTCCAGGGCGCGGGTGAGGTTGGTGGCGCGGGCGACCGGGGTACGGGCCGCGGTGCCCGCGGAGGTCTTCCAGGCCCCGGCCGTCATCCCGGCCGCGCGGCGCTCGGGCACCACGACGCCGTGTCCGCCGAAGGCGGAGACGGACCGGACGACGGCACCGAGGTTGCGCGGGTCGGTCACCCCGTCGAGGGCGACGAGCAGCGGGTCCTCGCCCTCGTCGGCGGCCGCGTCGAGGAGGTCCTCGGGGTGGGCGTACTCGTAGGGCGGCACCTGGAGGACCAGGCCCTGGTGGTTGAGGCCGTTGGTCATGCGGTCCAGCTCGGGGCGCGGCGCCTCCATGAGGTTGATGCCGCCGCGCTCGGCCGCGAGTTGCAGCGCCTCGCGGACCCGCTCGTCGTTGTCGATGAACTGCTGGACGTAGAGCGTGGACGCGGGCACGCCCTCGCGCAGCGCCTCGACGACCGGGTTGCGGCCGACGACCAGCTCGGACGCCGACCTGCCGCCGCGGCCGCGCGGCGCGGGGCGGCGTGCGGACTGCTTCGCCTTGGCGGTGGCGAGGCGGTTCTTCTTGTGTCCCTTGCGCATCTCGGCGGGCGGGGTCGGGCCCTTGCCCTCCAGGCCCCGGCGTCGCTGGCCGCCGCTGCCGACCTGCGCGCCCTTCTTGCCGGACATGCGGCGGTTGTTGGCTGCCATGACCTACCCGTCTGTCGTGCGGTGTGCGTGCGTACGTAATGCAGTGTGCCGCCCGGACACCCGGGCGGCACAATCGATCAAGAATCGATCAGTTTCGCTCAGCGCGGGCCGAGCGACCAGCGCGGTCCCTGTGGGCTGTCCTCGATGACGAGTCCCGACTGGTTGAGCTGGTCGCGGATGGCGTCCGCGGTCGCCCAGTCCTTGCGGGCCCGCGCCGCTTCCCGCTGGTCGAGGACGAGGCGTACGAGGCTGTCGACGACGCCGTGCAGGTCCTCGCCCCGGTCGTCCTCCCCGGCCCAGTGCGGGTCGAGGGGGTCCAGGCCGAGGACGCCGAGCATGGCGCGGACCTCGGCGAGGCGGGCCACGGCGGCTTCCTTGTCGTCGGCGGCCAGCGCGCTGTTGCCCTGCCGGACGGTGGTGTGCACGACGGCGAGCGCCTGCGGGACGCCCAGGTCGTCGTCCATCGCCTCGGCGAAGGCGGGCGGTACGTCGGCGGACGGCTCGACGACTCCCCCGGCCTTCTCGACGACGCGCTGCACGAAGCCCTCGATCCGCGCGAACGCCGACTCGGCCTCGCGCAGCGACTCCACGCTGTACTCGATCATCGAGCGGTAGTGGGGCGTGCCCAGGTAGTACCGGAGCACGATGGGGCGCCACTGCTTGACCATCTCGGACACCAGGACCGAGTTGCCCAGGGACTTGGACATCTTCTCGCCGCGCATGGTGACCCAGGCGTTGTGCACCCAGTACCGCGCGAAGTCGTCGCCGTAGCCCTTGGCCTGGGCGATCTCGTTCTCGTGATGCGGGAAGATCAGGTCGAGGCCGCCGCCGTGGATGTCGAAGACGCTGCCCAGGTACTTGTGGGCCATCGCCGAGCACTCCAGGTGCCAGCCGGGGCGGCCGCGGCCCCACGGGGTCTCCCAGCTCGGCTCGCCGCGCTTGGCCGCCTTCCACATCGCGAAGTCGCGCGGGTCCCGTTTGCCGGTCTCGCCGTCGCCGGAGGGCTGGAGCAGGTTGTCCAGGTCCTGGTTGGACAGCCGCAGGTACTCCGGGAAGGAGCGCACGTCGAAGTAGACGTTGCCGTCGGCCTCGTAGGCGTGGCCGCGCTCGATGAGACCGCGCATCATCTCGATCATCTCGGGCACGTGCCCGGTGGCCCGCGGCTCGTACGTCGGCGGGAGGCAGCCGAGCGCCTGGTAGCCGTCGTTGAACGCCCGCTCGTTCTCGTACCCGATGGACCACCAGGGGCGGCCCTGCTCGTGGGACTTGCTGATGATCTTGTCGTCGATGTCGGTGACGTTGCGGACGAACGTGACGTCGTAGCCGCGGTAGGCGAACCAGCGGCGCATGATGTCGAAGTTGAGGCCCGAGCGGATGTGCCCGATGTGCGGGGCGGCCTGCACGGTGGCGCCACAGAGGTAGATCGAGACACAACCCGGCGTGAGCGGGGTGAAGTCACGGATCTGCCGGGCGCTGGTGTCGTACAGGCGAATCGTCACCACTCCAGGGTAGTGGGCGTGGGACGGTGCCCCGCGCCCTTCCACCCGAAGGCCGCACATTCGTGCCGCGGCGCTTCGTCCCGCGGCACGGCACGTACCGACGGACGGCCGCCACCGGCTGCCGACGGACGGCTGTCACGGGCTGTCGACGGACGGCTGTCACGGGCTGTCGGCGGGCGCCCGCCGCCGGCGGTCAGGCAGGTCCGCGCCACCGCCCGTCAGCGGGCCCGCGGCACCGGCCGTCAGCGAGTCCCGCGCCACCGGCCGTCAGCGGGCCCGCACCACCGGCCGTCAGCAGGTCCGCGCCACCGCCCGTCAGTGGGCCTGCGGCACCGGCCGTCAGCGAGTCCCGCACCACCGACCGCCAGCGGCTCCGAGCCACCGACCCTCAGCGAGTCCGAGCCACCAGCGCCGTCGCGACGGCCATCAGGCCCTCGTCCCGGCCGGGGAAGCCGAGTCCGTCGGTCGTCGCGCCCGACACCGAGACGGGGGCGCCCGCCGCCGACGGTCAGCGGGCCTGCGGCACCGGCGGTCAGGCAGGTCCGCGCCACCGCCCGTCAGTGGGCCTGCGGCACCGGCCGTCAGCGAGTCCCGCACCACCGGCCGCCAGCGGCTCCGAGCCACCGACCCTCAGCGGGCCCGCACCACCGGCCGCCAGCGGCTCCGCGCCACCGACCCTCAGCGAGTCCGAGCCACCAGCGCCGTCGCGACGGCCATCAGGCCCTCGTCCCGGCCGGGGAAGCCGAGTCCGTCGGTCGTCGCGCCCGACACCGAGACGGGGGCGCCCGCCGCCTCGGAGAGGATCTTCTGCGCCTCGTCGCGCCGCTTGCCGATCTTCGGCCGGGGGCCGACGACCTGGACGGCGATGTTGCCGATGGTGAAACCGGCCTCGCGGACGATCCGGGCGGCCTCGGTGAGCAGGGTCACCCCGGAGGCGCCGGACCACTCGGGCCGGCCGGTGCCGAAGTGTTGGCCCAGGTCACCCAGTCCGGCGGCGGAGAACAGCGCGTTGCAGGCGGCGTGCGCGACGACGTCGGCGTCGGAGTGCCCGGCCAGCCCGGGGCCTTCGCCCTCCCACTTCAGGCCGGCGCACCACAGTTCGCGGCCGTCCTCGAAGGCGTGGATGTCGGTGCCGATGCCGACCTGGGGGAGCGTCAGGGGCTGGTCAGAAGCCATCGTTGAGCCTCCTGCGGGCCAGGACCGCCTCGGCGAGGACCAGGTCGAGCGGGCGGGTGACCTTGAAGGCCTCCTCGTGGCCGGGGACGACCACGACGGTCAGACCCAGCCGCTCGACCATGCTCGCGTCGTCGGTGACGTCGTCGACGACGGTCTCGTGGGCGCGGACGAGGGTGGCCCGGTCGAAGCCCTGCGGGGTCTGCACGGCGCGCAGGCGGGCGCGCTCGGGGGTGGCGACGACCGGCTCGGGGTCGCCCGGCGCGGCGGCCGGCTCGACCTCCTTGACGGTGTCGGCGAGCGGCAGCGCCGGGACGACGGCCGGGGCGCCCTCCCGGACCGCCTCGATCACGGCGTCGACGGTGTCGACGGGGACCAGGGGGCGGGCGGCGTCGTGCACCAGGACGATCTCGTAGCCGGGCGGCAGCGCGTCGAGGCCGAGCCGGACCGATTCCTGCCGGCTCTCGCCGCCGGGGACGACGAGGAAGTCGGTCCGGTCGGGCAGCGCGTGCGCGTCGAGCAGCGACTTGACCTCGGCGGTGCCGTCCGGCGGCGCCACGACGACCACGAGGGAGACGGCGCGGGAGGCGGCGAGGGCGCGCACCGCGTGGATCAGCATGGGGGTCCCGCCCAGCGTGCGGAGCGCTTTGGGGGCGCCCGGGCCGAGGCGTACGCCCCGGCCGGCGGCCGGAATCACCGCGGCCGTGCGGGTGGGGGCGGGGGCGGGAAGCGAATCGTCAGACATCGGTTCCTGTCAGGTTTGTGTGCTCGCCATACGTGGGTACGGAGACAGCGTGCCGGGCGCGACGCCTTGACCGGACCCTTCCGTGACGCGCCGGTCGAGCCAGCTGCCCGGGCCCGGCACACACAGGGTCGGGGGATCGTTCCCCCGAGGGGATCAGTCGTTTCCCCCGAGGGGACCGGTCGTTCCCCCCGAGGGGGTCGGTCGTCCCCGCGGGGGGTCAGTGGTCCTCCCTGGGGGATTCAGGCGTACGGCATCGGAACGCGACATGCCGCAGCGCCCGGCGACAAGAGATACGTCATCGGGCACCGCGGCATTTCTCAGTGTGCTGAGCCTGCTGTGCTGAGCCTGTACTGAGCCGAGGCCGGCTGCGTCGGCGTCAGGACGCGAGGACCTCGTCGAGGAGCGCCTCGGCCTTGTCCTCGTTCGTGTTCTCCGCGAGGGCGAGCTCGCTCACCAGGATCTGGCGCGCCTTGGCGAGCATGCGCTTCTCACCGGCGGAGAGTCCGCGCTCGCGCTCACGACGCCACAGGTCACGCACGACTTCCGCGACCTTGATGACGTCGCCGGAGGCGAGCTTCTCGAGATTTGCCTTGTAGCGACGCGACCAGTTCGTGGGCTCCTCGGCGTACGGCGCACGCAGCACCTCGAAGACCCGGTCCAGCCCGTCCTGACCGACCACATCACGCACGCCGACGAACTCCGCATTGTCCGCTGGCACACGTACCGTCAGGTCACCCTGGGCGACCTTCAGCACCAAGTAGGTCTTGTCCACGCCTTTGATCTGGCGAGTTTCGATGGCCTCGATCAGCGCGGCCCCGTGATGGGGATAGACCACGGTGTCGCCAACCTTGAACGTCATGTGACAGGTACCCCTTCCGTGGCTATCCAGGGTAACACGGAAACGGCGGTTCCTGAATGGCGTTTTCGCAGGTCAGGGCATATCTCGGGGCTTGACAACAGCAACAGGAACGTGCTGCGGGCGGGCGACGGAAGCAGGTATTCGCAGGTCGGAGCGGCTGTCCAAGGGGGACGAAACACGCACGTCACAGTCTTGCGGAGGCCGTTCCGAACGGCCGAACATCCCCATATGTCCGGTTCCAGACGTGCGACTTCCGCTACTCCGTTCGGTGTCCGGAGGCAGATCCACGCCGTTTCCGGAATTGATCACACCATCGGCCGAACAGGGCGTGATCAATTCTCCGGACGACCCCGCATTCCGGCCCGCAAAAACCCGCCCGCCCCGGCGAGCGGCGCTTATGTGAATGGGGGGCGACGTCCGGGCGATCGCGAAGAAGCCAATGTGACTCACGGGTCACTTGTGGGTGGTGTGACGGGAGTGGCGACAGTCCCGCTGTGGCGGTGATCGGGGCCCTGGAGCACGCTAGAGGCGGGTCGGGTGCGGTGGCGTGAGGACGGCTCGGTAACCTAAGGCCCGCTGACAGACCCTTAGGGCGGCTTTATAGAGGTGAGCTGCCCGTGCGTTTCAAGGAGTTGCCGCCGCCGTGAGCAGCAGCCTTCGACGCGGCGCCCTCGCCGCCTCCGCCCTCGCGTTCTCGATCGCCACGCTCGCCGCCTGTGGTGCGGGCAACGACGCCCAGACGCTGCAGATCAAGCCGGACAACGCCGCCACCACCGTTGGCGACATCAAGCTGCAGAACGTCGTCGTCATCACCCAGCCCGACCCGGAGTCGACGGGCCCGGCCGCGGTCTCGGCGACCGTCTTCAACAGCAGCGACGCCGCCCAGACGCTGGAGTCGATCACCGTCGAGGGTGTCGACGAGCCGGTGGAGATCAAGCTCGCCGAGGGGGACGGCGAGCTGACCGTCCCGGCCCACGGCTCGGTCGTCATCGGCGGCGCGGACAACGCCTCCGCCGTCCTGCCCGGCAGCAGCGAGGCGGTCCAGGACGGCAACGCCCAGAAGGTCACCTTCACCTTCAGCGAGACCGGCGCGGTCAGCCTGCGCGCCTTCGTCGTCCCCGCCGAGAGCTACTTCACCGAGTGGGGTCCGAGCGAGGTCCCGACCGCCCCGGAGTCCGCCTCCGCCTCCGTGACCCCGTCCGGCGAGGCGTCGGCCACCGAGTCGCCGGCCGAGGGCACCACGGAGGGCTCGACCGAGTCGCCCGCCGCCGCCGAGTCGGCCGACGCGAGCGCCTCGGAGTCGGCCGCCGCGGAGCACTGAGTGCCGTAGCGCCCCTGACGGCCGGAGGGCGGCACCCCACGTGGGGTGCCGCCCTCCGGCCGTGACGTCCGCAGCGTGCGGTTTACGGCTCGAACTTGTAGCCGAGACCGCGGACCGTCACCAGGTAGCGGGGCGCGCCCGGGTCCGGCTCGATCTTGGCGCGCAGGCGCTTGACGTGCACGTCGAGGGTCTTGGTGTCACCGACGTAGTCGGCTCCCCACACCCGGTCGATGAGCTGCATGCGGGTCAGGACACGGCCCGCGTTGCGCAGGAGCATCTCCAGCAGGTCGAACTCCTTGAGCGGCAGGTCGACCTTCGAGCCCGAGACCGTGACGACGTGCCGGTCGACGTCCATCCGGACCGGCCCGGCCTCCAGGGCCGCCGGGGTGACCTCCTCCGGCTCCCCGCGGCGGCGCAGCACGGCCCGGATCCGGGCGACCAGCTCGCGCGAGGAGAACGGCTTGGTGACGTAGTCGTCGGCTCCTATCTCCAGGCCGACGACCTTGTCGATCTCGCTGTCCTTGGCGGTCACCATGATCACGGGGACGTTGGAGCGGCCGCGCAGCTGCCGGCACACCTCCGTGCCGGGCAGTCCCGGCAGCATCAGGTCGAGCAGGACGAGGTCGGCGCCGTTGCGCTCGAACTCGTCGAGTCCGTCGGGCCCTGTGGTCGCGACGGCGACCTCGAAGCCCTCCTTGCGGAGCATGTACGACAGGGCGTCGGAGAAGGACTCCTCGTCCTCGACGACGAGCACTCGGGTCACGGAAGGACCTCCGGGGCGGAAAGCGTGTGGTACGCGGTGGAGTCGGGGGATGAATCGGCGGGGATTCCTCCGGCGGGCCCGCCCTCGGCCGCGGTGTCGTACGCGTCGAGGTCGGGGTGCTGGCGGACGCGGTCACGGACGGCGCCCGCCTCCGGCAGCCGGAGTGTGAACGTGGAGCCCTGTCCCTCGGCGCTCCACACCGTGACCTCCCCGCCGTGCGAGGCGGCCACGTGTTTGACGATGGCCAGTCCGAGGCCCGTGCCGCCGGTGGCACGGGAACGGGCCGGGTCGACACGGTAGAAGCGCTCGAAGATGCGCTCCTTGTCCTTGTCGGAGATGCCGATGCCCTGGTCGGTCACGGCGATCTCGATCAGGTCCCCGCCGGGTGTGGCCACCCGGCGCGCGGCGATGCCGACGCGGGTGCGGGCGGGTGAGTAGTTGACGGCGTTCTCGACCAGGTTGCCGAGGGCGGCGGCGAGCTGCCCGCGGTTGCCCCACAGGCGCAGCCGGGCGGTGTCCGTCCGGCCGCGGTCGCCGACCCCGGCGGACGGTTCCTCGGGCTCCTGGATCGCGGCGGCCATGGTGATCTGCTTGGTGCCCGCCTGGTGGCGGCAGCGGTCGATGGCCTCGGCGACGAGCTCGTCGACGCTGACCGGTTCGGCGTCCTCGAGGGGATCGTCGTTCTGGACGCGGGAGAGGTCGATGAGCTCCTGCACCAGGTTGGTCAGCCGGGTCGCCTCGATCTGCATCCGGCCGGCGAAGCGCTGCACCGCCTCCGGGTCGTCGGAGGCGTCCATGACGGCCTCGGAGAGCAGGGAGAGCGCGCCGACCGGAGTCTTCAGCTCGTGGCTGACGTTCGCCACGAAGTCGCGTCGTACGGCCTCGATGCGCCGGGCCTCGGTGAGGTCCTCGACGAGGAGGAGGACCAGCCGGGAGCCCAGCGGCGCCACGCGCGCGGAGACCGCGAGCGCCTCGCCGCGTCCGGTGCCGCGCCGGGGCAGGTCCAGCTCGACCTGGCGTATCTCGCCGTCCCGTCTGGTGTCCCGCGCCATCTGGAGCATGGGCTCCACGGCGAGCTCACCGCCGCGGACGAGCCCGAGGGCGTACGCGGCGGAGCTGGCCTTGACGACGGCGTCGGCCTCGTCGAGGACGACGGCCGAGGAACGGAGGACGGAGAGGACGGTGTCCACGCCCGGCGGCAGCACGGGATCGGTGTGCAAGGAAGTCCTGGTGGGTCGGTTCTGGTCGCGTTCGCTCCAACGGAACGCCAGCATGGCGATGACACCGGTGAGCACCCCGGCGATCGCTGCCGCTGCGGCGACCGCCGCGTTCACGTCCATGCGTCCAGGTTAGGCATGCGATCCGCCCTGGCCACAGCCATCGGAGTGGGACCTCGAACACTCGTCGCCCAGAGTTCACCTTGGCGCCAGGGGTGGTTCATTCAGGGTGACGGAAACCGACGCGTACGGGGCGGACCGTGGCACCGTGGGGTTCACAGCGCCGGGTGCCCTGAACCCCGGAACCCGATAGTCCGACATCACCGCATAACGCACATCACGACCTTGCGAAGCCCCGGAAGCACGAGTACGAGAGGAACCCCCGATGCGGGACGCGTACCACGAGGAACTGGACTCGATCGGCGACAGCCTGGTGGAGATGGCCCGGCTGGTCGGGTCGGCCGTCGGGCGCGCCACGACCGCCATCCTCGACGCCGATCTGAAGCTGGCCGAGAGCGTGATCGAGGCCGACCAGAAGATCGACGAACTGCAGCACGACCTGGAGGCCCGGGCCATCGCGCTGCTGGCGCGGCAGCAGCCGGTGGCGACCGACCTGCGGATCGTCGTCACGTCGCTGCGCATGTCGGCCGACCTGGAGCGCTCCGGCGACCTCGCCCAGCACGTGGCGAAGCTGGCACGGCTGCGCTTCCCCGAGCGGGCGGTGCCGCGGGACCTGCACGCCACCATCCTGGAGATGGGCCAGCTCGCGCAGCGCCTGATGGCCAAGGCGGCCGAGGTGATCATCACGAAGGACGTCGACCTCGCGCTCCAGCTGGAGACGGACGACGACGCGATGGACCTCCTGCACCGCACGCTCTTCCAGCACCTCATCGACGAGCGCTGGAAGCACGGCATCGAGACGGCCGTGGACGTCACCCTCCTCGGCCGCTACTACGAGCGCTTCGCGGACCACGCGGTCGCGGTCGCCAAGCGGGTCGTGTTCCTGGTGACGGGCGAGCACGCGGACGAGTTCCAGCCGGACCTCCCGAACGAGATCCAGCCGGTCGAGGGGGCGTAGGCGAGCCACTCGGGGGCGTTCGAACCCGCCGGAGGCGCGGGGAAGCCCCCATGCGCCGTTGATGCGCCGGACACAACGGGCATGGAATGGGCACAGGCGCCCTAGCCTCCGGGAGGAACCCATGGCCGAAGCCCCCAGCACCTCCACCCCCGACCCCACCCAGGACCATCCGACCGAACAGCCCGTCGCCGTCCGGAACCTGATGCTGATCAGCGCGTGCGGCTGCGGCTCGGGATGCGGCTGCGGCTGCCAGTCGGGCAATCCCTGCCAGTGCGGCTGAGGACGACGCCTCACCGCCGTACGAGACGTACGAGTCGCACAGGACTTGCAGGACCTACGGGACATGCGGGACGTACGCGAGAGGGGCCGGGCGCTCCGGCGCCGGGCCCCTCGTCGTCCGCTCCCGGACTCGGACGGGCAGAATGAGGCGATGACCGAGTCGTCGTTGCCCGGAGGTTCCGTCAACACCGTCGTCCGGGTCGGGAACACGGTGCGCCGTACGGCGTCCGCACGGACGCCGTACGTCAGTGGCCTGCTGGAACTGCTGGAAACCGCGGGTTGGGACGGAGCGCCCCGCCATCTCGGTGTGGACGAGCACGGCAGGGAGGTCCTCAGCCACCTCGACGGGCACGTGGCCTGGGAACCGCGGCAGCCCGCCGCCGTCTCGTCGGACGCGAGCATGGTGGCGGTGGCCCGGCTCGTGCGCGCGTTCCACGACCTGACGGCCGGCAGCGCGCTCGCCGCGGACCAGGAGGTCGTCTGCCACAACGACCTGTCGCCCCGGAACACGGTCTACCGGCCGGTCGGTGGTGAGCTGCGCCCGGTGGCGTTCATCGACTGGGACCTCGCGGCGCCGGGCGAACGCATCCACGACGTCGCCCACGTCTGCTGGCAGTACCTCGGCCTCGGCCCGTCCGTGGCCGACGCGGCGGACGCGGCCCGGCGGATGAGACTGATCGCCGACAGCTACGGGTTGGGGCGGCGGCTCCGGCGCGGACTCGTGTCCACGGTGCTGTGGTGGCAGGACCGCTGTTGGCGCGGCATCCAGGCCGAGGCCGACGCGGGGGACCCCGCGATGCGGCGGCTCCGTGACGCCGGGGCGGTCACGGAGGTGCGGACGGCGTACCGGTGGGTGTCCGATCACCGGGACGTGCTGGAGAGGGCACTGGGGTGAGCCGCGGCCACGCACCCTGAGTGCCCTCCGAGTGCCCTCCGAGTGCCCTCGCCCGATGCGGTGCGTCGCCGGGTCAGGGGGTCAGGGGGTCAGGTGGCGCTGGTGAACGTGGCGCACTTGGTCCACTTGCTGTTGGTGTTGGCCGGATCGCCCTTCACGAGGGAGATGATGATCCTGACCTTCCGCTTCTCCGGGAGATCGAGGTTCCACGTGTAGCTCTTTCCCGCGCCTCGGGTGACGTGGAAGGTGTCCCAGAAGTAGGGCTTGCCACTGGCCGCTTCGAGGTTGACGAAGACGGTGCGGCCGTCGGCCTTGCGGTCCTTGACGTAGAGGTAGTCACCCTTCGACGTGTACTTCGCGTATCCGCCGGCGCATCCGTCCGAACCACTGGCCTGCGCCGCCGGGGCTGCCGCGAGGCCGCCCGCGAGGACGGCGGCGACGACCGGAATGACGGTGGCGGCGCGCCGCTTGAGTGCTGCCTTCATTCTGTTCCCTCCGTGAATCCGTACATCCGGCTGCGTCGACGGCGGCCGGACCGTTGATCACTCTAGGGAACCGACATGGTGATCACATGGGCGTGTTGAGGCGGAACGGTGGGACCTCGCCCCCGGCCTCCGCACCTTTGCCCACCTGCACCTCTGTCCACCGGCACTTCTGTCCACCGGCACCTCTGTCCACCGGCGCCTCTGTCCACCGGCACCTCTGTCCACTGGCGGCGAGTCCTATTTACCGCCCAAAAGAGCTGAGCAGACAAACCGCTCGACTCATAACGTGCGAAGTAAGATGCGGATGACTTTAATCAAGAACGCTCTCCCCAACATTTCCTCCACATCAGGGTCACTCATTTGCCGCGCATCTGGAGGAGAGGGAGCGGCGTTAGCGGGATATGGCGAAAGCAGCAAGGTTCCATGGCTTGCCTCACCGCGGCGTGAGGAAGGATAATCTGCCTGCGACCCGTGATGCGACAGCGGGAAAATACACTTACACGCCTGGTGTGGCACTCTCGGCGCGCGAGGGCGGCGCCTTCCACGGGACCGGCGTGCGGGTCGAACTCCAGGTCACCGAGTCATTGCTCCGCGAGTTCCTCGTACTGCTGGAGGCGGCCCAAGAGGAACTCAACCAGCGGTGGAACGGCCAGGAAAAGTCCGGCTGCCACGCCGACCGCGCGTGACGGGAGCGGATTTCCATGAATCACGACTATGCGGATCCTTCCTTTGTACGGCATGAATGGTATTCCGATTCATATTCCTATGGTTCTGGTGCCGGCCGGCACGGCAGCCCCTCCGACGCCTTGAATGTCGGGGATCCCTTGGTGCCCCCCGACTCGGGCTGGGACCCGGTCGAGGAACTCGCCTATCTCCTGCAAGAGGCTGTTCCGGCGGAGCAGGAGGCCATGGTGCCGCCGCCTCGCGGCGAGTCGTCACCCGGTGTCGACTACGGCGACCCGATGGAGGGCCTGGCGCAGATCACCGCCCAGTTGCCGCCCATCCGACGTTCTTCCACCGGGCATCGGAAGATTCGGGTCCGGAAACTCCGGCTCAAGTGGATGCAGACCGGCAGTCTCGTCATCGTCGCGTTCGTTTCCGTCATCGTCGCGGTGGTCAGCGTCTTCTGTGGCGTGGTGGCCTACGGACCGCTGCAGAGCATCACGTCCGACACGAAGAGCGGGCTGATTCCCTGGTGGCCTCTTCTCGTGTACGGCCCGTGGACGGTGGCCTCTCTCTCCATCCTGCGAACTGCCCTGCATCAGCGCCGGGCGTTCAATTCCTGGTTCATCGTCCTGCTGTTCTCCTCCGTCGCGATGATGCTGTGCGTGGCTCAGGCCGAGAGGACCTTCACCGGGATCGCCGGAGCCGCCCTCCCCGCCCTCGCGTGCCTGGCCTGCCTCCAGCAACTCGTCCGGCAGATCACCTTGACCCTGCCCCCACGCAAGGGCAAGCCCCGGCACCGCCAGTAGCGCCACAGCCGACCGGAACGTCTCCCGCACAGCGACAGGCCCCCTGCCGACCGGAACGTCTCCCGCACAGCGACAGGCCCTGCCGGCGGAACAACCGCCGGCAGGGCCTGTCCGGTCACGCGCCGGGGGAGCGAAAGGTGACCTGCCGGCGGGCGGCCTGATCGATCTCGTCGAGGGTGAGGAGAGGGGTGGCCCGGGTGTGGAGGGCTCCGCCGGCCTTGACGGTGAGGCTGACGGCGGCCATGGAGACCGGGTCGGGGAAGTCGACGATGAGCACGATGTCGTCCTCCCCGAAAGCGAAGTACATGGCTTCGACCTGCCCGCCGAGGCCGGTGACGACCTGGTCGACGGCGGCGCGGCGGCCACTCCCGCCTTCCTTGAGCAGCCCCTTGGTGCCCTCGGGCGTGTAGCTGGCCTGGATGAGGAACTTCGGCACCGGCATGCCTCCTGCCCATCGTTTGTCCGGTGTGCCATGACCTTCCCGCTGTCGCACCGGCCGCTACGCGCCGACCCACTGGATTCACCCGTTGGAACCCGCGCCCCTCTCCGCCGCTGACCGATGCCTGTCGAGGAGCCGCGTTGTCCGGCGGCGGCGGAACGGTTCGGCGTCCGCCCGCGTCGTCCCTCTCCGGGGCACGGCCGTGTCCCGGAGAGGGGAGACCGGGTGCGTACGGGCGACTTCGCCGAGTGGACAAGGCGGTTCGAGGACGAGCGCGAGCGCAGACGCGCCCAGGGCGATCCGGACTGGGGGCAGGGCGCGACGCTGCATCCGGCGGTGTGGGCCGGCATCCAGCGCTTCCAGGTCGGCGAGGACGGCGACGGCGCCAACCTCGTCGGCACAGCGGACCGGGCCGGCGACCCCGACTACGCGCAGGCGGTCCGGCTCTTCGTCGCCGAGGAACAGAACCACGCCCGTCTCCTCGCCCGGCTGCTGGCCGCGGGGGGCAAACCGACGTTGACCGGGTACTGGAGCGACACGGTCTTCGTACGGCTACGGCGTCTCATGGGCCTGCGCGTGGAGCTGCTGGTGCTGATGATCGCGGAAGTCGTGGCGCTGCGTTATTACCGGGCCCTGCGCGAGGGCACCGACGACCCGCTCACCGCGGACGTGGCGGGACGGATCCTGTCCGACGAGCAGCGTCACGTCCCCTTCCACTGCGAGCGGCTGCACGCCTCCCTGGCGGAGCTGCCCCGCGCGGCGCGCCGCCCGGTGATGGCCGTATGGCGGCTTCTCCTGCTCGCGGCCTCCCTCGTCGTCGCCACCGACCACGGCCCGTCCCTACGCCGACTCGGCATCGGCCGCCGACGCTTCGTGGCCGACGTCATGGCCTCGTCCCGCACGGTGGTGTCGGCGGTACTGATGCCCCGCCCGGAGGTGGAGGTGCCCCGCCCGGACACAGGAACCAGCGCGGACTGACGGCCCGCCGCCGCACCTCGCCCCACTTGGCCGCTGTCGAGCCGCCTCGGACGGCCCGGAGACGGCCCGGAGACGGCCCGGACAATGGCCCGGCGGCTCGCTCGACGGCCACAGCCAGGTCGTAGCTCATGTCCGGGAGGCTCTCACTCCGGACTGACAGGCCGGCTGCTCGCGAAACGGGCAGAGTAGCCACGGGCACGCAGTCGGCACGCCCCCGAAGCACCTTGGGTGGAGGCCGGCCTCGGGGTCGCCTGAGTTTCAGCCGAGTTCAGTCAGCCACGATGGTGGGTGCGCTGCCCGATCAGGCCTCCGGTGACCACGCGGCTGATCTTCACGCACCTGATGCCTTCCAGTCAGGAGCGGACCTGCGAAGCCGTAGCCGCTGTCTTCGACGCCACCAAGACGATGCGACATGACGGCTGAGGGATCGTACGCTCCGAACCGGAGAGGGGCGGGGAAGGCGATGGCGGACGAGTACTTCTTGCTGGTGTGCGACGACGTGCCTCACGACGCCCCGGGCAGAGACGAGAGAACAGCCGGGGCCTGGAGCACTGAGCCCGGCCCGATCAACCGGCTGGCGGCCAGAAACGGCCCGGGACCGCCAAAACCCCCTACCAGCGGAGAACCCGCTGATAGGGGGTTTGTTTCGTACAGGCTTACTTCTTCTTGCCCTGGGTCTTGCCGGAGATCTTGGTGACCTGGGTCTTTGCTGGTCAGGGACGGTGGGCTCGTGCGCCTGGTGGTCGTCGTTGGTCGTCATTGGCCACTGTTGAGCGGCCTCGGACGGCCCAGGGACGGCCCAGCTCTGCCGCCCCGACCGACAGCTGGCACTGTCGATGCAGCCCGTCTGAACCTCAGCCGACGACAGTCAGCCACGACGGCGGGCGCGCCGACCGACTACGCACGCGTGTGCCTCGCTGCACCCCCACCGGCCTCAGCCACGCTGCTGTCTCCGTCGACCAGAGCAAGCCCCGACGGCCGGTCCGTGACCACGATGCCTGAGCCCTCAGCTTGGGCAGCTTCGATCATTTGCGGAAGATGAGGGTGATGACCTGGGCCAACGGCTGTGTTGGTCTTGCGCGGAAGCAACCGCCACGGGGTGCGGCTGACTGGATGGCCCAGGTAGAGCGGGTGCGGGGCGCGCATTTTTGAGAAGCGCAGTAGCTCCGCTACATAGAGACAGCAACTGACCTAGGAGCGGTGGTAAAGAGCCGGGCGCCGGGGAGCTACCTTCACTTCATCCTTCACGCCAGCTGCACTCTCAGTCAGCCATCGCGATACCTCAGCGCTACTCCCGCGCGGGCGATACCATCCGGGTGAGTGATCGGGAGCGGTTGCACTAGGGGGTGCCTTCGTGAGCGAAGCAGAAGACGGCGTCAAGCACGAACCGTTGGAGCGTAAGAACATGCGCTTCACAAGTCTCCAAGTGGCCAACTGGAGGAACTTTACTAGTTTTGCGGTCGACTTGCGCCAGAGGATGTTTTTGGTTGGGCCTAATGCTGCAGGAAAGTCGAACTTCTTGGACTGCTTCAGATTCCTTTCGGAGATCGTATCTGTTGGTGGCGGGTTCGAGGCTGCGGTAGCAAAACGCGGCGGCGTGAGTATGATTCGCTCTTTCGCGGCTCGAAGGTATCCGTCAGTTTCACTAAAGGTCACTCTTGGAAACGACGCCTTCCCGAACGAGTGGAGCTATGAGCTCAAATTCAAGCAAGATAACAACAGGCGCCCAATTGTGGAATCCGAGGTGGTGCAGTACAGGGGGAAGGACCTGTTGCGACGACCTGACGCAGGTGACCGTGGGGACGTGGAGCGGTTGCGTCAGACGCACCTTGAGCAAGTGAACGTGAATAGAAAATTCCGGATTGTGGCGGAGTTCTTTACCAGCCTTAGTTACATGCACATTGTTCCGCAGCTAGTTCGAGAGCCGGACAGGTCCGTAGGCAAGAAAAACGACCCGTTTGGAGGTGACTTTCTCGAACAAATTGCGCGCACACCCAAGGTGACCCGTGACGCGCGCCTACGGAAGATTGTCGACGCTCTTAAGGTGGCTGTACCGCAACTGCAAAAACTAGAGCTAGAATCTGACATTCGCGGTGTTCCGCACCTGAAAGGAAAGTACCAGCACTGGCGGCCGAATGGAGCCTGGCAGACGGAGGATCACTTTTCGGACGGAACTCTGCGACTCCTTGGCCTACTATGGGCGGTAGCTGATTCACGCGGCCCGCTGCTACTGGAAGAACCTGAACTATCACTGCACCCTGAAGTGGTTCGACACATTCCTCAAATGTTCGCAAGGGTACAGAGGAAGTCTGCTAGGCAGATCTTGGTGAGTAGTCATTCGCCGGAGATTTTGAACGACTCGGGAATCGGGTCCGACGAGGTCCTGATGCTAATTCCAGAATCTGAGGGTACTGCGGTATCTCGCCTGTCAGATCGGGAAGAGATCCGCATTATGCGCGAGTCCGGGGTTCCCCTGGGAGACATTTTGAAGGAATTCACGGCCCCGGAAGAGGCTGGGCAACTCAGCTTCTTCGTGGGGTGATCAGTGAACAAGGTCATGATCGCAGTAGAGGGAATTTCCGATGAAGGCGCGGTTCGCTCTATATTGCGAGAGTTCGGGCTTGACGTGAACATGGTACAAGGGAAGGGGGGTAAGTCGGCGCTGCTAAAAAAGCTGCCTGCATATAACCAAGCGGCTAAGTTCATGCCTTGGTTCGTTCTCGTGGATATGGACACGGTGGACGGCTGTGTAGTAGCAAGCGTACGTGAATGGCTTCCTGTCCCCGCAGACCTGATGGTATTCCGGGTGGCAGTCGCAGAAATCGAATCTTGGCTGCTCGCAGATCGGGATGCAATCGCCGACTTCCTTGGGGTTTCAGCGAGTAAAGTGCCTAGAAATCCGGACTCTCTGCAAGACCCAAAGCAGGAAATTATCAACCTGGCGCGAAAGTCACGCCGTAGAGACATTCGTGAGGGCCTCGTTCCGAGACCTAACAGTGGCACCTCCGTTGGGCCCACCTACGCGTCAGATATTCGGGACTTCGGTCTTAGGCTGTGGCGCCCCAGAATCGCTGCTGACGAATCGCCAAGCCTGGCGCGTTGCCTACAGCGGGTTGAGCAACTCGCGGTTACCTTGGGTCGCTGAAGGGTCTGGGGAGCCGATGGTCCCAGCTGCGACGGACCCCTTCTCTGACGTCAGGCGGCTGATTGCTGTGCGCGCGGCACGGGCGCCGGCCGGGCTGGAGCGGGGCGGAGACAGGAGCGCAGGCCCGGCCGGGGGCCGGGCCGCGCGCGGGGAGCGGAGCGAGCCGCCTTGAACCAGTAGAGAAAGTTGTAACTCAGTGCGTCGTGCGGGGCTTGAAGCTGTGTGCACAGGCTGGGAGTTCGATGTTCTGCCGGTGGGCCAACGGTAGGAAGAGGACTGGTCGGATCGTCCATATGATGCGGACGCCGGCATGCGTGATGGTCACCGTGCAGTGCTCGTAGCGCAGGAGGGCCCTTCGTGTTTCGGCACGCTCGTCGTGCAGCCACGCCCATGCCTCGTCCGATGCGTCGGAGTCGAGTGCCGGTGAGATGGTGCGCAGGGCGATGGCGACCCATCGGTCGGCCTGGGGCGCCGAGTACGCGTCGAACGATGCCAGGAGTGCCGGCCCCTCTCCCGTGGCGTCCTCGGTCCAGCATTCGCACCAGTAGCCGCGGGCGAGCCCGGTCATGTGGCCGCTCCCGTCGGGTGGGCCACGAGGACATAGCGGGTGCTCTCGTCGTAGAGGGTGATCTGGTAGCCCGTGCCTGCGGTCATGTAGGCCAGGGCTCGTTCGTGCTCTGCCTCGTCCGTCAACCAGTGGAGTCCTGGTTGTGCGTACGGCCTGTCGAACTGATCGATGATGTGACGCGTGCGCTCCTGTAACCAGCGCAGGGCCAGCCGCGGGCTGGTGGCGTCGTGTGACCCCAAGGGGATGGAGCGCACTTCGTTCAAGGGATAGGCGACCGCTCGGCAGTGGCAGGGAAGAGGCCGGCCGCCCGCGTTCTGAGCCTGGGGAGGAACGGACTTCAGCATGGGCGTCCTCCTGTCGGGCGTGCCTGGATGAAGAGTTCCGCGGTGACCGTGTGACCGCCGTGGCTGTCATGGATGACGACCCGGTGAGCGAGCGCGCTGACCATGCCCAGCCCTCGGCCGTGCTCGGCCTGCTCGTCCTGCTCGTCCTGGTCCTCGGCCTTCGGGGCTGTGCGGGTGCCTCCCTCGTCCGTGACCGACAGGGCGACCACCTGCGGTGAGACAGCCAGGGCCAGATGGAAGCTGCCCGACCGCATGCCGCTGGCCGTGTGGAGGATCGCGTTCGCGCTCAGCTCGCTCACGATCAGCTCGGCGTCCTCCGCCAGGGGTGACCCGCGCAGGATGTCGCGGGTCCAGCGGCGGGCCCGGCTCACCTCTTCCGGGAATCCTGGGCAAGACAGTCCCCAGACCCGGGCGGTGCTCGTATACTCGTGCATACAAGTTCCTTCGTGCTGATAGGCCGCCATGTGCAGCGGGTTCGGGCTAGACGAGTTTCACGCCGTCGTGGGCGCGGACGGCCGGCGGTGTGGCTGCGTCGAGTGCGTCCAGGACGCGGATCGCGTACGCCTCGTCGGCGAGTTCGGTGACCTCTTCGCGGGTGGCCCAGCGCAGTGCGCGGGTCTCGTCCCCGGTGGTGGGCGTGCCGTCGGCGGCTTCGCAGCGGAAGACCAGCGAGACGATGAGGCCGGTCATGTTCTTGTAGACGCCGGTGAGGGTCGCGGGAAGTGCGACCTTGATGCCGGTCTCTTCGAGGACCTCGCGCTGGAGGGCTTCGGGGATGGTTTCCTCACGTTCGAGGACTCCGCCTGGGGGCTCCCACTTGCCGTTGTCGCGGCGCTTGATCAGCAGGGCCCGGCCCTGGTCGTCGACGATGACCCCGGCGACGCTCACGGAGTGCGGACGATCAGTGCTCACGTTGTACGGCCCTCTCGGCTGGCTAGGCTCTCCACGGTAGCAACAACACTCACCCGCTCGTCTAGATACCTAAAGGAGTACACGTGTCCCCTCTCCCCTCCGGCTTCCTCGGTGCGCTCGACCCCACGAGCGACCGTGCCGTCTTCCGGCAGATCGCCGACCAGCTGCGCGAAGCCATCGACCGCGGACGGTTCAAGGAGGGCGAGAAGCTGCCCTCGGAAGCGGAACTCGTCGAGCACTACGGCGTCTCCCGCATGACGGTCCGCAACTCCTTCTCCATCCTCCAGGGGGAGGGGCTCGTGCACGCCGAGCACGGCAAGGGCGTCTTCGTCCGCCCCCGGCCGCCCGTGCGACGACTTGCCTCCGACCGTTTCGCCCGCCGGCACAGGGAACAGGGGAAGTCCGCGTTCATCGTGGAGGCCGACGCCGCCGGCAGTCACCCCACGGTGGACAGCCTGGAGGTGAAGGAGGAAAAGGCGAGTCAGGACGTCTCCGCACGGCTCGGCTCGGTGCGGCGCGTGCTCGCCCGGCGGCGCCGGTACCTCCTCGACGGACGCCCGGTCGAGTTCGCCACCTCCTACCTGCCCCTCGACATCGCCCGTGGCACGCCCATCGCGGAGCCGAACCCCGGCCCCGGCGGCATCTATGCCCGCCTCGAGGAGCTGGGCCACCACCTCGACCACTTCGAAGAAGAGATCCGCGCCCGGATGCCCTCGCCGGACGAGGTGCGGACGCTGCGGCTGGCCTCCGGCGTCCCGGTCATCCACCTCATCCGCACCGCGTACGACACGGATAAGCGGGCCGTGGAAGTCTGCGACACCGTGATGGCGGCCGACGCCTACGTCCTGTCGTACCAGCTCCCGGCGACCTGATCGCGGGAGCGGCGGTGGTGCGCAGGGGGTCACTCCCTCAACTCGTACACACCGACACGCATACTCGTATAGACGAGTGGGCAAGTCGCATGGCAAGGTGTTCACGTGAATCCCGCAAAGCGGGTTCGCAGAACGCAACATGTCTAGACGAGTAGATAGGGAAGATCCTTGCGTACTATCCGTGTGGAGACCTCGGCGGCCACGATCCTGCTGACCGAGGCCCCGGAACCCAAGGTCCGTGACCGGCAGACCGGCGAGATCGCCAAGGACGCCGTGAGCGGTGAGGCGCTCATGACGATCGGCGTCGTCTACATCGAGGACGGCGAGTCGTCGCTGATCAAGGTCACCGTCCCGGAGAGCGGCGTGTCGGAGGGACTGCCCCTCGGCTCGCCGGTCTCGCTGCCGGGCCTGGCCGCCCGCCCGTGGGAAAGCGTCTTCAACGGGCAGCAGCGGCACGGCATCGCCTACCGGGCCGCCGCCGTCACCCCGGCCGCGTTCCCGGCCGCCGCGGGGGCCTCGGTCTGATGGCCGACCTGACGACACTCCTGGAGGTGGGTGGCCCCCTCGCCGTGCTCGGCGGCGGGGCCGCCTACACCCGGGCCAAGCATCCGGCCGCCTACTGGTCCACGGTCGGCCTGCCGATATCCACCGCCCGGCTGCTCGGTTCGTACGGCTCGGTGATGGAGGCGTGCGGCCTGACCGTGGCGCCGTCCCGGCTGCGGGTCCTGGCGGTGAAGGCGACCACCCGCCGTGAGGTGCGACCGGTGCCTCCTCGCCGGGGCATCATCCGGCCCACCTCGACCGGCCTGCGGCTCCGGCTGCGGCTCGCTCCGGGGCAGGAGCCGGCCGACGTCGCCGCCTCGGCCGAACGGCTGCGGCACGCCTGGGGCGTCCACGCCGTCTACGTGACGACCATCAAGCCGGGCGTGGTCGAACTGCGGCTCGTCGGCTTCGACGTCCTGCGACGCGTTCGGATGCCTCGCAAGCTCGCCGCGGGGCTGTTGAAGGTGCCGGTGGCGCTGCGGGAGGACGCCACTCCGTTCGTCCGCGACTACCGGGCCATCCCGCACCAACTCACCCTCGGCGCCACGCTGTCCGGCAAGTCCATGTACCTGCGCCACCTGATCACCGGACTCGCCCGGCAACCGGTCGCCCTGGTCGGCATCGACTGCAAGCGCGGTGTGGAACTGGCGCCGTTCGCCGCCCGGCTCTCCGCGCTTGCCACCGACCCGGAACAGGCGGCCGAGCTGCTGCCCGTGCTCGTCAAGGAAATGGAGGACCGATACGACCTGATCAAGGCCCGGCAGGGCATCGCCCCCGGCACCCCGGCCGATGACATCACCTCCGACATCTGGGGCCTGCCCGAGAACGAGCGGCCCACCCCGGTCGTGTTGTTCGTCGACGAGGTGGCCGAACTCTTCCTCGTCGCCACGAAGAAGGACGAGGAACGGCGCGACGAAATGGTCACCCAGCTCATCCGCCTCGCCCAGCTCGGCCGGGCCGCCGGCATCTACCTGGAGGTGTGCGGGCAGCGCTTCGGCGCCGAGCTCGGCAAGGGCGCCACCATGCTGCGGGCCCAGTTGACCGGCCGTGTCTGCCACCGCGTCAACGACGAAGCCTCGGCGAAGATGGCGCTCGGAGACATCGCCCCGGAAGCGGTCGGTGCGGCCTGCGCCATCGCCCCCGAACGGCCGGGCCTGGCCGTCGCCGGCGACACCTCCGGCGGCTGGTCCCGCATCCGCACGCCGTACCTGTCCCTCGGTGACGCCGCCCGTGTCTGCCGGGAGTCGGCCCACCTGGCACCCGACCTGGCCGCGCTCACGCCCTTCCGGCCGTACGTTCCGGCCGGCCCCGTCGATACCCCGGCGCCGCTCGTCCGGCCGCGCCCGGTGACCGACTGACCTTCCCCCCTCTTCCCGGTCGGCGTGACCGCCTCGCGCCCTGTCCCTACCCCTGCCATGCCCGAATCCGGAAGGAGCCGCAGCATGCGTGCCCACCTGGCCCGTGTCGACGCGGTACTCGTCCAAGCGCTCATCGCGGCGGCGCTCTCCTTCGCCCACCTGCACGACATCGCCTCGGCGGCCGGACAGGACGGGTGGAAAGCATGGGCCTACCCGATCAGCGTCGACCTGCTGCTCGTCGCCGCCTGGCGCCGACTGCGGACCGGCGACGCGAAAACGGCCGGGTGGTGCTGGTTCGTGATCGCGCTCGCCGCGTCTCTCGGCGCCAACGTCGCCACCGCCGGCCTGCTCGACATGCACCACGTCCCGGCCTGGCTCCGCATCCTCGTCGCCGGATGGCCCGCGGTCGCCTTCCTCGGCGGCACGCTGCTCGCCCACATCGCACCGGCGGCCGTCGACAACATCCCGGAGCCTGCCGACACCGACACCGACACCGACACCGATGACGACCAGGAGGACGCGCCCGAACCGACCACCGCACCCCAACCGACCGCGCCGGCCATCGAGCCCCCGCCCGAGCGGCCCGCCGTACCCGTCCCGGCCGCCTTGGTCGAGCACGCACGCAAGGTCGCAGCAGAGCACCACACCCGTACCGGAACGCCCATCGACGTCCCGACCCTGCGCGCTCGTCTCGGCGTCCCCGCACCACTCGCCGACGCCATCGCCACCCGCCTCACCGGACAGCAGCGGAGACACCTGCCATGCGTCCGTCCATCCGATCCGCCCTACGTCGTGCTGCCGAGCTGACCCGGAACAACCAACTCGTCGAAGCCGTGGCCACCGCTGAGGCTGCGATCAACCGGGCCACCGCCGACGAACACCCGGAGATCGCGCAGTGGCTCACCGACCACGCCCGCGACTTCACCGGAGAGGAGAGCCCGTGATGCCGCGCCCGAAGCGCTTCCGCAACGTCACCCGCATCGGCCCCGTACAGGTCGGCACCTTCTACGACGGCCGGGGCCGTGAGAAGCACACCGCCGCCTGCACCGCTCCGCGCTGCGGCTTCTCCGCCGACTACGACAGCCGGGCCGCCGCCGAACTGGCCGCCCGCACCCACCGCTGCCCCGCCCGCTGAAAGGACCGCCCACCCGTGACCGTCAGCCTGCCCCTCGTCGTCGTCCTCGGCCTCTTCGCCTGGGGAGCGGTCAAGTTCCTCGGTGTCCGCGCCTGGGTCGTCGTCCTGGTCGCCCTCTTCGGCTTCTGGCTCTCGCACACCTTCCTCGCCCCCGCCATCGAGTCCGGCACGCGCTCGGGCGTGGACGTCATAAACGGCTCACATGACTAGACGAGTAGACCAGAGGAGTCCCGCCGTGTTCCTGCCTAAGTACCCCGACAGCCCGACCCCGCCGCCCGCGCACCCCCACACCCCGGCCGATCCGGTGCCCGTGCGGCGTGCGCTGCCGTCCGTCTCGCTCAGCACCGGGGCGGTCGTCGCCGTGGTCACCGGCGGCGTGATCCTGACCGCGCTCCTGGCCGCCGTCGCCGTCTCGGCCATCTCGGTCGCCGTCGCCGCCGTCGTCCTGCGCTCTCCGCTCCGCGAGCACCACCGCCGCTGAGCCTCACACGCCACCACGCCCCGGGGCGGCCACGACACCGCCAAGCATCCGGCCGCCCCGGGCGCTCACTCCCGACCCGAACAGCCAGAAGGAGCAAAGCCATCTTCACCCGCCCCACCCCGCCCCCGCTGCCCGAACTGGCCAAGCTCGCCGCGCACGGCACCCTGCCCGGCATCCTCCGCCAGCTCTCCGGCCTCGGCGGCTGCACGCACCCGATCCGCCTCGACGGCCACCGCACCGAGTACGACGTCGACACCGTCACGGGCGAGATCGGCCGCGTCCTCCAGCACCTCGAATCGGCCGACCTGCCCGCCGGCCACCTCCTCGTCCGCTGCAACAACCGCCGCACAACCCGTTGCCCGGCCTGCTCGGAGGTTTACCGCCGTGACACCTTCCACCTGATCACCTCGGGCCTGCGCGGCGGCAAGGGCACCCCCGAACACGTCGCCGCACACCCCCGCGTCTTCGCCACCTTCACCGCCCCCGGCTTCGGCCCGGTCCACAACCGCCCCACCGGCCCCGCCGGAACCGTCCACCCCTGCCGCTGCGGCACCCGCCACGACCAGGACGACGACCTACTCGGCACCCCGCTCGACCCGGACCGCTACGACTACGAAGCGGCCGTCCTCTGGAACGCGCACGCCGGGGCCCTCTGGCAGCGTTTCTCCACCTACCTCCGTCGGGAGGTCGCCAAGCGCGCCGGCCTCTCTCAGCGACGCTTCCGCGAGCACGCGCGCGTGTCCTTCGCCAAGGTCGCCGAGTACCAGAAGCGCGGCGCCGTCCACTTCCACGCCGTCATCCGCCTCGACGGCCCCGGCGGCGGCGACACCCCGCCCCCGCCCTGGGCCACTGCCGAACTGCTCACCGACGCCATCCGCAGCGCCACCGCCAAGGTCTGCGTGGACGGCCCGACCCTCGACGGACGCGCCCACACCTTCACCTTCGGCCGACAGCTCGACGTCCGCACCATCCGCTCGGCCGACTTCAACGACGGCCAGGAGCTGACCGAGCGAGCCGTCGCCGCGTACATCGCCAAGTACGCCACCAAGGGCGCCGAGACGGCCACGGGTGCTCTGGACCGGCCACTGAAGTTTGCCGCTGAGCTGGCCCAGCTCGACCTCAGCGACCACGCCCGCCGGCTCATCCGCACCGCTTGGACCCTCGGCGCCCGCAAGGACCTCCAACACCTCCGCCTGCGGGCCTGGGCCCACATGCTCGGCTTCCGCGGCCACTTCTCCACCAAGTCCCGCCGCTACTCCACCACCCTCGGCGCCCTCCGCGACGCCCGCGCCGCATGGCGCCGCGCACAGGCAGCAACAGCGAACGAGCAGACGCCCGACACCACGTACGTCCTCGCCCACTGGGCCTTCGCCGGCACCGGCCTCTCCGACACCGAAGCATGGCTCGCCGCGTCCATCGAGCCCGCCCCCGGAACGGAAGGAGAACCCACCCGTGGCTAGCCGACGCCTCGCCCTGACCGACGTGGCCGCAGAACCGCGCGCCCTTCCTTCGCGGTACCTGACCCCTGACGACCTGGTGGAGATGTTCGAGTTGCCCAGCGTCGAAACGGTCTACCAGTGGCGACGTAAGCGCACCGGGCCCCGTGGGTTCCGCGTCGGCCGGCATCTGCGCTTCGACCCGGCCGACGTACGGGCCTGGGTGGACTCCCGGCGTGAGGGGGCGGCTGCCTGATGGCCGGACACATCCAAGACCGCTGGTACAAGACCGAGGTCGGTCCGGACGGCAAGACCCGCAGAGTGAAGAGCGACCGCTATGGCTCGGGTGCGCGCTACCGCGCGCGGTACGTCGGCCCGGACGGTACGGAGAGGTCCAAGAGCTTCCCCGACAGGCAGAAGCGGCTTGCTGATCAGTGGCTCGCCCATACCGAGGCGGACATGGCACGCGGGCAGTACATCGACCCGCGTGCCGCTCGGGTCACCTTCCAGCAGTACGCCGAGACATGGGTATCCACACAGGGGGCTGACCCGAACACCCAGGCTTCGATGGAGTCACAGCTTCGGCTGCACGCCTTCCCGTACCTGGGATCGCGCCCGCTCGGCTCCTTCCAGCCTGCGCATATCCGGGACTGGGTACGGCAGCTGAGCGAGAACGGCATCAGGGGCTCGTACGCCCGCACCATCTACTCCAACGTGCGCGCCGCCCTCAGCGCGGCCGTGGACGATGGGCACCTTCCTCGGAATCCGTGTGCGGCTCGATCGGTCCGGCCGCCGACCGTCGATGACAGGCGCGTCGCTCCCTGGACACCGGAACGGGTCTTCGCCGTCCGGGCCGGCATGCCCGAGCGGTTCCGGGCCATGGTCGACCTGGGTGGCGGCTGCGGGTTGCGACAGGGCGAGATCCTCGGCGTGGCCGTCGACGCGATCGACTTCGAGTCGGACACGTTGCACGTGGTCCAACAACTCAAGCTGAGCCGGAGCAAAGCCGTCTTCGCCCCGCCCAAGGGTGGCAAGCTCCGGGACGTACCGCTGCCCGGTCCGGTCGCAGATGCGCTCCGGGCGCACATGAAGCGGTTCCCGCCGGTCGACGTCACCTTGCCGTGGAAGGTGGCGGACGGGCCTCCGGTGACCAAGCGACTGATCTTCACCGGGCCGCGTGGCGGTCACGTCTGGCGGACGTCGCTCAACGAGGAGGCGTGGAAGCGGGCGTTAGCTGCGGCTGGCGTGATCCCCGAGCGGGAGCCAGGCGAGCCGTACGCCGAGTCTCGCGAGAACGGCATGCACGCGCTCCGGCACTTCTACGCCTCGGTGCTCCTGGACGCCGGGGAGAACATCAAGGCCCTCGCCGAGTACCTCGGCCACTCGGACCCTGGCCTGACGCTCCGCGTGTACGCGCACCTCATGCCGTCCAGTCAGGAGCGCACCAGAAATGCTGTGGCCCAAATTTTTCACGCCCCGCAAAATCGCAGTTCCGCAGATTCGACGAGCATTTGAAATGTAGGGCCAAAAGTTGCGCCAGATTCTCCGTCGCGAACTTTGGATGCCAAATGAAATCGAGCGGACAAATTTCGTGCCAGGCACTCTGGCACACCCCCCACCTGTGTGCATGCACGCACACCATGTGCGCGCACGCACACACGAACAAGATCAACAGCGCCCAGTGAACCCATCCATGACGTCCGCGAGCTAGCCCACGATAGGCAGTCACTCAACATCACTAGGCCCCCACCTGGAGATTTGCGGGCAGCAGATAAAGCCCCATAAAGTCAGCCTGAAAAGTAGGGCCGCTCCCCGACAGGAGCGGCCCTGTCTCCATGAATGCAAGTAGCGCATACCAACATCTGGAGGACACCTATGCTCGCACGCGCGGGGCTCACCATCCACATCTCCCCCTATGCGTTGCCCATGCCCTTGATCGGCTGCGTGATCGCGATGCTGCCCCTCTGGATCGACCTCCCGCAGGAAGCTGCCGCGCTCGTCGGCTTCCTCATCGCGTTCCGCCTACGCGTCCACCTGACGCGTAGGCCCACTCAGGCCTGACGGCCCACAGACGGCCCAGCCCCACCAAAAAGCCCCCGGCCTGCCAAGAAACCGCAGGACGGGGGCTTACTGGTGTCGCGTTACTTCTTCTTGCCCTGGTTCTTGACCGCCTCGATGGCGGCCGCGGCCGCCTCCGGGTCGAGGTAGCGGCCTCCCGGGGTGACCGGCTTGAAGTCGGCGTCGAGTTCGTAGAACAGCGGGATGCCCGTCGGGATGTTCAGGCCCGCGATGTCGGCGTCGGAGATGCCGTCGAGGTGCTTGACGAGGGCGCGGAGGCTGTTGCCGTGGGCGGCGACGAGGACCGTGCGGCCGGTCAGGAGGTCGGGGACGATGCCGTCGTACCAGTAGGGGAGCATGCGGATGACGACGTCCTTGAGGCACTCCGTGCGGGGGCGGAGCTCCGGGGGGATCGTGGCGTAGCGCGCGTCGTCCGACTGGGAGAACTCGGTGCCGTCCTCGAGGGGCGGGGGCGGGGTGTCGTAGGAGCGGCGCCACAGCATGAACTGCTCCTCGCCGAACTCGGCGAGGGTCTGGGCCTTGTCCTTGCCCTGGAGGGCGCCGTAGTGGCGCTCGTTCAGGCGCCAGGAGCGGTGGACCGGGATCCAGTGGCGGTCCGCGGCCTCCAAGGCCAGCTGCGCGGTACGGATGGCGCGCTTCTGGAGGGACGTGTGGACCACGTCGGGGAGGAGGTCGGCGTCCTTCAGGAGCTCGCCACCGCGGACTGCCTCCTTCTCGCCCTTCTCGTTGAGGTTGACGTCCACCCAGCCGGTGAACAGGTTCTTCGCGTTCCACTCGCTCTCGCCGTGGCGGAGGAGGATCAGCTTGTACGGTGCGTCGGCCATGTGGATGAGCGTAATCGAAGGGTGCGTCCCGGCCCGCCCGGCGCCCGTAGGGCGGACGCCCCCCGGGGCACCTGAGCGCGAGCGCGGCGGGGACGCGGCGGGCGGCGGCGGGACAGTTGACTGATCCTGTTAATCGAGTGGCCCCCGGGACCGGCCGGTCCGTAAGTTCTCCATACCACCTGCGCCGCTTACATCCGGGGGATCACCCATGTCCGTCGCCTCCTTGAGACGTGCCGCCCGCGAGACCGTCTCCGGGCTGCCCCGCGAGTTCTGGTGGCTGTGGACCAGCACCCTCGTCAACCGGCTCGGCGCCTTCGTCGCCACCTTCATGGCGCTGTACCTGACCCTCGACCGCGGGTACTCCGCCTCCTACGCCGGACTCGTCGCCGCGCTGCACGGGCTCGGCGGGGTGATCTCCTCCCTCGGCGGCGGGGTGATGGCCGACCGGCTCGGGCGGCGGCCCACGCTGCTCGTCGCCCAGGTCGCCACCGCCCTCTCCGTGGCGCTGCTCGGCTTCGTGCACCACCCCGTCGTCATCGCCGGGGTCGCCTTCCTCGTCGGGATGGCCTCCAACGCCTCCCGGCCCGCCGTGCAGGCGATGATGGCCGACATCGTGCGGCCGGAGGACCGGGTCCGGGCGTTCTCCCTCAACTACTGGGCCATCAACCTCGGCTTCGCCGTCTCCTCCACGGCCGCCGGGTTCATCGCCGAGGTCAGCTACCGCGCCGGCTTCCTCGTCGAGGCCGGTATGACCCTCGCCTGCGCGGTCGTCGTCTTCCTCAAGCTGCCCGAGTCACGGCCCCGGCCGGTGGACAAGGCCCTGCGCGGGGACTCCGTCGGGCTGCGGACCGTGCTGCGCGACGGGCGGTTCATGGGGCTGGTCGGGCTGTCGTTCCTGGTCGCCTTCGTCTTCCAGCAGGGTTCCGTCGGGCTGCCCGTGGCGATGGGCACGGCCGGCTTCACCCCGGCCGACTACGGCATGGCCATCGCCGTCAACGGCGTCCTCATCGTCGTGCTCCAGATCCCGGTCACCCGGTTCATCGAGCACCGGGATCCGGGACGGCTGCTCGTGATCTCGTCGGTCCTCGCCGGATACGGCTTCGGACTGACCGCCTTCGCCGGGTCCGTCGGCGTCTTCGCGCTCACCGTCTGCGTGTGG
This sequence comes from Streptomyces sp. NPDC088812, assembly GCF_044750285.1. Taxonomy (NCBI): domain Bacteria; kingdom Bacillati; phylum Actinomycetota; class Actinomycetes; order Kitasatosporales; family Streptomycetaceae; genus Streptomyces; species Streptomyces sp. NPDC088812. Next base: position 80,556 of record NZ_JBIVJP010000009.1, on the reverse strand, counting down.
ACCCTCGCCGAGATCGTCAACGCGCCCACCCAGACCGGGCTCGTCGTCCGTCTCTCCCCGGTCCACGGACGCGGGCGTTACCAGGGCATGTACACCCTGTCGTGGGCCGCGGCGTCGCTCCTGGCCCCGCTGACGTCCGGCTTCGTCATCGACCGGTTCGGGGCGGAGTGGCTGTGGGGGCTGTGCGCGGTCGTCGGGACGGTGGCCGGGGCCGGGTACGCCCTGCTGATGCGCCGGCTGCCCGCAGCGGAGGCGGCCTCGGAGGCGGCGGAGGCGGCCTCGGAGGCGGCGGAGACCGCCGGTGCGCCCGGGTCGGCCACCGCCGCGCCCGAGGTCAGCGCCGTCTGACGGGCGGGGCGGCGCCCGCCGGCCCGGCGGCGCCTCCAACCCGACGGTGCCCCCGGCCCCGGGGGGCTCCCCGGCTCGGCGATGCCCATGCCCCCGGCTCAGCGGAGGGCGCCCTGCGGGACCGCGGACACGGCCGGACAGGGGGCCCTCTTCTCACGGATGCATCCGTGCCCCCTTCAGCACCTTGTCCACCGCGTTCCGCGGACCGTACACGGCCAGTCCCACCAGGTCCAGTGCGTCCGTCCCCACGGCCCGCACCGCCGCGCGGTTGTCGCGGTCGTTGCCGGTGGCGAAGAGGTCGCCGGTGAACACCGCGCGCGGCAGGGCGCGGGAGAGCACGCGCGCGTGGGCCGCCGTCAGGGTCTCCTTCGAGCCCTCGAACACCAGCACCGGCTGGCGGAGCATCGGCAGGTAGGGGACGCCGTCCGCGTCCTCGTACGGCTCCCCGACGACCTCGGGGAGCTCTGTGCCCAGGCCGCTGACCAGGAACGCGGTGACGTTCAGGCGCTGCCAGGTCTCCAGGTCCTCGCGCAGCAGGACGGCGATCTTCGTGTCGAAGCGGACGGGCGGGTCCGCGGGGGTCGGTGCGTCGTTCATGGTCCGAGGCTGCCGTCCGGGTGGCGGCGGCGTCTTGTACGTTCTTTGCATGGCCTCCGCTCAGGGCAGGGCCGCGCAGCCCACCGCCGACGTCTCCGCCTGGCGCCCCCGCGTCCGGGGCGTCGTGGAGGTCTTCCACGCGCACTTCACCGGATACGCCTACCCGATGCACGTGCACGATTCCTGGACGCTGCTCATCGTCGACGACGGGGCCGTACGGTACGACCTCGACCGGCACGAGCACGGGACGCCGCACGGCACCGTGTCGCTGCTGCCGCCGCACGTGCCGCACAACGGCTCCCCCGTCACCCCGGACGGCTTCCGCAAGCGGGTGCTGTACCTGGACGCGAGCGTGCTCGGCGAGGAGCTGATCGGGCCCGCCGTGGACGGACCCGACCTGCGCGACCCGCTGCTGCGGCGGCGGGTCGGGCAGCTGCACGCGGCCCTCGCCCGGCCCGGGGACGAGCTGGAGGCCGACAGCCGGCTGGCGCTGGTCGGCGAGCGGCTGCGCGGCCATCTGCGGCCCCGGCAGCCCCTGCGGCCGGCCCGGCGTGACCCCGTCCTGGCGCGCCGGCTGCGCGACCTGCTCGACGGGCGCGTCGTCGAGGGCGTCACGCTCGACACGGCCGCCGGGCTGCTCCAGGCTCATCCGGCGCATCTGGTCCGGGCGTTCAGCGGGGCGTACGGCATCGCGCCGCACCAGTACCTGACGGCCCGCCGCGTCGACCGGGCCCGTCGGCTGCTGCTGGAGGGGCGGCCGGCGGGCGAGGTCGCGGCGGCCGCCGGCTTCTACGACCAGGCCCATCTCACCCGGCACTTCCGGAAGCTGGTGGGGGTGACCCCGGGGCGCTACACGGCGCCCGCCACCTGACGCCGACGTGGTCGCCGGCCGCCGTCGCGCCGCCGGTGGCGGTGGCCCCGCCGGAGGTCCGTCGTCGGGAGCGCCTTCATTCAGCGGGGCGGCTGGTGAGGTGGCGGAAGGCGTCCAGGTTGCGGGTGGACTCGCCGCGGGAGACGCGCCAGGCGTACTCGCGGCGGATCGTGGAGGCGAAACCGAGCTCGAGGAGGGTGTTGAAGGCTCCGTCGGCGGCTTCCAGGACCTGGCCGAGGAGGCGGTCGATCCCGTCGGGGGTGACCGCGGCGAGGGGGAGGCGGGCGGTGACGTAGACGTCGCCGAGGTGGTCGACGGCGTAACTCACGCCGTACAGCTTGAGGTTGCGCTCCAGGAGCCAGCGGTGGACGCCGGCCTCGTTCTCGTCGGGGTGGCGGATGACGAAGGCGTTCAGGGAGAGCGAGTGGCGGCCGACGATGAGGGACACGGTCGTCTTCAGCTTGCGGGTGCCGGGGAGCTGCACGACGTAGGTGCCGGGCTCGGGGCCCTCCCACTCCAGTTCGGCGTCCCCCAGGACGTCCTCGACGACCCGCGCGGCCGCCTTCTGCGCGTCGGCCCGCTGCGCCTCAGTCATGCCACTCACCCATGCGGGGAGCGTACGCGACGGCGGTGGGCCTGCGTCGCGGCCGCGTAGACGTCGGCGGTGGCGGCGGCCGCGGTGTCCCAGCCGAAGGAGCGGGCGTGCCGGGCGGCGGCCGCGCCCATGCGGGCGGCGAGGTCCGGGGTGTCGGCGAACTCGGCGAGCACGCGCGCGTAGCGGGCCGGTTCGTGGCCCTGCACCAGGACGCCGGTCTCCCGGTCGCGCACGGCCACCGGCAGCCCGCCGACCGCGGCGGCGAGCACGGGCGTCCCGGCGGCCTGCGCCTCTATGGCGACCAGGCCGAAGGACTCGCTGTAGGAGGGGACGACGAGGACGGAGGCGGCACGGAACCAGTCCGCGAGCCGGTCCTGCCCGACGGGCGGCCGGAACCGTACGACGTCGGAGATGCCGAGGCGGGCGGCGAGCTTCTGCAGGCCCTCCGGTTTGGCGAGGCCGCTGCCGCTCGGGCCGCCGACCACGGGCACGACGATCCGGGAGCGCAGCTCGGGGCGCTCGTCGAGGAGGACGGCGACGGCGCGCAGCAGGACGTCGGGGGCCTTGAGGGGCTGGATACGGCCCGCGAAGAGCGGGATCAGGGCGTCCTGCGGCAGGCCCAGGCGGGCGCGGGCGGCGGCGCGGCCGTCGGCGGGCCGGAAGCGGTCGAGGTTGACGCCGGGGTGGACGACGGCGACCTTGTCGCGGTCGGCGTCGTAGTGCCGGACGAGTTCGTCGGCCTCCTCCGCCGTGTTGGCGATCAGCCGGTCGGCGGCGGTGACGATCTGGGTCTCGCCGATGACGCGGGCGGCGGGCTCGGGGGTGTCGCCGTCGGCGAGGTTGGCGTTCTTGACCTTGGCCATGGTGTGCATGGCGTGCACCAGGGGGGCGCCCCAGCGCTGGGCGGCGAGCCAGCCGACGTGCCCGGACAGCCAGTAGTGCGAGTGGACGAGGTCGTAGTGGCCGGGGCGGTGGCCGGCCCAGGCCTGCATCACGCCGTGGGTGAAGGCGCACAGCTGGGCGGGGAGGTCCTCCTTGGCGAGGCCCTCGTAGGGTCCGGCGTCGACGTGCCGGACGAGGACGCCGGGGGCGAGGTCGACGGTCGGCGGGAGGCCGCCGGTCGTGGCGCGCGTGAAGATCTCGACCTCGATGTCGATCGCGGCGAGGCGCTGTGCGAGCTCGACGATGTAGACGTTCATGCCGCCGGCGTCGCCCGTGCCGGGCTGGTGCAGCGGTGAGGTGTGGACCGAGAGCATGGCGACGCGGCGGGGGCGGCGGTGCAGCCGGAGCCGCGCGGGTGCCGTCCCGGAACGACGCCCGAGCCTGCCGATGTACTGGCTCACGTGGCGTTCCTCCTAGCTGCGGGCATGCCGGACGGAGGATGTGCGGCACCCTCCGAGGGGGTGCAACGCCGGAGGGAGCCGTCGCCATTCCGGCGGGCCCCCGGTCGCGGACGTTTTTGCCCAGGCGTTACCGGGGATCGCTCAACCGTTCGAGGGCGGGTTGCGTCTCCCCGTGGTCCTGCCGTCATGGACACCGTCGTCATGGACACCGTCGTCATGGACACCGTCGTCATGGACACCGAATACCCTCGAAGGCATGACATCCCGCGCGGCCCTCCCCTCCTCTCGGCTTCGCTCGAGCGGGGGGACCCCCGTCGTGGGCACGGTCACGCGCGGGACGACCAACCCCAACCGGCTGCGCCGCATGGACCGCTGGATCGCCGCGGCGCACGGCCGTGAGCTGCGCCGCGCGGGCCGTGCCGTGGCCGTCGACCTCGGCTATGGCGCCGCCCCCTGGACGGCCGTCGAGCTGCTCGCCCGGCTGCGCTCCGTCGCGCCCCACGCGCGCGTGGTGGGCGTCGAGATCGAACCGGCCCGGGTCGCGGCGGCCAAGCCGTACGAGCGGGACGGCCTCGCCTTCCGGCACGGCGGCTTCGAGGTCCCGCTCCCCGGCCGGCCCCACCTCATCCGCGCCGCGAACGTGCTGCGGCAGTACGACGAGGCGGAGGTCGCCGCCGTCTGGGAGCGGCTGTGCACGCGGCTCGCGCCGGCGACCCGGACCTCGCGCGGTGGGCTGCTCGTCGAGGGGACCTGCGACGAGATCGGGCGGCGGCACGTGTGGGTCGCGCTCGGCCCCGAGGGCCCCCGCACGGTCACCTTCGCGACCCGGCTGGGCTCTCTGGAACGGCCCTCGGACCTGGCGGAACGGCTGCCGAAGGCGTTGATCCACCGCAATGTGCCCGGCGAGCCCGTGCACGCCTTCCTCCGCGACTTCGACCGCGCCTGGGCCGCCGCCGCGCCGTACGCCTCGTACGGCGCGCGCCAGCGGTGGATCCGGACGGTGCGGGATCTGACCCGGGACTGGCCGGTGACGGACGGCCCGGCGCGGTGGCGGCAGGGGGAAGTGACGGTGGCGTGGGGGGCACTGGCCCCGCGCGGCTAGCGGCGGGGGCGGGGGAGGCGCTGGCCCCGTGGGGCTAGCGACGGTGGCGTGGGGGGCGCTGGCCCTGCGGGGCCAGTGACGGTGGCGTGGGGGGCGCTGGCCCTGCGGGGCCAGTGACGGTGGCGTGGGGGGCGCTGGCCCTGCGGGGCCAGTGACGGTGGCGTGGGGGGGCACTGGCCCTGCGGGGCCAGTGACGGTGGCGTGGGGGGCACTGGCCCTGCGGGGCCAGTGACGGTGCGTGCGGGGCGCTGTGGCCAGTGACGGTGGCGCGGGGGGCGCTGGACCCACGGGGGCAGGCACCGGGAACGATCTCCCTGAGGCGTTCGTCACATAGGCGGGGACTTCGCCATGGCGGGGTGTGAACGGGGGGAAGGACTGCCTCTGTCGTTTTCCGGCAGGGCATGGCACGATCCCTCGGGCGACCGTAAGTTACTGACGGTAAATCAGCTGTGGGGGGACGTATGGGGACGGGCAAGCGCGGCCTGCTCGCGGTGGCCGTGACCGTGGTCTGCGCGGTCACCGTGCTGGCGGCGCCGGGTACGGCGTTCGCGGCTCCGAGCCCCACACCGGCCCCGACGACCGCGCCCACGCTCACCCCGCCGCCCTCGCACAGCGCGGACCTGGAGGCGGTCCGCGAGAAGCTGGACACGCTGTACCACGACGCCGCGGTCGCCACCGACGCCTACAACGCGGCCGAGGAGCAGGCCCGGAAGCAGTCCGCGGAGCTGGTGGAACTCGCCCAGAAGATCGTCGAGGGGCGCGAGGAGCTGGACGCGCTGAAGGACCGCGCGGGGGCCGCGGCCCGCTCGCAGTACCGCGGCGGCGGCCTGCCGGACGAGGCCCACCTGCTGCTCAGCGACGATCCGGACGACTTCCTCGACGGGGCGGGCCGGGTGCTCCAGGGACAGCGGGCGGCCGACGGACTGATCGGCGAGATGACCCGCACCCAGCAGGACCTGGAGCAGTACTCCGCCGACGCCTCCGCCCAGTGGCAGAAGCTGGAGGCCAACCGGAAGGCCAAGGCCGCCGCCCAGAAGAAGGTCGAGAAGCAGATCGCGGCGGCCGAGAAGCTCGAGTCCCAGCTGGAGAAGGAGGAGAAGGAACGCCTCGCCCAGCTGCAGGAACAGGCCGCGCAGCAGGCGCAGACCGCCTGGCTGGGCACCGGCGTGCTCGACGGCGTCGAGGACGAGGCGACCGCGCAGGGCCTGGAGGCCGTCCGGTACGCCACCGCGCAGGTCGGCAAGCCGTACGTGTGGGGCGCCGAGGGGCCCGACTCCTTCGACTGCTCGGGCCTCACCTCCCAGGCGTGGGTGAACGCCGGCCGCACCATCCCGCGCACCTCGCAGGAGCAGTGGCGGCAGCTCGAACGGGTCGCGGTCACGGACCTGCGCCCCGGCGACCTGATCATCTACTTCGACGACGCCAGCCACGTCGGGCTGTACGTGGGGAACGGCTCGATCGTCCACGCCCCGCGCCCGGGCCGGACGGTGACCGTCGCGGGGGCCGGCTCGATGCCGATCCTCGGGGTGGTGCGGCCGGACGTGTGAGCCCGGACATGCGGCCGGACGCGTGAGCCCGGACACAGGGGCGGCGGCGGCCCGTGACCGCGGCCACGTGACCCACCGCACGCCCCTCGGCCGCCAAACCTCCCGACGACGTGACGTTCGTCATTCCCGCACCCCATCCACCCTGCCCAACTGCGGTACGGATCGCGGCATATGACAGCGGCCTGAGATCAAGCGGCGTGCTCCACACCATTCCGCTGCGGCGCCTTCTGCCGCTATGGTCCCGGTCGGTGGGTCGAGGTCCCTCGTCCCCGCCATGCCCTCGGGGGGAGGGAAGGAACCCGACACGATGCCCGTACCCGTACCGCGGCAGAGAGCGATCCCGGCCGTGGAGTGCGGTCAGGCGCAGGCCGCCCCCGCAGCCGGCGGCCCCTCCAGGGAAGAAGCCCCGCGCACGGACGACCGGAACGACGCTCGCGCCGAAGCGAACACGACGACGCCGGTCGGGGACGACGCCACACCCGGCGACGCCCCCTCCGGCGTGAGCGCCGCCGCCCCCACCACCAACCTCACACTGCTGCTGATCGAGGACGACCCCACGGCCGCCCCGATCGTGCCCGGCCTGCTGGACTCCTCCGGCAAGCCGATCCGTGTGCGCACCGCCCGCAACCTCACCGAGGCCGAGCGGCTGCTCACCGACGACGTCCACTGCATCCTGCTGGATCTCGCCCTGCCCGCCCCGGGCCGCGCGGACGAGGACGACGAGCTCGCCGTGCTCCGGCACGTGCTGCGGCTCGCGCCCCGGCACGCCGTGCTCGCGCTGACCGCGTCCGGTGACGCCGAGCGCGGGGCCGAGGCGGTACGGGTGGGCGCCCAGGACTACCTGTTCCGCGACGAGTTGGACGGACGGCTGCTGAGCCGCGCCATCCGGTACGCGGTGGAGCGGAAACGATCCGACACGGCCGAGCGGCGGCTCGCCGAGGGCAGGCTGCGCGCCCAGGAGAACGCCCGCCTGGAGCGCGGGCTGCTGCCCACGCCCCTGCTGGACGGCTCCCCGCTGCGCTTCGCGGCCCGTTACCGCCCCGGCCGCTCCCGCGCGCTGCTCGGTGGTGACTTCTACGACACCGTCCGCACCCCGGACGGCACGGTCCACACCATGATCGGCGACGTCCGCGGCCACGGCCCGGACGAGGCCGCCCTCGGGGTGGAGCTGCGGATCGCCTGGCGGGCGCTGACGCTGGCCGGCCTGTGCGGCGACGAACTGCTGAACACCTTGCAGCAGGTGCTGGAGCACGAACGCGACGACGACGAGATCTTCGCGACGCTGTGCACGGTGGACATCGCGCCCGACGGCCGCCGCGCCGGCCTGTGCCTGGCCGGCCACCCGGCCCCGCTGATCGCCCGCCCCGGCCTGCCGCCCCGGCTGCTGCCCTACGACAACAACGGCCCCGCCCTCGGTCTGCTGCCGGGCGCCCGCTGGCCGCGGATGCAGGTCGAGCTGGGCGCCGCGTGGAGCCTGATGCTGTACACCGACGGTCTCATCGAGGGCCGCGTCGGGGACGGCAGGGAGCGACTGGGGCAGGACGGCATGGTGGAGATGATCGGCCGCCAGATCGCGGCGGGCCTGCACGGCGAGAACCTGCTGCGGGCGGCCGTGAACGAGGTCCGCGAGCTGAACGGCGGCGAGCTGACGGACGACGTGGCGGTCGTCCTGCTGGACCGAGTGCCTTAGCGCTCCGCTGGGGGTGCCCGGATCGGGTTGCGCGCCGATGGGGGGTGCGTGGTGTGCCGGGCGCGGGCCGTCCGGGGCTGGTCGCGCCCACGCGGCGGAGCCGCATATGAGACCGCCCCGCCGCCCCTTTGAGGGGGCTGCGCCCCCCGTCAAGGGCTTCTCAGCGGCCGCCGTTGTAGGGGCCGTACGGGCCGTCGCTGCTGGAGCCGCCTCGGCGGGTGCGGCCGCCGCCCGGCAGGGAGCGGAGGGCGGGCCGGACATCGACCATGTACACGATGGTCGCGATCAGGCCGATGATCGGCAGGAACGACAGGATGTTGAAGATCAGGTTCACCACGAAGGCGAGCCCGAGGACGATCAGCCAGAACGGCTTGGTCTGCTTGTCCGCGGCACGATAGCCGTCCTCGCGGCGGATGGCCGCGTCGAACAGCGCGAAGCCGCTGAACACGATCAGCGCCAGGCTCAGCAGCGACATGAACCCGGCGAACCCCTGCATCAGCACTACGTCCACCACCCGACTCGGCACGGCTCGTCCTTACGCGGCCACCGTACCCGCAACCACGCCTCCGTCACCCGTACAACGGGCCGGGCACCCTTCGAGTGCCCGGCCCGTGGCCGTATTCCCGCGCGCTCCGCGCGGGTGGGGGATGTGGGGGATGTGCCCGTGGTGCTCACTCGGCCGGCGGGGTCGTCTTCTTCGCGGTGGTCTTGCGGGCGGCCGGGGTCTTCTTGGCGGGGGCCTTCTTCGCCGGGGCGGGCTCGGCCGCGGCCGCGGCGGGCTTCGGCTCGTCCTTGACCTCGACCGGCTGGGGCTTCGGCTGGGGCTTCGGCTCGTCCTTGCCCTCGACGACGATGGCCAGTTCCTCGATCTCCTCGGCGGCCTCGCCGCGCCAGGTCCGCACGGCCTGCTCGCCGTGCTCGGCGACCTTCTCGTAGGTCTCGCGGGCCTTGACGGCGTACTCGGCGGCGACGCCGACCCCGCGCAGCGCGAGGTCCTGGGCGGTCTCGCCGAACTTCTTCAGGTCGGCGTCGAGGGTGCTGCTCAGCTTCTTCAGGTCGCCGTCGAGGGCGCCGAGGAACTCGCCCACCTTGGTCTGGAAGGTCTCCTGCGCCTCCTTGGCCCTGGCACCGGCCTCCTTCGCGCGGGCGGCGGCCCGCTCCTGGACGGCCTTGGGGTCGGTGTTGCGGACCGCCTCGAACCGGGCCGGCGCCTCGGTGCGCAGCTGCTCGACCAGGCCCGGCACCTTCTTCGCCTGCTGGAGGGCCAGGTCGGCGGTGCCGGCCGCGAAGTAGAGGGGGGTCGGGTCGCTGAGGGTCTTGCGCAGGTCGTCGGTGATGGCCATGGTGTGGTCCTCCCGTGGTCGCGTTCGTCGCGTTGTTCGCGTTCGTGGATGTCGGTCGGTGCGGGTCCGAGCGGGTCCGCAGCCGGGCGGCCGGTCCACCGGTCCGGTCAATCGGCCTTCCGCTGCGGATCGTCCTCGACGGCACCGGCCGTGCGGGTGTCGTGTTCGGCGGCGTCGTCCTGGGCGTCCGCGGCACCGTCGCCGACCGTGAATCCGTTCTCCTTGCGGAAGGACTCGTAGATCTGCAGCAGCGCCTGCTTCTGCGGCCCGGTCAGCGTGGGGTCGGCGAGGATGACGGCGCGCGTCTCGACCTCGTCCCGGTCCCGTTCGGCATCGAGGATGCCGGCGCGCACGTACAGCGTCTCGGCGGAGATCCGCAGCGCCTTGGCGACCTGCTGCAACACCTCCGCGCTGGGCTTGCGCAGCCCGCGCTCGATCTGACTCAGGTACGGATTGGACACCCCGGCGGCGTCGGCGAGCTGCCGCAACGAGAGCTGGGCGTTTCGCCGCTGCTCGCGCAGGTACTCACCGAGATTGCCGACCTTGAGCGATGCCATGCCTCCAGCGTGCCCCACCACCGCTAACAATTGCAAGCACCCGCTTGCAGAAGTGTGTCGCGCCGCCGTCGCACACCTCGCCCGGCCGAGGCCGGGGGCGCCGTGGCCGTCGGGACGGTCGTCTACCCGCGGCCCGGACGCGGCTCGGCGGTGTCGCCCGAAGCCCCCTCCGCTCCGGCGTGGAGGACGTCGCGGGCCTGCTCGGCGGCGCGGGTGATGCTCCCTGCGCGGGCTGCTGCTCGGCACCGAGATCGGCCACAACGGATGGCTCGCGATCGCCTGGTGCGTGGGCCTCACCCTGCTCGGCTACTTCTGGTCGGCCTCGACGTTCGACCGCGACCCGAAGTGACCGCCATGACGGCGCGGGCCGTCCCCCGCACGGGTACGTCTCACCAGGGCACCCCTCTCTCCTCCACCACCACCAGCCGCGACACCGCCCGGGTCAGCACCACGTACAGCCGGTTCAGCCCCCGCTCCTCCGCCTCGGCGATGGCGACCGGTTCCACGGCGACCACGTGGTCGTACTCCAGGCCCTTGACGGCGGTCGCGGGGACGACCGTCACGCGGGTGCTCGTGTCCTCGGGGCCGGAGGCGATGGGGATGCCGGCCTCGTCGAGCGCCCGGCGGATGCGGGGCGCGTCGGCGTCGGCGGTGACGACACCGACGGAGCCCTCGTGGGCGAGGGCGTCGCGGACCGCGGCCACCACCGCCCCCGGCAGGTCACCGGCCGCCCCGCGGACGGCGAGTTCACCGTCCCGGCGCAGGGAACGCGCGGGCGGCACGTCGGTGTCGAGGCGGGCCAGGAGCCGGTTGGCGAGCGCGAGGACCGGGGCGGGGACGCGGAAGCCGGTGGTCAGCGGGACCACTCTCGCCTCGGGCTTGCCCAGGTGGGTCAGCAGGTCCCGCCAGGAGCGCGCGGCCCAGGGCGTGGTGCCCTGCGCCAGGTCGCCGAGGACCGTCAGCGAACCGAAGGGCACACGGCGGGCGATGGCGCGGCACTCCATCGGGGAGAGGTCCTGGGCTTCGTCGACGACGACATGGCCGTATCCCCCGGGGCGTTCCAGGAGCCCGGCGACCTCGTCGAGGAGGACGAGGTCGGCGGACGACCAGCGTGTGGAACGGGCCGAGCGGGGTGCGCCCGGCCGGTGCAGGGCCGCCTGCTCCTCCGGGGTCAGGATGCCGGCCGCCGCACGCGCCAACTCGCCCGGATCGCCGAGGAGTCGGGCCACGACCTCCTCCGGGCGCGCCTTCGGCCACACCGCGTCCACACAGGCGCCCACCGAGCGCGCCCGTTCCATCCGGCGGAGCCAGGAGGCGGGACGCGGGCCGCCCCGCTGTTCGGCCTGCTCCTGGATCCGGCGCACGATCCGGCTGCGTACGCGCTCGCGCCCGACCTCGTACGGCGGCTCCTCGGCGAGGACGCCGGTCACGATCCGCGCGACCTCGTCACCCGTGACCCGCCGACGGTACGGCCCGTCCGGCACCGCGAAGCCGTCCCCACCACCCGCGCCGCCGACACCGCCGACACCGTCGGCACCACTGGCACCACTGGCACCACTGGCACTACCGGCACCGCCAGCACCACCCGCGCCACCCGCGCCACCCGCGCCACCCGCGTTCACCCCGCCGTACAGCGCCCGGCGCAGCACCTCGGCCATGCGCGGGTCGTGCTTGACGGCGGCGGTGGGCGCGGCGTCGGTGACGGTGACCGGGTGCCGGGCGATCTCGTCGGCCAGGGTCGACTGCCGTACGCCCGTCTCACCGAGGGAGGGCAGGACCTCGGCGATGTAGGAGAGGAAGGTGCGGTGGGGGCCGAGGATCAGCAGGCCGCCGCGGCGGAAGCGCCGGGGGTGGGTGTAGAGGAGGTAGGCGGCCCGGTGCAGGCCGACGGCGGTCTTGCCGGTGCCCGGGGCGCCCTGCACGCACACCGACTCGGCCGGTTCCCCGCGGACGAGGTCGTCCTGCTCGGGCTGGATCGTCGCGGCGATGTCGCGCATCGGGCCGACCCGGGGGCGTTCGATCTCGCGGGCGACGATGGCGCTCGGCCCGGCCTCCCCGCGTCCCAGGTGCTCGTCCTCCAGGCCGGTCAGATCGGCGGAGTCGCCCCGGCTGCCCGGCGCCCAGCCGAACCGGCGGCGGACGGCGACGCCCTGCGGGTCGCGGGAGCTCGCCTGGTAGAAGGGGCGCGAGACGGGGGCGCGCCAGTCGACGACGAGCGGCGGGGCGGCGGGGTGCTCGCCGACGCGAAGGCGGCCGATGTGGTGGCTGAGGCCCGCGTGCTCACCGCCGGTGCCGTCCGCGAAGTCCAGGCGGCCGAAGAAGAGGGGGCCTTCGGGGAGTTCCCGCAGCGCCTTGGCCCGGCTGCGCAGCCGGTACCCGAGGACCTCGGCGTCGGCACCGGAGGCGGAGACGTCCTCGCCGGTGACGACCTGGACGTCGGCACCCGCCAGCATCCCGGCGAGGGCCGACCGGCAGGCGTCGTGGTGGGCGCGTTCCCGCAGGAGTGCCGCGGTGAGGCCGGGATCGTCGTCGTACGGGCGGGCGTCGGCGGGGGCGTCGGCGGCGGCGGAGGAGGACGGTCGGTCGTCCTTCGGGACGGGGCGGGGTGACGTCATGGCACGAGCGTACCCACTAAAGCGTAACTCGGTTATATTTTTTACTCGGTCCCATGACGAGCCAGGGTGCGGGTGGCGCCCGCCGGACGGCCGGCCGGTCAGAGGGACGGGCGGTTCACCGCTCGGCCGACGGCCGGGCCAGCCACGGCAGTCCCGCCTCCAGCAGCGCGAACGCCCGCTCCGCCGCCGCCACCGCCACCGGCCGTACGTCCTCGACCCCCTCCCCCGCCGCGATCCGCCGCCAGTTCTCCTCGGCGAGGATGCGCCGTACGGCGACGATCTGGCCGGCCGCGAGCCGGGCATCGAGGTCACCGCCGAGGGCATCGGCCAGAGCGGCCTCGGACCGTTCCAGATGGGCGTGGAGGCGGGCGACCAGTGCGGGGGTGCCGTACAGGAGGGCGTGGAAGGCGCGCACCTCGGGGTGGTCGTTGAGGCCGGTGACCGGGTCGGCCGCGGCCAGGCCCGCGAGGAAGTGCCGGCGCAGGGCGGCCAGCGGCGCGGCCCCCTCGTCCCGCGCCCCGGCGACCACCTCCGCCGCCTCCCGCTCGTGGTCGGCGATCCGGTGCAGGACGAGGTCCTCCTTGGCCGGGAAGTAGCGGAAGAGGGTCGGCTTGGAGATCTCCGCCGCGGCGGCGACCTCGGCGACGGACACCGCGTCGAAGCCCCGCTCCACGAAGAGGCGGACGGCGATCTCCGACACGGTCCGGTACATCCGCCGCTTCTTGCGCTCACGCAGGCCGGTCTCACTCATGGGGGGAGCCTAGATCCCCGACGGGCTCCGCAGGGGCGCCGAGGCGCAGGGCCGCCAGGCCGCCAGGCCGCCAGGCCGCCAGGCCGCCAGGCCGCCAGGCCGCCAGGCCGCCGGGCCGCCAGGCCGCCAGGCCGCCAGGCCGCCAGGCCGCCAGGCCGCCGGGCCGCCAGGCCGCCGAGGCACAGGGCCGCCGAGGCACAGGGCCGCAGGGGCGCGGGGCCACCAGGCCGCCGAGCCGCCAGGCCGCCGGGCCAGGCCGCCGAGCCGCCGAGCCGCCGAGGCACAGGGCCGCAGGGCCGTCGGGGGATCAGCCGACGCGGGCGCGGACCGGCGCGGTTCGCCTCACCTCGGTGAGCACGGGTTCCAGTGACGCCACGACGCGGGTGACGCCCGCGTCCCGCAGGAGCGCGGCCTTCGCCTCGCCCCGCGCGTAGCCCAGGAAGGGGACCCCGGCCTCCGCCGCGGCCAGGGCGGCCGTGGGCGAGCCGCCGATCGCCAGCGCGTCGTGGGGTGCCGCGCCCAGGGCGGCGAGTGCGCGGTGCAGTGGGTGCGGGCGCGGCTGCGGACGGCCGAGGTCCGCCGTGCGGCCGTGGACGGAGGAGGCGAAGCAGGACGTCAGACCACGGCCGGCCAGGTACGCGGCGACCGCCCGCGCGGAGACGTCCGTGGTGATCGCCATCCGCACACCGAGGGCCGTCCACGTACGGATCAGGGGGTCCGCGTACGCCGTGGGCATGGCGGAGGGACAGGCCCGCGTCTCCGCCCGGGTCAGCTGCTCCTCCAGCTCCGCCACCAGGTCGCCGCCCGGGTGCGCGCGGTCGACGGCGCGCAGGACGGCCAGGGGGTCAGCGGTCCGCCGCTCGGACTCCGTCAGCAGGCCGGCCAGGTCCCGTTCCCGCAGCCATCGCACCAGCGTGTGCGCCACGTCCTCCGCCGGACACCCGGCGAACAACCGGCAGATCGGCCCGTCGAAGTCCCACAGGACCACTTTCGCCCCGACGACCAGTTCCCGGAACTCGCTCGATTCAGCAGTCACTAGGTGAGTGTCAGGTCCGAGGTGATGGTTTCCCAGAGGGCGTCGAACCATTTCCGCGACTCGTTCACGAAAGCCTCCTCGTTCGGACCCCGGCCCGACGCGAAGGAGAAGAGCAGCGACTGGAAGTCGAGCACGTCGTACATGTTCAGCGTGGCGTCGTCGATGGCCTCCTCGCGGCGCGTGACCGTGTAGTACGCCATCAGCGCCTCCGCCCCGTTGAGGAGGTACAGCTTCACCGGCGGGGTGAAGGGCAGCGCGCGGAAGGCGACGCTCACGTCGATGCCGTGCGAGGAGCGCAGCGCCACGAGGTTGTGCCGCAGCACCTGCCCCTGGGCGTTGCGCATCGCGAGCCAGCGCCGGTGCACCCGGTCCTCGCCGCCCTGGCCCTCGATCGAGACCGGGAAGGCGAGGTCGATGTCGCGGGACGGCAGCAGGATGCGGACGTCGACCCGCTCCGGCCGGATGCGGCCCTCGTGGATGCGGCGCAGCGGCTCCCCCAGGGCCAGCATCAGGCTCCCGGCCGTGAGGCAGACCGCGTCGATCCGGACGTGCGGCACGGTGAAGGCGTCCGCGAGGCGGGGGGCCAGCGCCACCATGGTCGGCTGCGGCTCCTGCCCGTACGCGTCGGTGCTCGGCGCGGCGACGCGTGGCGGGCTGCCCTTGTTCACGTTGCTGAGCAGCCCGTCGTCCTGGAGCAGCCGCAGGGCCTGGCGGACGGCGCCGCGCTCCACGCCGAACTCGTCGGCCAGTTCGGCCTGGGTGGGCAGACGGTCGCCGGCCTTGAGCTGCCCGCCCCGGATGCGTTCGCGCAGGACGTCGGCGATCTCCCGGAAGCTGAGCCGCCGGCTGCCGTTCACTGCCGCACTCTCCTCGGTCACACGCCCACGGTACGGCCCTTCAGCCGCCCAGGTGCAGGTCCGAACTGATGGTCTCCCACAACGCGTCGAACCACAGGTGGGACTGCTCGACGAAGGCGCGGTCGCGCGGTCCGGCGGCCGCCTCGAAGCCGAACAGCATCGACTGCGCCCCCTCCGCGTCGTACATCTCCACGCGCTCGTCGTCGATCCCCGCCTCACGGCGCCTCACGGTGTAGTAGGCGAACAGGGTCTCCGACCCGTTGAGGAGGTAGAGCTTGACGGGCGGGGTGAAGGGCAGCGCGCGGAAGGCGACGCTCACGTCGATGCCGTGCGTGGAGCGCAGCGCCAGCAGGTTGTGGCGCATGACCTGCGCCTGTGCGTTGCGCGTCGCGAGCCACTGCCGGTGGACGGGACGGTCCCGGCCCGCGCCGTGGCCCTCGACCGGTACCGGGAAGGCGAGGTCGATGTCCCGGGACGGCAGCAGGACCCGCACGTCCACCCCGGCCGGTTTCAGATGCCCGGCATGGATCAGACGCAGGGGTTCACTGAGGGTGAGGGTGAGGGTGGTCGAGGTCAGGCACACGGCGTCGATACGGACGCGCGGGGCGGCGAAGGCCGCGGTGATCCGGGGGGCCAGGGCCACCGCGGTGGGCAGCGGCGGCGCCCCGGAGCCGAGGGGTCCGTCGTCCGGGGCGGCGGCGATGGTCGCCGGGCTGCCCTTCGACACGTTGGTCAGCAGCCGCTCCTCGTGCAGGACGCGCAGCGCCTGCCGTACGGTGCCGCGCTCCACGCCGAACTCCTCGGCCAGCTTGGCCTGCGTGGGCATGCGCTGCCCCGGCCTGAGCTCGCCGGTCCTGATACGGGCGCGCAGTTCGTCCGCCACCTCGCGGTAGGAGCGCTGAGGCGGCCGCGGTCTCCGTCGACCGTTGACCAGGGCACTTTCCGACGTCACAGCAGAACAGTACAACTTTGCGCCATCTTACGGCAGTTGCTCGGTAGATGGTTACCAGACACTTCCAAGTCGGCACCATATTGGCTAAGTTGGCGACCAACTCGTCCAACATGGCCGTACTTCGCGGGGTTGGTCGGGCTTCCCTCCGGAGGGGAGCCGGGAGCCCGGCCGTTCAGCGCACACCACGCACGGACAACCGATCGGCACAGCCACAACCGAACAACGGGCACGACCGCACAGCCACAACCGAAGAACGGCACCACAGCACAAGGCCGGATCGGCCGCAGCGGCTACGGATCACGCACGGCACCGCCCCGACGGCAGGAGGGAGCTCAGAACATGTCCGGGCACCAAGGCCGCCTGGACGTGCGCAGCAGGGCGTCGGCCGACCTGGCGGCGCCCGCTCGTTCTTCCCCGACGCTCCCCAGCGCCGCCAGCCGGACCGCGGACTCGTCGCCCAGCCACAGCCTCGCCAGCCCGGCCACGTCCAGCGCGAGGTCGGCGCTCTCCGTCGTCGGGGTGCAGGACCCGCCCAGCGGCGACGCCTCCAGCCGGAACCGGCCCCCGGTCAGACCCCCCGGGTCGGCCACGTCCAGCACCAGCGTCCCCTCCGCCCCGTACGTCCGCGCCTCCAGGGCCCGTACGACGTCCAGGATCCGCACCCACAGCCAGTCCGCGTGCGTGGCCGTCCGCGCGGACCGCGAGTCCGGCAGCAGGAAGGGGAGCAGGTCGTCGGGGGCGCGCCAGCCGCTCTTCACCTGCGTGACCCAGTCGATCGAGCAGAGGTAGCGCCACAGCGCGCGCTCGGCGGCCGGAGTTGCCGCGAGCAGCCAGTTCACGCTCACCGTGTGGTGCGGGCGCATGTCGGGCCAGTGGTCGTCCGAGGTGTACGAGGCCAGGCCCTCGACCTCGCCGTCCGGCGAGCGGTACAGCGCGTAGAAGGGCTCGGTCCACGACGACTCGAACCGTACGGCGCCGGTGTTGCGCTGCCACCACAGCTCGTCGCGGTCGACGGCGCCCGGCTGGGCGCGGCGCACCCTCTCGTGCAGGTCGGGGCCCACCTTGCGGACGTCCTCGCCCTCGACGAGGTCGATCCGCCCGCCCGCCTCGTCCTGGCCGGAGCGGCGGGGGTCGAGGCCGGTGCGCGGCACGTCGACGGTCCACTCGGTCGCCCAGGTGGCCGGGCCGAAGCCGTACCGGCCGTAGATCGGGTACTCGGCGGCGATCAGGGTGGCGACGACGGCGCCGCGCTCCTTCGCGGCCGCCAGGTCCTGGCCCATCATGCGGCTGAGCAGGCCGCGGCGGCGATGGGTGGCGGTGACGGTGACGCCCGTGACGGCGTTGGCCGGGACGTACCCGCCGCCGACGGCCGTGACCTGCTGGTCGAAGGACTTGAAGGTGGCCACGCACCGGCCCGCGTCGAAGGCGCCCAGGTAGCGGCCGGGGACGAACTGGGTGCGGCGGTTGCTCAGCTCGGTCTCCCCGACCACCGGTTCGCGCAGGAAGCCGGTGTGCACGGCACGGAGCCAGTGGGGGAACTCGTCTTCGGTGACGGGACGTATGTCGAGGGCGTCGGCTCGGTGGGTCATGAAGTCACCGTAGGCGGGGTGGGGTGGGTGCCGTCGAGGCCTTTTCGGCCCCTCCACGCGCGGCCCCCGCCCGCCCCGTACGACCACCTGCCGCCTGCCGCCTGCCGCCTGCCGCCTGCCGCCTGCCGCCTGCCGTGTGTGCGCTCCGCCCGGTCCGCCCGGCCTACACCAGCAGGTCGTCCACCTGTGCCTCTCCCTCCCGGTACCGGCGGGTGATCTCCGCGCCGCAGCCGTCCGCCGTCCGCTGGAGGCGCTGCCGGCAGCGGGAGACCTGCTGCTCGCAGCCGACGAGGCGGGCCATCGCCTCGTGGAGCTCCGGGTCGGTGCGGGCGGCCAGGTCGGAGAGCTCGACCTCGGCGAGCATGTCCGCGGCCAGCCGCCCGTACTCCTCGCTGTGCGGGGTGCCCAGGGTGACGTGGCGGGCGGAGGAACGGTGGCGGGCCGGGGCATCGGTGAGGATCTCCGGCAGGCGGGCGACCACGGAGTCCCCGGCCGGCTCGGGCACGGCCGCCGGCCCGCGGCGGGCCAGCTCGGCGCGCAGGATGTCGATACGGCCCTGGAGGAGCCGTCGTACGTAGCTGAGGTCCGCCTCGTCGCGCTGCGCGTCCCGGCGCAGGGTGCGCAGCTCGGGCAGGCTCAGGCGGGCCGTGTCGTGCTCGGGCGGCTCCGCGGGCAGCCTGCACGGTGGACTGTCGGTGCGCTGCACGGGCGGCCGCTGGGTGGTCGTCCCCAGCGGCCCGGTGCTTGGTGTGCTCATGTGGCTCTACCGTCCCCTCGACCGGCGTGTGGAAGCATCGTGCCACCCCAAGTGACCCCTATGTGACCGAGTGCCCCCGAACGGCCCAGATCCGGGCCAAAGGATCAAAAAGAATCCCCTGGCCGGCGGTTGCGGGGGCGCACGGCATGATGGTCCGCATGCGTGCAGTGGTGCAGAGGGTGGACGGCGCGAGCGTCGTCGTGGACGGCGAGACGGTGGGCGAGATCGCCGGCGAGGGCCTGTGCGTCCTGGTCGGGGTCACCCACGAGGACACCGAGGAGAAGGCGGCCCAACTCGCCCGCAAGCTGTGGTCCCTGCGGATGCTGGCCGACGAGAGGTCGTGCAGCGACATCGACGCGCCCCTGCTGGTCATCAGCCAGTTCACCCTGTACGGCGACGCCCGCAAGGGCCGCCGGCCCACCTGGAACGCGGCCGCCCCCGGCGAGGTCGCCGAGCCCCTCGTCGACGAGGTGGTGGCGCGGTTGCGCTCGCTGGGCGCGACGGTGGAGACGGGCCGCTTCGGCGCGCGGATGCGGGTGTCGCTGACGAACGACGGCCCGTTCACCGTGCTGATCGAGGTGTGATCCGGACCGCCGGGACAGGACGCCACAACTTCGGCCCGGCTGTCGGCAGTTGTTCCCGAGTTGTTTATGGATCCCTGCCACGTGGGGATAAGTACAGCGAAGTTGGTTGCCAACTTGGCCATGTTGGCGGAAGACGTCGCCGGATCCCAGACTTCCCTGTCAGCCCAGGTGGGTCGGACCCGAGGTCACCGGCAACCGATCACCGGGGCCTGTAGCAGCAGGCCCCGGAAGACCCGGACCGCCCCGGGGGTCACAGGCCTCCGGGGCGGCAGTCGTGCTTTCCCTACGGAGAACGGTGGAGTGCCCCTCCCCTTCCCGCCGTATCCCTTTTCCCGTACCCCGGCGCGGTGTTGCGCGGCCCGGACGCTGGGCATCTCTCCGGCACGGTGCACGCGGCTGCTACCGCGGGCGCCACTCACCTGGGCTGACGAAGGGAGCAGGGCATGGGACACCACCTGCCCGGAGAAAGGGGATCCGGCTCACCACCGGAGACGAGGGACGGGGGCGCCGGCGTCGCGCGGCTGCCGATGTCCAACGCGATCGCAGCGGTGATCATCGCCGTCGCGGCGCTGCTGGGCGGCATCACGGTGCTGCTCGTGATGCCGGGGACGCTCGAGGCGCTGGGCACCGCGGTGACGATCAGCGGTTCGGGCTTCACGCTGGCGGCGAAGATCGCCGTTCCGCGCTGACCCGGTCCGCCGCACCGGCACCCCGCCGGGGCCCGCCGTGCGGGGCCCGGCGGGCGAGGGCCGCTCGGGGTTCCCCGCGCTCAGGGTTCCACGACGACTTCCTGGGACGCCGCGGTGCTGTCCGCGACCAGGGGGGCGTCGACCGGGACGTTCCGTTTGACCAGGGCCAGGGCCACGGGGCCGAGTTCGTGGTGGCGCGCGGACGTGGTGATGAAGCCGATCTTGCGGCCGTCCGGGCCGTCGGCCGCCAGGCGCAGCTCGGTACCGGCGGGCGGGAGGTGCACCTCGCTTCCGTCAAGGTGCAGGAAGACCAGGCGGCGCGGGGGCTTGCCCAGGTTCTGGACGCGCGCGACCGTCTCCTGTCCGCGGTAGCAGCCCTTCTGGAGGTGGACCGCGGTACCGATCCAGCCCAGTTCGTGCGGGATGGTGCGGTGGTCGGTCTCGAAACCGAGCCGCGGGCGGTGCCGCTCGACGCGCAGCGCCTCGTGGGCGAGGATCCCGGCCGCGGGACCCGCCTTCCCGGCGTACGACTCCAGATCGGCGCGCGGGAGGAAGAGGTCGCGGCCGTACGGCGTCTCCCGGACGACGACGCCCTCGGGCACCTCGGCGATGGAACCGGCCGGCAGGTGCACCACCGCGAACGCGTCGGTCCGGTCGGCGACCTCGACCCGGTAGAAGAACTTCATCGACTCCAGGTACGCGATCAGGGCGTCCTGGGTGCCGGGTTCGACATGGGCCCAGACCGTCGCGCCGTCGTCGACGAGGTAGAGGGCGTGCTCGATGTGGCCGTTCGCGGAGAGGATCAGCGCCTCGGTGGCCTGACCCGTGGGCAGGTCGGTGACGTGCTGGGTGAGCAGGAGGTGCAGCCAGCTGAGCCGGTCCGCACCGGAGACGGTGACGACTCCCCGGTGCGAGAGGTCGACGAATCCGGTGCCGTCGGCGAGGGCGCGCTGCTCGCGGAACAGGTCGCCGTAGTGGGCGGCGACGCCTTCGTCCACACCCTCGGCGGGAACGGCGCCGGGCAGGGACAGCAAGGGGCTCTTCATGAAGACAAGCCTACGACTCGGTAGTTGAACTTTCGCTGGTCGAGCCCTTGAGCGAGCAGTCCTTGCACCGGCCGAAGATCGCGAAGTGCTTCATGTCGGTCTCGAAACCGAACGTCGCGCGCAGCTTGGCCGTGAAGTCGGCGGCGATCTGGATGTCCGCCTCGATGACGTCCCCGCAGTCGCGGCAGACCAGGTGGATGTGGTGGTGCCGGTCGGCGAGGTGGTAGGTGGGCGCACCGTGGCCGAGGTGGGCGTGGCTGACCAGCCCGAGCTCCTCCAGGAGCTCCAGGGTCCGGTAGACGGTGGAAATGTTGACCCCCGACGCGGTCTTCCTCACTTCCACGAGGATGTCGTCGGGGGTCGCGTGCTCCAGGGTGTCCACGGCTTCGAGCACGAGTTGCCGCTGCGGGGTCAGCCGGTAGCCGCGCCGTCGCAGATCGCTTTTCCAGTCGGTGCCTTGGGTGCTCGCCACACAGGAGAGTCTAGGACCACTTGCAGACTCGAGGACTACTTGAAGAAGGCGATGCCGTCGTCCGGCATGTCGTCGGGCAGGGCCTTGGCCCAGCGCTCGACGTCCTCCGGGGTGACGACCTTCTTCAGGTGGGCGGACATGTAGGGGCGCAGCTCGACGTCGGGGGTCTGCTTCTCGCCGACCCACATGAGGTCGCTCCTGACGTAGCCGTACAGGCGCTTGCCGCCGGAGTACGGGCGGGAGGCCGCCGTCCGCGCCACCGCGTCCGTGACCAGGTCGATCTGGGGCTTCTTGTCGGCGAGCTCGCCGTACCAGATCTCGATGACGCCGTCGTCGCGGGTCATCGTGACCTCGACCTTGCGGGCGCCGTCGATCCGCCAGAAGCCGGACTCGGACTCCAGGGGCCGGACCTTGTTCCCGTCCTTGTCGAGGACCCAGGTGTGGGAGTGGTACTCCAGGAAGTCACGGCCGTCGTGGCCGAAGGTGACCTCCTGCCCGAAGTTGCACTTCTCGGAGCCGGGGAAGTCGTGCACGCCCGCGCCCGCCCAGCTGCCGAGCAGGAAGGCGAGCGGGACGAGGTCCTTGTGCAGGTCGGACGGGATCTCGATCATGAGTGGCAGTTCCTGGACGTGGTCGGTCAGCGCTGGCCCTGGTACAGCTTCTTCACGGTCAGCCCGGCGAAGGCGAGGACGCCGACGCAGACCAGGACCAGCAGGGCTTCGAAGAAGATCTCCACGGGGTGCTCCTCGGATGAGCGTGCTTCAGGTGTGCGTACAACAGGGCCGGGCCCCAGCTTACGCGGCCGGGGCCCGGCCCTCTCCGTGAGGTGTGCCCTCGCGGGCGTCAGCCCAGCAGCTGGCTCTGGAGCGTGACCGTCTGCTGGAAGGGGACGGCGGCGGCGCCGCCCTCGCGGCTCTGGAGGATCACCGCGTAGACGTCGCCCGCGGCGAGGGCCGCCGCCCGGACCTGTTCCGCGCCGTACGGCTCGGCCTCGGTGTGCAGGACGCGTGCGATCTCCGGCATCCCGGGCTTCCTCTCGAAGGTCTCCTCGTACGGGAGCGTCTCCGCGCCGCGCACCTGGTACACCAGGTCGGCGTAGGGGACGGCCTCGCCGGCCATGACGGTGTCCACGACGATCGCCGTGTCGAACTGGAGGAGGTAGATGCGGGTGCGGGTCCCGTCCGGGGTGGTCCAGCCACGGGCCGCGATGTGCCTCAGGCCGTGGTCGACGAGTTTCTGGCCCAGTTCCGCGCGGTCCTCCTCGAGCGTGTACTCGGCGAGGTAGTCCGCCGTCCTCAGCCAGCCGTCCGTGCCGCGCAGCGCCTTGTCCTCGGTGGCGCCCTCGGGCGCGGGCAGGAGGAGGGCGCGCAGGTCGGCGTGGTGGACGCCCTCCGGGTTGGCCTCGTCGAACGGGCCGGGGCTGCCCGACGGCAGCGGCGGCCTGGTGAGCGTGGGGTAGTCCCACCGCCCGTCCGACTCCGTCGCCAGCCCCGGTACGTCCGTCCGCTCCATGGCGGAGATGCCGTACGCCGTGGCCGTGCCGACCGCCGCGAACACGGCGACGGCGGCGGTCCAGCGCAGGACGGCCCACAGGACCCGGCGGTCCCGGGCGGGCCGGACCGCAGCGGATGCTTCGGCCGCGGCGGATGCTTCGGCCGCATCTGTCAGCTCCGGCACTTCGGTCGCCTCGGTCACGGCGGGCGGCGCGGGCGCGGGCGGCTCGGCCGCGGGCGGCTCGGGCGCCTCGGCCGCGGGCGGCTCGGGCGGCAGCTCGGGCGCGACGGCCGGCTCGCTCGCCGGATCCGCGGCCTGCCGCTGCCCGACCTGCCGCTGCCCGATCTGCTGCTGCTCGGTCATACCGCCTCCCCCGGCTCCGCTATGCGGTCGAGTTGTGTGCGCAGGAAGGTCGCCGCTCGTGCGGTGCCGAGCGGCTTCACGCCGGTCACGGTGGCGGTGACCAGGACGTCACCGACGTAGGCCGAGCAGTACATCGCGTCCAGTTCCTGGTCCTCGTCCTCGGGCGGCAGGAAGCACTTGGCGTCCTTGTGGCCCTTGATCTGCGGGCCCTCGCGGAAGATGTCCAGGGCGGCGAGGAACTCGTTCTGGAAGGTCGCGATACCCCGGACGGCGTTCTGGTCCGCCATCCGGGACAGCACGACGCTCATCGTGAACAGCTCCTCGTTCCCGTACGGGGCGGGCGGCCCGCTGAGGTAGCTGCGCATCGCCATGCCCTGGATGTGCAGCTCGTCGATCCGCTGTTCGAGCTGCTTGCGCCGGGAACGCGGCAGACCGCTCAGCGCCTCCTTCTGGAGGGCCGTGGCCTGGGCGCCGCCGAGCTGTGCGTCGGAGCCGTACTCGCCGAGGTCCGGGCCCTGCGTCCAGCCGTCGGTGCCGTAGGGCACGAGGGTGGCGGCGAGCCCGGTCGCGGTGGGCACCTCCGTCCGCACGGACGTCGTCTTCGGCACCTTCCACACCGGGGCCCCGGCGTCACGGTCGGCGCCCCGCACGGTCACGACGGTGCAGCCGACCCCGGCGAGGAGCGCCCCGGCCAGCAGCACGGACCCGGCGACCGCAGCGGCGCGGCCCCGCCGAGCGGGCTTCTCGGCGGATTCGGCGGGTCCGGCGGATTCGGCTGGTCCGGCGGATTCGGCAGGTTCGGCGGATTCGGCAGGTTCGGCGGATCCGGTCGGTTCGGCGGGCGCTTCCGCGGATTCTGCGGGCTCTGCGGGTGCCACAGGCAGCTCGGTCGGCTCGGTCGGCTCGGTCGGCTCGTCGGCTGCGGCCGGGGTGTTTCGCGTGTCGGTCACAGCCGCTCCATCTGCCGCTGGGCGAGATCCAGGATCGTCTTCATCTCGAACGGCTCGGCGCCGGAGGCGAAGACCTGCATCGCGATGTCCCCGCGCCAGGCGTAGGCCTTGGCCTCGTACACCGGCTCGTAGCCGGGCTCGGTCTTCGGCTCGGTGTGCACGTACGCCCAGCCGTCGCCGGTGCCGGGAATGGTCCAGCTGTCCGTCGTCTCGTCGTCCTCCTCCGCGCGCTGGACGTTGTGCGTGGCCTCCTCGGCCGAGAGGGCCTCCCGCTGCCGGTACTGGACCAGCCGGATCTCCACGGTGTACGCCGAGCCGACCTCCCAGCCCGTGACGGCCGCCCTGCGGAACTCCCAGCCGATGAGGTCATCGAAGATCACACCCGGCTCGGTGTAGGTGTCGGCGTAGGCGGCCATGTCCATCCAGCCGTCGTCGCCCAGCCAGTCGGCGTCCCTGGCGCCCTTCGGCTTCGACAGCAGCAGCTCGCGCAGGTCGCCGTCGGTCTTCACCCGACGGTCCTGCGCCGCCGGCAGCGGCTCGGGGGCCGGGCCCTTCGCCTGGGCGATCGCCGGCTGCGAGAGCGGCGGCAGCTTCGTCGGCTCGCGGTCGGCCTGCACCAGGTAGCCGGTGCAGGTACCGGCCACCAGGCCCAGCACGGCGGCACCGGCGATCAGCGCACCGGTACGCCGGCCACGCCGCACGGGCCGTGGTTCCCCGGCGGCTTCTCCCGCGACCTCGCCCTCGTTCCCGTCGGCCTCGCCTTCATCCCCGTCGGCCTCGACGAGTGCCTCCGGCGGCGCCTCGCCCGGTTTCCCGCCGGGTGACCCGGCGGGTAACCCGTCGGGTTTCCCTCCGGATTTCTCACCGGCTGTCTCGCCGGCTGTCTCGCCGGGTTTCTCCTCGGGCAGCCCGTCGGCGCCCGCCTCGCTCGTTCCCACACCGTCCCCCTCAGGACATGAAGCGCGTCTTCCGTATCGCGCTGCACAGGAGACTCATGGGTGCCAGAGGCAGTTGCAGCGATCTTGATTACGATTCAGGCATGGCGAAGAAGCTGGTGATCAAGGTGACGGCGGGGGCCGACGCCCCCGAGCGGTGCTCGCAGGCGTTCACGGTGGCGGCGGTGGCCGTGGCCAGCGGGGTCGAGGTGTCCCTGTGGCTGACCGGGGAGTCCGCCTGGTTCGCGCTGCCGGGGCGCGCCGCCGAGTTCGAGCTGCCGCACGCCGCGCCGCTGCCCGACCTGATCGACTCGGTCATGGCGGGCGGCCGGCTCACGCTGTGCACGCAGTGCGCGGCCCGGCGGGACATCACGGAGAAGGACGTCCTGGAGGGCGTACGGATCGCGGGCGCGCAGGTGTTCGTGCAGGAGTCACTCGCCGAGGACACCCAGGCCCTGGTCTACTGACGGCGCTTCTTGCCGTCCAGCTCGTCCCACCACTCGTCCGACGTGGGGTCCCCCGACGGGTCGTCCCACCAGCGGTCGTCAGGGCCCCGGCGGTTGGCGACCATCGCGGCGAGCGGCGGGATGACCATCGCGACCACGCACATCCCGACGGCCACGGGCACCGACCACAGGCGCACGACGCCCCAGGCCAGGACGAAGAGCCCGATGCAGACGCCCATCATGGCGAAGTACGTGTGGCGCCGCCGTGCGTACATACGTTCAGGGTAGGTCCGTGCCGCCGGCCCGGGCAGCCCGAAGGGCCGCACCCCTGGCGTCCAACCCGCGGGGTGCGGCCCTTCGGTCGTTCATCGGTCCGTTCAGACCGTCACCGGTCCGTCCGGACCGTCAGCGGTCCGTTCAGACCGCGATCGCGACCTCCGCGAGGCCGCCCTTCTGGGCGACGACCGTGCGGTCGGCGGTGCCGCCGGGAACGAGCGCACGGACGGTCCAGGTGCCCTCGGCCGCGTAGAAGCGGAACTGGCCCGTGGCGGAGGTCGGGACCTCCGCGGTGAACTCGCCGGTCGAGTCCAGCAGACGGACGTAGCCCGTCACCGGCTCGCCGTCGCGGGTCACCTGACCCTGGATGGTGGTCTCACCGGGCTTGATCGTCGAGGCGTCCGGGCCGCCGGCCTTCGCTCCACACATGTCTTTCTCCAGAAGGGGTCTGACCAGAAGGTCGGTCGGGTGGGGTTACTTGTTGGCGCCGAGCTCGATCGGCACACCGACGAGGGAGCCGTACTCGGTCCAGGAGCCGTCGTAGTTCTTGACGTTCTCCACGCCCAGCAGCTCGTGCAGCACGAACCAGGTCAGGGCCGAGCGCTCGCCGATGCGGCAGTACGCGATGGTGTCCTTGGCCAGGTCGACCTGCTCCTCGGCGTAGAGCTCCTTGAGCTCGTCGTCCGACTTGAAGGTGCCGTCGTCGTTGGCGTTCTTCGACCACGGGATGTTGCGGGCGCTCGGGACGTGGCCCGGGCGCTGCGACTGCTCCTGCGGCAGGTGGGCCGGGGCGAGCAGCTTGCCGGAGAACTCGTCGGGCGAGCGGACGTCGACCAGGTTCTGCGCGCCGATCGCGGCGACGACGTCGTCACGGAAGGCGCGGATCGACGTGTCCTGCGGCTTGGCCTTGTACTCGGTGGCCGGGCGCTCGGGCACCTCGGTGCCGTCGACCAGCTCGCGGGCGTCCAGCTCCCACTTCTTGCGGCCGCCGTCGAGAAGCTTGACGTTCTCGTGGCCGTACAGCTTGAAGTACCAGTAGGCGTAGGACGCGAACCAGTTGTTGTTGCCGCCGTAGAGGATCACCAGGGTGTCGTTGGCGATGCCCTTCGCCGACAGGAGCTTCTCGAAGCCCTCCTGGTCGATGAAGTCACGGCGGACCGGGTCCTGGAGGTCCTGCGTCCAGTCGATCCGGATCGCGTTCTTGATGTGATTCTTGTCGTACGCGGACGTGTCCTCGTCCACCTCTACGACGGCGATGTTCTCGTCGTCCAGGTGGTCCTGCAGCCAGTCGGCGTCGACCAGGACGTCGCTGCGGCTCATGCTCGTTCTCCTCCGGGGCAGTTGCGGCGGGGGTGTGCAAGAAAGAGGGTGCGCGACCGGGCTTCGCCGGCGGCCGGCGCACGGATGCCCTCGAGCGAGGGCGCCGGGAGGCGCGGAAGGCCGGCGGCGCTTCCGCTCAGGAGGCAGGGCGACAGAGCATGGCGGCGACGCGGCACAGGTCTACTGCCCGCCGCTTCGTGAGATCCGCCTGTCGCTGCATCATGCGGTCGATCGTAGGGACGGACAGGCGGGCATGTCACCGGCGTGTCGTATGGTGAGACGCGATCGTCCGAATGGCGGAAGGCGGAGGCGATCCGGGAGGTCGCCGCGGGCACGCCGACGGTGCGCGCCCGCCGTCCCATCTGCGGTGCGGACGCGGGCGTCTCGCCCTTCGGACCGAGGTCGCCCGGTGGGGGCGTCGAAGGCGCTCCTACCCGGCCAGCCGGACGTCGGAACCCTTCACGGAGATCTGCACGCCGTTCGCCCCCGCCTCGACCTTGTCGAGCTGGATGCCACCGGGCAGGTCGTCGATCTTCTGCTCGAAGTCGGTGATGGAACGGACCTCGTCCTCGGCGGTCTGCACACCGCCGAAGCTGGGCAGCGAGTCGGCGTGGACGCGGACGGTGTCGCCCTCGACGGCGACCGAGCTGAGGAGGGGGTAGGTCTTCTTCGCGCCCAGCGCGGTGACCTCGACATCGACCTTGATCTTGCCGTTGCCGCCGTCGGAGAGGCCGACGACCTGGGCCGTCACCCCGGGGAAGACCTGCGTCGCCTCGGGCTTCGCGGCCTTCAGCAGCTCGGTGTAGGTGAGGGAGGCCGTACCGGTGGCGGTGGCCGCGGTGGCGGAGCTGTAGTCGCCGGAGAACTCGACGCCCTTCATGTGCGCCTCGAGGTCGTCGATGCGGATCGTGCCGCCCTCGGTGCCCGCCGCCTCGTAGGTCGGGATGCCGACCTCCACGTCGTCCAGCTCACCGCCGACGACCTGGGTGAGGAAGGGGAAGCCGTTGATGGACACGTCCGGGGTGGCCGCGAGGTTCTCGCTCGTCTTCAGCCGGTCCGCGACCTCGCCCTCCGCGAAGTTCACGGCGAGGCGGTCGGCGAGCACGAAGAGGCCGCCGAGGACCACCACGAGGACCAGCAGTATTCGAAGCGCGCGCATTGCGGTCGTTCCCCCACCCGGACGGTCTGACAGTCAGTTCATGGACGAGTCACGGTAACCCCGCGCGGAAGGGGCGCCACCGGATTGTCGATCACCTGTGACAGACGACGCGGGGGGCGGCGGTCGGCGGCGGCGCGCCCCGGCCCGCCGCCGCCGACCGCTCAGCCCAGGGCCCGGCCGAGGACGTAGACGGCCGGTGCCGCGGCCGCCAGCGGCAGTGCCACACCCGCCGTGAAGTGGACGAAGCGCGACGGGTAGTCGTAGCTCGCGGCCCGGTGGCCGATCAGGGCGCACACCGCCGCTCCCGCGCCGAGGAACGCGCCCCGCGCGCCCAGATCCGTCAGCCCGCCCACGGCGACGCCCGCGCCCGCGGCGGCGAGCAGCGAGACGACCACCGACGCCGGGGTCGGCAGAGGCAGCGCACGGGCCAGGACGGCGACCGCGACCGCGGCGGCACCGACCGTCACCGCATCCGGGTCGGCCCCCAGGTGGCCGGTGGCCATGATGGCGAGCGCGGCCGAGGCGACCGTCGCCATCAGGCCGTACATCCGCTCGTCGGGGTCCGCGTGCGAGCGGAGCTGGAGGACCAGGCAGAGCAGGGCCCAGACGCCGAGCGTGCCGAGGATGGCGGCGGGCGCGTGGGCGCGGCCCGCGACGAGGAGCGCCACGTCGGCGACCAGCGCGCCCAGGAAGGCCAGGGCGATGCCCTGCCGGGCCGGCCACATGCCGTTCAGCCGGAACCAGCCCGCCGCCGTCACGGCCTGGAGGGCGACCAGCGGGACGAGCAACGCGTACGTGCCGACGGCCGCCGTACCGGACAGCAGCAGGCCGAGGAGCGCGGTGAGCGCGGCCGGCTGCATACCGGGCTCGATGATCGGCGAGCGGCCCTCCAGGCGGGCCCGCTGGGCGTCGGTGACGCGGGCGTTGCCGGCGAGGGTGGCGGGACCGTAGGAGGAGCGGTCGGAGCGCTCACCCTCCTGTTCCGGCCGGGGCTCGGGGGTGGGAGCGGGGGCCGCTGAGGGGGCGTGCGCGGAGGCGGAGGCGGCAGGCGCGGGAGCCGGGGCGGTGGGTTCGGCGGCCGGGGGCGTGTAGGACGCCTGCGGCCGCCCGTAGGAGGTCTGCTGCCCGCCGTACGACGCCTGCTGCCCGCCGTAGGAGCCCTGCTGCCCGCCGTACGACGCCTGCTGCCCGCCGTACGAGTCCTGCCGCCCGCCGTACGAGTGCTGCTGACGTCCGTCCGGCGCCTGCTGCTGTCCATGCGGCTGCGGCTGCCCGAGAGGCGGTGTCTGCTGTCCGTACGGTGTCTGCTGCTGCCAGGCCGGGGACGGTGCCGGCGCCGCGGCCGGGCCGGCCGGGGACGGGCTCTGCGGGCCGCCGTACGACGGGGCGTCGCCGGTCTGCGGCGGCAGGTACGCCGTCTCGGCCGCGTCCACGGCGGGGACCGGCGATTGCAGGCCGGTCTCCCAGGTCTGGCCCTGCCACTGCTGCGTGTGCTGGAGCCGGTCCTGCGGGTCCTCGTACCCGGGCCGGTGCTGTCCGGGCCACGCCTGCGGATGCTGCGGCTGCGACTGCGGCACCGGCTGCTGCTGATGCTGTGGCTGGTAGGGGTCGTAGCCCTCGTACCCCTGCCCGTACGGCTGGTCGGTCATCGTCACCCTCCTGCGAACGGCGGGAGCACCTCGACCGTGCCGCCGTCGGCCAGCCGTACCGTCTCATGTGCGCGGGTGCCCACGGGGTCGCCGTCGACGAGGAACGAGCACCGCAGCAGCACCCGCACGAGTTCACCGGGGTGCCGCCCGCGGGCGGCCTCGAGCGCCTCGGCGAGCGTGGCCGCGTCGTACGGCTCCTCGGCGACTCCCGCCGCGGCCTTGGCGGCCGCCCAGTAGCGCACCGTGCCCTTTGCCATCTCGTTCCTCAGTCAGTCCATCGACGGTCAACAGGGTCAGGCTAGCCCGCCCGGGAGACCGCCCACTCCCCGATGCGGGCCAGCAGGCCGTCGCCGGCGGCGTGCTCGGCGTGGCCCATTCCGGGCTCCAGCCAGAGTTCGCCGTGTTCACCGGCGGCCTCGGCCAGCATCCGCGGGTGGTCGACCGGGAAGTAGCCGTCCCGGTCGCCGTGGACGATCAGCAGCGGTGTGGGCGCGATCCGCGGGACGGCCTCCGTCGGGGACAGCGGTACGGGGTCCCAGTCCCGGTGGTGGATGCGGGTACGGAAGCCGTAGCGGCCGACCAGGCGGCCCTCGGGGCGGGTGACCAGCCAGTGCAGGCGGCGCATCGGGGCCGTGCCCCGGTAGTACCAGCGGGCGGGCGCGCTGACCGACACCACCGCGTCGACCGTGCCCGGGTGCAGTGCCGCGTGCCGCAGCACCACCGAGCCGCCCATGGAGAAGCCGACGGTCACCACGCGCGCGTGCCCGAGCGAACGCGCCCACTCCACGGCGGCCGCCAGGTCCAGGACCTCGCGGTCGCCCACCGTGGAGCGTCCGCCGGAGCGGCCGTGGCCCCGGAAGGAGAAGGTGACGACAGCCCCGTGGCGGCGGAGGACCGAGGCGATCCGGCGCACGTGCGGACGGTCCACGTCACCGGTGAAGCCGTGGGCCACGACGAACACGGGGTGACCGGAGGGTGGCGTGGAGGCGTCGTATACGACGGCGCCCGGATCGTATACGGAATCGACGGACAGGCCGTCGGCCGTGTGCAGAAACGTCCGCAATGGTGCGCGTCTGCTCGTCTCGGAGTGCGGACGAGCGGTGGAACGCGCCACATGACCTGCCCGGCTGTTGCTCATGTGGGCTATTCTGCTGGGCAGAGGACTCGGGCAGCGTAGCCCCCGGGTCCTTTTGTGCTTTCGGAAGCGTTGTATACGAAGCGGGAAACCGCAGGTGTACGGGGCCCCGGGATCGCAGAGCAGTGCCGCACCGCACACGTCCTCGCAGGGACCGAGGAGGAACCAGACGTATGAGTTCTCTGCTGCTCCTGACCAACGCCCTCCAGCCGTCGACGGAGGTGCTCCCCGCACTCGGCCTTCTGCTGCACAACGTGCGGGTGGCTCCGGCGGAGGGCCCCGCCCTCGTCGACACCCCGGGTGCCGACGTCATCCTGATCGACGGGCGCCGTGACCTGCCGCAGGTGCGCAGCCTGTGTCAGCTGCTGCGCTCCACCGGACCCGGCTGTCCGCTCGTCCTCGTGGTGACCGAGGGCGGTCTCGCCGCCGTCACCGCCGACTGGGGCATCGACGACGTGCTGCTCGACACCGCCGGCCCGGCGGAGGTCGAGGCACGGCTGCGGCTGGCCATGGGCCGCCAGCAGATCGTCAACGACGACTCCCCCATGGAGATCCGCAACGGCGACCTCTCCGTCGACGAGGCCACCTACTCCGCGAAGCTCAAGGGCCGCGTCCTCGACCTCACCTTCAAGGAGTTCGAGCTCCTGAAGTACCTCGCGCAGCACCCGGGCCGCGTCTTCACGCGCGCGCAGCTGCTCCAGGAGGTCTGGGGCTACGACTACTTCGGCGGCACCCGGACGGTCGACGTCCACGTACGGCGCCTGCGCGCCAAGCTCGGCCCCGAGCACGAGTCGCTGATCGGAACCGTCCGGAACGTCGGTTATCGATTCGTTACCCCCGAAAAGATCGACCGTACCGCCGAGGACGCCAAGGGCAAGGCGGACCGGTCAAAGGCGGACGATGCGGACAACGCGGTCTCCGTGGGCGCGGAAGAGGTCGCGGCGGAGGCGTGACGCCGCCCGGGCCGGGCACCGCTCCCTCGGGCCGGGGCGGGCTCCGGCGACGGGAGGGTGCTCCACGCCCTGCCCGTGACAGGTCCATCCGCGTAGACTCCGCGCGTGGCCAAGGTAACCAGGGATGACGTGGCGCGGCTGGCGGGGACGTCCACTGCCGTCGTCAGCTATGTCATCAACAACGGACCCCGGCCGGTCGCCCCGGCCACGCGCGAGCGTGTCCTCGCCGCCATCAAGGAGCTGGGGTACCGGCCCGACCGGGTCGCGCAGGCGATGGCCTCCCGGCGCACGGACCTCATAGGCCTGATCATCCCCGACGCCCGCCAGCCCTTCTTCGGGGAGATGGCGCACGCGGTCGAGCAGGCCGCCTCCGAGCGCGGGAAGATGGTCCTCGTCGGCAACACCGACTACGTCGCCGAACGCGAGGTCCACTATCTGCGCGCCTTCCTCGGGATGCGCGTCTCCGGGCTGATCCTCGTCAGCCACGCGCTCAACGACCTGGCGGCCGCCGAGATCGACGCCTGGGACGCCCGGGTCGTCCTGCTGCACGAGCGACCCGAGGCCATCGATGACGTCGCCGTCGTCACCGACGACCTGGGCGGCGCCCAGCTCGCCGTACGGCATCTGCTGGAGCACGGCTACGAGTACGTCGCCTGCATGGGCGGCACCGCCGAGACGCCCTCCGTCGGCGACCCCGTCTCCGACCACGTCGAGGGCTGGCGCCGGGCCATGGACGAGGCCGGCATCGGCACCGAGGGCCGGCTCTTCGAGGCGCCGTACAACCGCTACGACGCCTACCGGATCGCCCTGGAGCTGCTGTCGGGGCCGGACCGGCCGCCCGCGGTCTTCTGCTCCACCGACGACCAGGCCCTCGGCGTGCTGCGGGCCGCCCGCGAGCTGCGCATCGACGTCCCCGGCGAGCTGGGCGTGGCCGGCTTCGACGACATCAAGGAGGCGGCGCTCGCCGATCCGCCCCTGACCACCGTCGCCTCGGACCGCTCGGCGATGGCCCGCGCCGCGGTGGACCTCGTCCTCGACGACGGGCTGCGGGTCGCGGGATCACGCCGCGAGCGGCTGAAGGTGTTCCCGTCGCGGCTGGTGGTGCGGCGGTCCTGCGGCTGCTCCTGACGCCTCGCTCCGCACGGGAGCTGTCTCATGAGGGCTTTGTGACATGAGGGCTTTGTGACATGAGGGCTTTCTGAGAAGCGCGGCGCCCCTTCCCACGGCCCCTTTATATCGGGCGAAGGAGCTTCTGCCGGGCTTCTCAGGGAGCGCTCAGGGAGCTCTCATCGTCAGGCGACAAGCTCATTGTCATGACCGAGAGCATCCGCCGCGACGGCGAGTACGAGACCGCGTACCAGACCCCCTACCAGGGCGCCCAGCTGCACGCCTCCGCCCCCGTCGACCCGGAGTGGCCGCCCCCGCCGGCCCACCAGCCCGCGCCGGGCGCCGACAGCGGCGGCACCGCTCTCCTCACCCACCCCGCCCCCGCCGCGCCCGCCGTCCCCCCGGTCGCCGAGCCCCCCGCCCGGAAGAAGCGCAACCGGGGCCCGATCGCCCTGCTCGCCGCCGTGGCGATCGTCGCCGCGGCCATCGGCGGCGGCACCGCCTACGGCATCCAGGAGCTGACCGGCAAGAACGACGTGGTCTCCTCGTCCACGACCACCAGCGTCGTCCCCTCCAGCAGGACGGGTGACGTGGCCTCGATCGCCGCGGCGGTCAGCCCGAGCGTCGTCGAGGTCAACGCCACCCTCAGCAGCGGCACCTCCACCGGCTCCGGCGTGATCATCACCAGCGACGGCGAGATCGTCACCAACAACCACGTGATCTCCGGCGCCTCCTCCATCAAGGTGAAGACCAGCGACGGCAAGGAGTACACCGCGCAGGTCGTCGGCACCGACAGCGCCAAGGACCTCGCCCTGATCAAGCTGGAGAACGCCTCCGGCCTGAAGGCGGCGACCCTCGGCGACTCCGACGGCGTCCAGGTCGGTGACACGGTCGTCGCGATCGGCTCCCCCGAGGGCCTCACCGGCACCGTCACCAGCGGGATCGTCTCCGCCCTCGACCGTGACGTCACCGTCTCGACCGACGAGAGCCAGGGACAGCAGCAACAGCAGCAGGGCGGTGGCTGGCCGTTCGAGTTCGGCGGACAGCAGTTCAACGGCGAGACCGGCTCGTCGACCACGACCTACAAGGCGATCCAGACGGACGCCTCCCTCAACCCCGGCAACTCCGGCGGCGCCCTGATCGACGCGAGCGGCAACATCATCGGCATCAACTCCGCGATGTACTCCGCCGCCGACGCCACCTCCTCCTCCGAGGCCGGCAGCGTGGGCCTCGGCTTCGCCATCCCGATCAACACCGTCAAGTCCGACCTGGCCACGCTGCGGGCCGGCGGCTCCGACAGCAACAGCTGACCCGTCCGTCCCACGCCCAGGGAGCACGTCATGATCAAGCAGGTTCCGCACACGGTGACCGGCGTCGGCCCGGCCGACCTCGCTCTGGCCCTCGGCGTGGCGTACGAGCTGCACCCGCCCGTGCGGCGGGCCCCGCGGGCCCCCGAGGTGGCGTCGGCCGCCGCCGGGACCACCGCGGGGCGGCGGACCACGGCCCACCGCCGCAGGACCGCCCGCGCCTGAGCACCTTTAGGCTGAATGAGTTCGTTCAGCCCCGACGCCCCACCGCACCGAGGAAGCCACGCCCATGAGCCCCGCCGAAGGCGACCGTGACCCCCAGCGCATCCTGATCGTCGACGACGAGCCGGCCGTGCGCGAAGCCCTCCAGCGCAGCCTGGCCTTCGAGGGCTACGACACGGAGGTCGCCGTCGACGGCGCGGACGCCCTGGAGAAGGCCACGGTCTACCGCCCCGACCTGGTGATCCTCGACATCCAGATGCCCCGCATGGACGGTCTGACCGCCGCCCGCCGCATCCGCGGCGCCGGCGACACC
Source organism: Streptomyces sp. NPDC088812 (assembly GCF_044750285.1). NCBI lineage: Bacteria > Bacillati > Actinomycetota > Actinomycetes > Kitasatosporales > Streptomycetaceae > Streptomyces > Streptomyces sp. NPDC088812. Next base: position 45,586 of record NZ_JBIVJP010000009.1, on the reverse strand, counting down.
ACCCCGATCCTCATGCTCACCGCCCGCGACACGGTCGGCGACCGGGTCACCGGCCTCGACGCGGGCGCCGACGACTACCTGGTCAAGCCCTTCGAGCTCGACGAGCTCTTCGCCCGCGTCCGCGCCCTGCTGCGCCGCAGCTCCTACGCTTCGGCGCAGACGGAGGACGTCCACGATGACGAGGCGCTCTCCTTCGGCGACCTGCGCATGGACCTCGCCACGCGCGAGGTCACTCGGGGGGCGCGGCCCGTGGAGCTGACCCGCACGGAGTTCACCCTCCTGGAGATGTTCATGGCGCACCCGCGCCAGGTCCTCACCCGGGAGCAGATCCTCAAGGCGGTCTGGGGCTTCGACTTCGAGCCGTCGTCCAACTCCCTCGACGTGTACGTGATGTACCTGCGCCGCAAGACCGAGGCGGGCGGCGAGCCGCGGCTCGTGCACACCGTGCGGGGCGTCGGGTACGTGCTGCGCCAGGGCGGGGCGGAGTGAACGGGTTCGTCCGCCGGTTCCGGACACTGCCGATCCGGGCGCGGCTGTCGATGCTGGTCGCGGCGGCGGTCGCGTTCGCGGTGGCGGCGGTGTCGGTGACGTGCTGGTTCATCGTGCAGGGGAAGTTGTACGAGCAGGTCGACGACGACCTGCGGCAGGCGAGGATGAAGGGGCCCGAGCAGCTCGCCCAGGTCACGGCCGCGGTCAACAACTGCACGCAGACTCCGCCGCAGGACGACGCCCCCTTCCGCAACAACCTCTACTCCCAGGTGGTCACGGCGGACGGGACCGCCTGCGTCATCGACGACTCCCTGGGCCTGGTCAAGGTCACCCAGGCCGACAAGAACGTGATCGAGAACGCCAGCTCCGGTGAGGGCGTCATCCGCAACGGCACCGACGAGGACGGCAACCCGGTACGCGTGCTCACCATGCCCCTGCCGCTGGAGAACACCAGCACGGGCGCCCACTCCTACGCCGCCCTCACGGTCGCCGTCTCCCTCAAGGGCACCCAGTCCACCCTCAACGACCTCGCCCTCATCCTCCTCCTCGTCTCCGGCATCGGAGTCGTCGGCGCCGGTGCCGCCGGTCTCGCCGTCGCGCGGGCCGGTCTGCGTCCCGTCGACAAGCTCACCGAGGCCGTCGAGCACGTGGCGCGGACCGAGGACCTGGGCGTCCGCATCCCGGTGGAGGACGACAGCGACGACGAGGTGGCCCGGCTCTCCCGGTCCTTCAACTCGATGACCTCCTCCCTGGCCAACTCCCGCGAGCTGCAACAGCAGCTCATCGCGGACGCCGGGCACGAACTGCGCACCCCCCTGACCTCCCTGCGCACGAACATCGAACTGCTCACCCGCAGCGAGGAGACCGGCCGGCCGATCCCCGCCGCGGACCGCAAGGCGCTGCTCGCGTCGGTGAAGGCGCAGATGACGGAACTGGCGTCGCTCATCGGCGACCTCCAGGAACTGTCCCGCTCCGAGGGCCAGCGCGGTGAGCGCGTCCAGGTGGTCTCGCTGGAGGACACCGTGGAGGCCGCCCTGCGCCGGGCGCGGCTGCGCGGGCCCGAGCTGTCCATCACGGCCACGCTCGAACCCTGGTACACCCGGGCGGAGCCGGCGGCGCTGGAGCGCGCGGTGGTCAACATCCTGGACAACGCGGTGAAGTTCAGCCCCGAGGGCGGCACGGTCGAGGTGCGGCTCAGCGAGGGTGTCCTGACCGTGCGGGACCACGGCCCCGGCATTCCCGAGGACGAACTCCCGCACGTCTTCGACCGGTTCTGGCGCTCCCCGAGCGCCCGTGCCCTGCCGGGATCGGGGCTGGGCCTGTCGATCGTCGCCCGCACCGTCCAGCAGGCGGGCGGCGCGGTGACCCTGGCCCGCGCGGAGAGCGGCGGCACGGTGGCCACCGTACGGCTGCCGGGGGCGCCGACCCCGCCGCCGGAGACCCCGGCCGTCTGACCCTCCGCCCTTCTCGCTCCCCGTCCCCGGCAACCTTTCCGTTCCGTGTGGCGACCCATCAGCGGTCCCCATCCCCCACACGGAACGGAAGAGCCGCATGAACGCACCCCGCGTCACAGACCCCGGCAAGCCCCGCCACCGCCGGCGCAGGCAGGCTCTCACGGCCGGTGTACCGCTGGCCCTGACCGCGGCCTGCGCGCTGGCGTACGGCACGGTGTCCGGACTCGGCGCCCCGCAGACCGCGTCCGCCGCCACCGCCGCCGCGCCCGCCTGGGCGACCGCCACCGCCGACGGGTTCGCCTCCGTCGACGCGCTCGGGCAGAACGGGACGTACGGCGGGCGGGACGGCGCGACCGTGACCGTCCGGACCCTCGCCGATCTGGAGAAGTACGCGACGGCGGCCGAACCGTACGTCATCGTCGTCGCCGCCGCCATCACCCTGGACACGGTGGGCAGGGAGATCAAGGTCGCCTCCGACAAGACCATCGTGGGCTCGGGGACGTCCGGGCAGATCGTCGGGGGCGGCTTCTTCCTCGGCACCGGCGTCCACAACGTGATCATCCGGAACCTCACCATCCGGGACACGTACCAGGGCACCTGGAACGACAAGGACCACGACTACGACGGCATCCAGATGGACGGCGCCCACCACGTCTGGATCGACCACAACGACATCCGGACCATGGCCGACGGCCTGATCGACGTCCGCAAGGACAGCACGAACGTCACCATCTCCTGGAACGAGCTGAGCAACGACAACAAGGCGCTCGGCATCGGCTGGACCGACAACGTCACCACCGACATCACGCTGCACCACAACTGGATCCGCGAGACCGAGCAGCGCAACCCGTCCGTCGACAACTGCGCCCACGCGCACCTCTACAACAACTACCTGGAGGACGTCTCCGGGACGAGCATCACGTCGTCGTACGGCAACTACGCGCGCGGCGGCACCAAGATGCTCCTGGAGAACAGCTACTTCCAGGGCTTCAACAACCCGGTCATCAAGGACAGCACCGCCTCGCTCGTGCAGAAGGGCAACGTCTTCTCCGGCACCTCGGGTCGCAACGAGTCCGGCGGCACGGCCTTCGACGCGACGTCCTACTACGCGTACACGCTGGACTCCGCCTCCACCGTGCCGTCCGTGGTGAAGGCCGGGGCGGGCCCGACCGGTTCGATCGGCACGACGTCCGCCTCCACCGTGGGCGCCTCCACCCTGGCCGCCGCCGCGACGACGCTGACCGTCGCCAAGGACGGCAGCGGCCAGTACACGACCGTGCAGGCCGCGGTGGACGCCGTACCCGCGAACAACACCTCGCGGGTCGTCATCTCCGTCGCGCCGGGCACGTACCGCGAGACGGTCAAGGTGCCCTCGAACAAGCCGTACGTCACCATCCAGGGCAGCGGTTCCAGCCGTAAGGACACGGTGATCGTCTACAACAACGCGGCCGGCACGCAGAAGCCCGACGGTTCGGGCACGTACGGCACCTCGGGCAGCGCCACCGTCGCCGTCGAGGCCGACGAGTTCCAGGCCCGCAACCTGTCGATCACCAACGACTTCGACGAGGGCGCCAACCAGTCCCTCTCCGGACACCAGGCGGTCGCCCTGCGCACCGCCGCCGACAAGATTTTCCTGGACAGCCTCATCATCACCGGTGACCAGGACACCCTGCTCCTGGACTCGGCCGCCAAGGACAAGATCGGCCGGGTCTACGTGACCAACTCCTACGTCCTCGGCAACGTCGACTTCATCTTCGGCCGCGCCACGGCCGTGATCGACAAGTCGATCATCACGCTCCGCAAGCGCTGGGACGGCTCCTCCGCCGGGTACATCACCGCACCCAGCACGGCCGCAGACCGCAAGGGCTTCCTCATCAACAGCTCCACGGTCAACGGGGACGTCTCCAGCAGCAGCTTCTATCTGGGCCGGCCCTGGCACGCGGGCGGCGACACGACCCTCGACCCGCAGACCACCGTCCGCAACACCAGCCTCAGCGCCGCGATCAAGTCCACGCCGTGGACCGACATGAGCGGCTTCTCCTGGAAGGACGACCGGTTCGCCGAGTACAAGAACACCGGCGCCGGCGCGGGCAGCGCGAGCAGCGACCGGCCCCAGCTGACCGACGCCCAGGCCGCCGACCAGGAGGTCGCGGACTGGCTGGCGGGCTGGACGCCCACCGCGTCCTGACCGGGGGCCGGGACGCGGGCGGGTGTCGCGACGGGTGTCCCGGCGGGTGTCCCCGGCGGGTGCCCTGGCAGGTGTCCCGGTGAGTGTCCCGGTGAGTGTCCCCGGCGGGTGTCCCGGCACGCCTTCGGCCGGACCGTGTCGGTCCGGCCGAAGAGCCGTCAGTGGGGCCGTGGGGCCGTCGACGGGGCCGTCGACGGGGCCGTCGACGAGCCTCCCCGCTCATCTGCGCAGCATCAGGGTGTCGTCGGAGAGGGTGCCGCCCGGCGTCGGCGCCGTGGGCCAGGGGGTGGCCAGCCGCGCGTAGGCGGGGCACCGCGCCATCAGCTCGTCGTGCGTGCCGGCGTCCAGCAGGCGGCCGTCGTCGACGACGAGCACGCGGTCGGCGTCCGGCGCGAGGCTGAGGTCATGGGTGATCATGATCGTCGTACGGCCGGACATCAGACGGCGCAGGGGCTGGACGACCTGGCGGGCGGCGACCGAGTCGAGGCCGGCGGTCGGTTCGTCGAGGACGAGGACGGGGGCCTCGCGGAGCATCGCGCGGGCGATGGCGATGCGCTGGAGCTGGCCGCCGGAGAGGGCGGCGGTACCGGGGGCGATGAGGGTGTCGTAGCCCTCGGGGAGCGCGGCGATGAAGTCGTGCGCCGCCGCCGACCGCGCCGCCCGTTCGATCTCCCGGTCCGTGGCGCCCGGCCGGCCGCACCCGATGTTCTCGCGGATCGTGCCGTTGAGGACGAGGGTCTGCTGCGGGAGCAGGGCGACGTTCTCCCGGAGGAACTCCAGCGGGACGTCCGTCAGCGGGACGCCGTCCAGGCAGATGACGCCGGTGCCGGGGTCGTAGAAACGGGTCAGGAGCTTGGCGAGGGTCGACTTGCCGGCGCCGCTCGGGCCGGTGACGAGGAGCAGTTCGCCCGGCCCCGCGGTGAAGGTCAGGCCGCGCGTGGAGTCCTTCGCCGCTCCGGGGTAGCGGAAGGTGACGTCGTGGAAGGCGACCCAGCCGCGTACCGGCCAGGGGGCGACCGGGTTCTCGGGGTCCCGTACGGCCGGCTCGGCCTCCAGGAGTTCGCCGATGCGTTCCGCGCCGGCCGTGGCCGCGGTGACCGTCAGGCCCAGCTGGCCGAGGTCGCGGACGGGCGGGTACAGGTAGCCGATGAAGGCGGCGAAGGCGAGCAGGTCGCCCAGTGACATACGGTCCGCGGAGATCTCCCAGACGCCCAGGCCGATCACCGCCAGCACGCACAGCGTCTCGACGACCTCCACGAACTGCTCGTACATCTCGCTCAGCCGCGCCCCGCGCACGCTCGCCCGCATCCACGCGCGGGCCTCCTTGTCGAGGCGCCGTTCCTCGTCCCGGCGCCGGTTGTACGCCTGGGTGAGGACGATGTTGCCGAGGGACTCCTCCACCACCGAGGTGATCGCGCCGTCCGCGACCCGCTCGTCCTGCGAGGCCTGCTTGATGCGGCCGGAGAAGCGGCGGGCGGCGAGGAGGAAGAGGGGCGCGAGGACGAAGGTGGCCAGGGCCAGGTCCCAGCGGAGGTAGAGGGCGGCCGCGGCGTAGAACACGGCGGAGAAGGCGGCGGAGACCGTGCCGACGACACCCGAGACGACCATCTGCTCGATGGCCTCGACGTCACCGGTGAGGCGTTCCACCAGGTCGCCCTGGCGGTGCCGCTGGAAGAAGTGGGGCGGCAGGTCCTGGACGTGGCCGAAGACTCCCGCACGCAGGCGGAGCACGAATCTCTCCGCCGTCCAGGTCGCGAGCGAGTTGCCGAGGTAGCCGACGAGCGCGCCGAGCACGGCGACGCCCAGCCAGGCGCCGGCCGGTCCCCAGAACGCGGAGAGCGACCCCGCCTCCAGGGCGTTGTCGGTCAGTTCGGCGAACAGCAGGATGGACGCCGTCTCGGCGAGCGCGGAGACCACCACGCACGCGATGATCACCAGCATCCACTTGCGGTCGCCGCGGGTCAGCGGCCAGAAGCGGCGGAAGGCCTCCCGGGCCTCTCTCATCTCAGCGACTCCCTCGTTCGAGCGCGGACACGGTGGACACGGCCGCAGACACGGCGGACACGGCCGCGGACACGGCGGAGGCGGGGCCCGGTGCGGGCTGGTTCGCCCGCACCGTCGGCCCCGCCTCGGACACCGCGTCAGCCCTTGTTGCCGACCGGGCGCTTGGCGGCCTTCTTGACGGCCTTCTTCTTGGCGGCCGGCTTCGGGGCGGCGGCCGTCTTGCGGGTCTTCTTGACCGGGGTGATCTTGTGGAAGCTCATGGACGTGTCCCTCTCTCGGTGATCAGTTGTGAATTGCTGTGCTTAAGCGGCGTTTACTTACGGCCGCCGACGGGGCGCTTGGCCGCGGTCTTCTGGGCGGCCTTCTTCTTGGCGGCCGGCTTCGGGGCGGCGGCGGCCTTGCGGGTCTTCTTGACGGGGGTGATCTTGTGGAAGCTCATGAGAGTGCCCTTTCGCTGATGATTAGCTGTGATTAGCTTTGCTCAAGCCAAGTGCTACTTATGGCTACCGACCGGGCGCTTGGCGGCGACCTTCTTGACGACCTTCTTCTTGGGCGCGGGCTTCGCGGCCTGGGCAGCGGTCGTGCGGGTCTTCTTGACCGGGGTGATCTTGTGGAAGCTCATGGTCTGTCTCCTTGTCCTGTGTTCGCGACTTCGCTTTCGCGTCGTTCGCTTTCGACATGGAAAACACTACGGGACGCCGAAGCCGAAAAAAGCCAATTCCGCTGAGACCTCGATGAATTGCGGCTGAGACAGTTTTCAGGCGCCCCGGGGAACCAAACCCGCCCTTACACAGAATTGATAAAACGCGAAAGGGGCCCGGTCCGTACGCGTGTCGCGTACGGGCCGGGCCCCTGCGGGCCGTGGAGCCGTGGAGCCGTGGAGCGGTGGAGCCGTGGGGCCGTGGGATCTACTGCACGATCGTGATCCGGTTCGCCGCCGGGGGAGCGATCGGCGCCGAGGCCGAGGAGTTGGCCGTCAGGTACTGCTCCAGGGCGGTCAGGTCGTCCGCACCCACCAGGTCGTTCGTGCCCTGGCCCAGGGTGGTGAAGCCGTCGCCGCCGCCCGCGAGGAAGCTGTTCGTCGCGACGCGGTAGGTGGCGGCCGGGTCGACGGCCGCACCGTTCAGCCGGACGGAGTCGGTGACGACCCGGTCGGCGCCGGTCTTCGTCAGGTCCAGCGTGTACGTCAGGTTGGCGGACGGCTGGAGGATCTTCGGCGCGGCCGCGTTCGTCCCGCTCACCTGCTCCTGGAGCACCTGGATCAACTGGGCGCCGGTGAAGTCCTGGAGGTTCACGGTGTTGGAGAACGGCTGCACGGTGAATCCCTCGGCGTACGTCACCACCCCGTCGCCCTCGGTGGCCTTGGCCGCGTAGGTGAGGCCGGCCCGGACACCGCCCGGGTTCATCAGCGCCAGGTCCGTCTCCGCGTCGAGCTCCCTGCCGTACCAGAGCTGCGCGTCGGCGATCAGATCCCCCATGGGGGACTCGGTGCCCGTGTTCGGCACGTCACCGGATATGTAGCCGATGGCGCGGTTGCCGATGGGGGCGGCGAGGGTGTTCCACTCGCCGATCAGCTCGGTCATGTCCGGCGCCTTGGCCACGGTCCGGGTGACCACGTGGTTCGCCGACTTCACCGCCGTGCGGGCGATGTCCCCGGTGAAGCGGTCGTACGTCAGCGTGGTGTCGGTGTAGAGCCGGCCGAACGACGCGGCCGAGGTCACCGTGCGCGGCGTGCCCGACGGGTCGTCGATCGTGCACGCGTACGCGGCGTGGGTGTGACCCGTCACCAGCGCGTCCACCTGCGGCGTGATGTTCTTCGCGATGTCCACGATCGGGCCGGAGATGCCGTCACCGGCGCCCGGTGAGTCGCAGTCGTAGTTGTACGAGGCGGAGGCGGGCTGGCCGCCCTCGTGGATCAGCGCGACGATCGACTTCACGCCCTGGCGCTGGAGCACCTTGGCGTACTTGTTGATCGTCTCGACCTCGTCCTGGAACTTCAGGCCCTTGACGCCCTCCGCGGAGACGATGCCGGGGGTGTCCTCCAGCGTGACGCCGATGAAGCCGATCTTGACGTCCTTCTTCTTCCACACCCAGTACGGCTTCAGGATCGGCTTGCCGGTCTTCTCGTCCAGCACGTTCGCCGCGAGGTAGGGGAAGTCGGCGCCCTCGAACGTCTCGTCCGTGTAGCAGCCGTCCGTCGGGTGGCAGCCGCCGTTCTGGAGGCGGGCCAGTTCCGTGGCGCCCTCGTCGAACTCGTGGTTGCCGACGGAGGTGACGTCCAGGTCCAGCTTGTTCAGCGCCTCGATGGTGGGCTCGTCGTGGAAGAGGCCCGAGACCAGCGGGGAGGCGCCGACCATGTCGCCGCCGGCCGCGGTGATCGAGTACGCGTTGCCCTGCCGGGCCTGGCGCAGATGCGTGGCGAGGTACTCCACACCGCCCGCGTCGATCGTCTTCGTCGTGCCGTCGGCCTGGGTCTCCGTGACCCGGCCGGACGAGCCGGACGGCGGCTCCAGGTTGCCGTGCAGATCGTTGAAGGACAGCAGCTGCACGTCCTGGTAGCGGCTGGGCAGCGGCTTGCCGTGCTTGCCGTCGTGCGCGTCCGCGGGGAGCGCGGCGACCAGGGCGCCGACGGTGGCCAGGCCGGCGGCCGCCGCGAGCAGACCGTGACCACGGCGTCTGCGGGTCGGATACGACTGGGAAGTGGCTGGCATGCGCCCCCCTGTGGTGTCGGCGTCCTCCGGGCCGGGCGGCCCTGAGAGGCGGTCGGGATGAGTGGCCCGGCGTGTGGGACGCGTGGCCACGTCCGGCCGCAGCCTAGAGTCAACGCGCGTAGCGCGACAGGGGGTTCACGGTTACATCCTGGTTTCCCTTTGCCCTTCGCCCGTCGCACGCTTTGGCTTCCCGTTCCCCTCCCTCCCGTGCCGCCACTTTGCGGGGTCCGCCCCTTACCCTCGTACGCATGACCAGCGACGACACCGCACGGATCCACGGCTCCCGATCCATCGAGACCCACTCCGCGCTCTCCCCCGAGCAGACCGAGGCCGTCCTCGCCCTGCTCGCGGACGCCGCTCACAGCGACGGTCAGCAGGCGGTGTCCGAACAGGGCCGGCTGCAGCTGCGCGGTGGCGCCCGGGAAGGCGTCGGCCATCTGCTGCTCTTCGTGGGCGACGACCTCGTCGGCTACGCCCAGTTGGAGGACACCGACCCCGTCGAGGCCCCGGCCGCCGAACTCGTCGTCCACCCCGCCCACCGCGGGCACGGGCACGGGCGGGCACTCGGCTCGGCCCTGCTCGCCGCCTCCGGCAAGCGGCTGCGGGTGTGGGCCCACGGCGGCCACTCCGCCGCGCGGCACCTGGCGCAGGTGCTGGGGCTGACGCTGTTCCGCGAACTGCGCCAGATGCGCCGGTCCTTGACCGACCTCGAACTGGCCGAGCCGGTGCTGCCCGACGGCGTGACCGTCCGCGCCTTCGTCCCCGGGCAGGACGACGGCGCCTGGCTCGCCGTCAACAGCGCCGCCTTCGCCCACCACCCCGAACAGGGCTCGCTCACCCAGCGCGACCTCGACGACCGCAAGACCGAGCCCTGGTTCGACCCCGCCGGCTTCTTCCTCGCCTTCCGCGGCACCGAACTCGTCGGCTTCCACTGGACGAAGGTCCACGCCGAGGAGCAGCTGGGCGAGGTGTACGTCCTCGGCGTCGCGCCCGGCGCCCAGGGAGGCGGCCTCGGCAGGTCCCTCACCACCATCGGCCTGCGGCACCTCGCCGCGCAGGGGCTGCCCACGGCGATGCTGTACGTCGATGCCGACAACAAGGCGGCGGTGTCGGTGTACGAGCGGCTCGGATTCGTCACGCACGAGACGGACCTGATGTACCGGACCGAGACGTGAGGGAACGTCCGGTTGAGGGCTGCCGCCCCCAGGCCTCCCAGGCCCTGAGCCCCCCGCTTCGGCCCTGAACGGGCCTCGTCCTCGGACTCCCCCGGAGGGCGCGTCCCCGGACGGGCCGGAACGCCCTCACCGGCGCCGAAGGGCCACCGTGGAACGAGCCGGGCTATCCGATGCGTGGGGACCGGCGTCGTAGGGGTTCCGGTGTGCAGACCGCCGTCGTCGCGACGGCGCCTGCCAGCAGCAGCGCCCATCTCATCTGCGTCGCCTCCCACCACGGCTCTCCCGGCATCGCCGACAGCCCCCACCGTGCGGGGACGAGCACGACCAGGGCCGCGGCGGTCCCGAGGCGGACCGCCGTCCGTCTGCCCACCTCCGCCGCGCTCGTGAAGCGGACGGCGACGGTGGCGAGGGCCAGTGCGGAGGCGGCCGTCGCCGCGGCCTCCACGGTGGCGTGGCCGAGGGGCGGGCGGGTCGGCGTGGGTATGAGCAGCAGGGCGGTCGTCCACCACAGGGCCACGAAGGGAGCGGTGAGCGCCAGCCGCAGACCGGCCCGGAGCGGCCGGCCGAGCGGGGTCGTCCAGGTCGTCCGGCGGGCGGGGTCGTCCAGCAGGAAGGCCAGCCCGAGCGCGCCGCTCAGCGCGACGAGCCGCAGCAGAACCAGCCCGACCTCCTCGCCCGGCGCCCGCTCCCGCAAGCGCACCACCACGGCCGGCAGCAGGCCCAGTCCTCCCGCCACGGCCAGTGCCCGCCAGGGGAGCGTCCGCCAGACCAGGGGGAGAAGGGACCGGAGGAGGGCGGGGGCGGGCATCGTCCACCGCGCCCCGTCCCGGGAGACCGTCCTGGTCCTCGCTACTCCTCGCACGATTCCGCTCCCTCCGGTGCGGCGACGCCCAGCAGCTTCGCCGCCTCGGCCGTGGACGTCTCCGGTGACGTCAGCTGCGTCCAGTGGGCCTTGACCCGCGCGGAGACCTCCGCCCGCGGGCGGGCCGCCAGCTCACGCACGACGGTCGTCTGCTGCGCCGTCAGAGACATCCCGTCGGTGGGCGACAGCACTATTCCGGAGCCGGTGATGCTGTCGTCGAGGCGCACGTCGCCGAAAGTGGACAGGGGGGTGGGGTCGGTGCCCAGGACCAGCCACATGACCGTCACCGCCCGCGCTCCGCACATCTGCTGGGCCGCGTCCTCCGACCCGGCGACCAGGACCGAGGCGACGCCGACCGCGAACTCGGGGACGCGGTTGCCGCCCCAGCGGGTGCCGACGGTGACCTCGGCCGGAGTGGTCGAGGGAGTCAGCGAGGTGTCGACCTCCACACCGCCGCTGGTGTCGATGTGCTGCCGCACCGTCAGCGGGGTGCGTGCGGCGGTGCCGCCCGCCGCCGACCGGACCCGGTCGACGACGCGGGCCCAGTCGTCGCGCACGCCGGTCCACTCGGGGAAGGAACAGTACGTCGACCCGCCGTACGTCGTGCACGACTGGACCTTCCGGGGCGTCGTGGACGCCGTCGTCCGCGCCGCCTCGAGGGCCGCCGTGTCCCGCGGGAGCTGGCCTGCCACGCCGGCCGCGGTGGCGGCGAGGGCCAGGGCGGTGGCCGTCCTGACGGCACGGGTGCGCCCGCCGGACGTCAGGAGTGCCGCGCACATCAGCAGGGCGCACAGTCCGGCCAGGTAGAGCGCGTGCCAGGCGGCCGGGCGGCCGATCAGGGCGGAGGGGACCGGGTCGCCGCCGGCGATGTCGGAGACGACGATCGGCGAGAGCCACACGGCCCAGGTGTCGTCCGCTCCGGCCGCCGAGGCCATGACACCGCCCACGTACACCGCCACCACGAACAGCATGGGCACGAAGGGCGAGGGCAGCAGTCGCGCCAGCAGCACGCCCGTGACCCCGGCCAGCAGGACGGTCAGCGGGCCCGCGGCCAGTTCGCCCACGGAGCCGTGGCCGATCGCGCCGGGCTTCAGCGCCTCCCGGGTGAACTCGACGCCGACGACGATCGCCGTGAACGCCGCGTACGGGAGGACGGAGAGCAGGTGGGCGAGGGTGCGCCGCCAGGGCTCCATGGCCAGGACGTCGAACTGCTGGACCGTGCCGTGTCTGCGGGAGCGCAGGACGGCCGCGTTGCTGCAGACGAGCAGCGCGATGGCGAGCAGCAGCGGCGGTGTCTGGGTACTGCGGTCCACCACGTGGAGGACGGGGTAGTCGTCCATGCCCTCCTGGCGCGTCATGCGCAGGGCGATGAGGCCGATGTAGAGGACGGAGAAGAACAGCACCGGGATCTGGGAGAAGAGCTCGCGGGCCTCGAAGCGGGCCAGGGCGAGGACCGCGCCGGTGCGGCGGGGAGGGCGGGGAGCGTCGGGGAGCGCGGCGGCGGATGCGTCGACGGGTGTGATGGTGGCGCTCACGCGGTCACCGTCCTGTTCTCGCCGTCGAGAGCGAGCAGATAGCCGTCCTCCAGGGTGGGTTCGAGGAGGTCTGCGCCTTCCGGTGGGTCGCCGATGTTGCGGAAGGTGCCGGTTCCGGTGCGCCAGCCGGCCAGGGCTTCCGGATCGCGTTCGGTACTGCTCCAGACCCGGCCGTCCGCGCGGGCGGTCAGCTCGGCGGGGGTGCCTTCGAAGCGGACACGGCCGTCGGCGAGGACCACGACGCGGTGGCAGAGCATGGCCACGTCCTCCGTCTGATGGGTGGACAGCAGGACCGTGCGGCCCTCACCGGCCTCGGCGATCAGCTCTCTGAAGCGCATGCGCTGTTCGGGGTCGAGTCCGACGGTCGGCTCGTCCAGGACGAGGAAGCCGGGGTTCCCGACGAGCGCGGCGGCCAGGGCGACGCGCTGCCGCATACCGCCGGACAGCCGCTTGATGCGCTTGCCGCGCACGGCGGACAGGTCGACCGCCTCCAGCACGCGCCGGACCTCCTGGTGCCGTGCGCCGCGGTCGGTGAGCTCCTTCAGGATGGCCACGTAGTCGACGAACTCGAAGGCCGTGAAGTCCGGGTGGAAGCCGGGGGTCTGGGGCAGGTACCCGAGGCCGCGGCGCAGGGACAGACGGCCGGCCGCCGTCGCCGGGTCGTGGCCCAGGACGGTGAACTCGCCCCGGTCGGGCGGCACGGCGGTGGCCAGCACCCGCAACAGGGTGGTCTTCCCCGCACCGTTGGGTCCGAGCAGGCCGGTGACGCCCCGGGCCAGCCGCAGCGACACGCCGTCGAGGGCGTGGGTGCCGCCGTAGCGCAGGGACAGGCCGGAGGCCGTGACGGTGGTGGGCTCGGAGGTGGGCGTGGTGGGCGTGGTGCTCATGGGTGCTCCTGGTGGTCCGGGCGGTCGGCGGGAGGGGCGGGGGCGGCGGCGAGAGCGGGGACAGGGGCGGGGGCGAGAGCGGGGACAGGGGCAGGGGCGAGAGCGGGGACAGGGGCAGGGGCAGGGGCGGGGGCGGGGACGGGGACAGGGGCAAGGGCGGAGGCGGGGGCGGTGTCAGAGGGCGCCCCCGTCTGGGAAACCTCCGACGGGACGGACGTCGAAGCGGTCGCGGGTCTGGTGGAGCAGCACGGCGGCGAGCACCGCGACCGCCGCCGCGGCCGACTGTCCGCCCGCCGTGAACGGGGCGAGCGTGCCGTCGCCGTGGGCCCGGACCTGGGCCACCACCAGCAGCGTCAGCCAGACGGCACCGACCAGGGCGGGCGCGAGGGCCGGGCCCAGCCGGGGGGTGAGCGCCAGTCCCGTCGCGGTGAGGGCGAGCGCGGGCAGCAGCCAGGCCAGGGCCAGCAGCCCGTACCCCGGCAGGGCGAGCGTCGCCAGGCCGTTGCACACCAGGCCCGCGGTGAGCACGGCGACCGTGCGGATCATCAGCAGCCGGAAGCCGTGCATCGGGGCGACGAGTGCCATCTCGTGCGTCGGGTCGAGCGCCGGGCCGTAGGAGAGGGCGACCCCGGCGAGCGGGAGGAGCGGGGCGAGGGCGAGGAACAGCCCGGGCCGGTCCGCCAGGTGGACCGCGAGGACGGTCATGACCAGCAGCGACACCACCGCCAGCAGCCAGGAGCGGCGCAGCACCGGGGTCGCCGTCAGCAGCCGCGCGGTGTGGTCGGCCATGCCGAGCCGCACCAGCAGCCGCTCGCACAGAGCCGGCCGCGGCGCGTCCAGCTCGGCGTCCAGCCGCTCCCAGCCGGCGTCCAGCGCGACCGGGTCGACGGCGCCCGCGAGCCGGTCCCGGCACCGCACGCATCCCGTGAGATGCGTGTCGGCGGACCACAGCAGGGGCGGCGCCAGTTCGCCCCGCGCATAGGCGCGCAGGTCCTCTTCTGCCACGTGCCACGTCATGCCAGCGCCTCCCGCAGTTGCTTGCGGGCCCGCAGCGCCCGCGTCTTGACCGTGCCCGCGGGGATGCCGAGCAGGACGGCAGCCTCCCGGGTGGTGAGTCCGTCGATGACGGTGGCCTGCAGGACCGCCCGCAGCTCCGGCGAGAGCCGGATGAGGGCCCCGGCGAGGTCCCCGTGCTCCACCCCCGCGAGCACGCGGTCCTCCGCCGACACCTCGTCGCGGTGCCGCAGCCGGGCGAGGGCCTGGCGCAGCCGGCCGCGCGCGCCGTCGCCCCGCAGGGCGTCGACCAGCCGGCGGGAGCCGATGCGCCACAGCCAGCCGGCGGCGTCCTCGGAGGCGCCCTCCTGCCGGTAGCGCGCGCTGCCCCGCCAGACCGCGAGGAACGTCTCCTGGACGACGTCGTCGACTATCCCGGCGTCGGCGCAGCGGCTGCGCATGCGCGCGGTCAGCCACGGCGCGTATCGCCGGTACAGCTCCTCGAAGGCGTGACGGTCCCGGTCTGCCGCGATGGCCCGCAGCAGCTCCGCGTCACTTCGCGTTTCGCTCACACCCCCTCATCGGACGGGCCCCGCCGATCGGTTCACGGTTGGCCGCACGATTTTTGCGCCTCCGCGTCCAGCGCCGTCTCTTCCGCCTCTCCGCCTCTTCCGCCTCTCCGCCTCTTCCGCCTCTTCCGCCTCTCCGCCTCTCCGCCTCTCCGCCTCTTCCGCTCGGGGCACCGACCGCCCCCGCCATGCCCCTCCGCCCCGCCGGCCCCTCCCGCCCCTCTCCTCCGAGACACCGCTTGACGCACCCACCCCCCCTGCACCACCCTTTCACTACTCAATTAGTGAAAGGGTGGTTGTCGAAGTGGTCGAATACCGCATCGACCGGCACAGCGGCGTGGCCACCTACGTCCAGATCGTCCAGCAGACCAAGCAGGCCCTCCGCCTCGGCCTGCTGCGCCCCGGCGACAAGCTGCCCACGGCCCGTGAGGTCGTCGAGGCGACCGCCATCAACCCGAACACCGTGCTGAAGGCCTACCGCGAGCTGGAGCGCGACGGACTCGTCGAGGCCCGCCGCGGCCTGGGCACCTTCGTACGGCGCGGGCTGAGCACCGCTCCGGCCGACTCGCCCCTGCGCACGGAGCTGGACGCGTGGGCGGACCGGGCCCGCGAGGCCGGCCTGGACCGCGACGACGTGGCCGCGCTCTTCACCGCCGCACTCGACAGACATTTCAACGGCAACGGCAACAGCAACAGCAACAGCAACAGCACCGGCCACGGCCACGGCAGGCCCGACGACCGTCAGCCCGCCCACGACCAGCACTCCCAGGGGGACGCTTCATGACCGACACCGCCATGGCGGCGACCGCGCTCGGCAAACGCTTCGGCCTCGGCCGGCGCCGGGGCTGGGCGCTGCGCGACTGCGCGTTCCGGCTGCCAGCCGGGCGCGTCTGCGCCGTCGTCGGGCCCAACGGAGCGGGCAAGTCCACGCTCCTCGCCCTCGCCGCCGGACTGCTGGCCCCCACCGAGGGCACGGTCACCGTCCTGGGTACGGACCCGGCGTCGGCACGCGCGCGTGTCGGCTACGTGGCCCAGGACAAGCCGCTGTACCCGCAGCTCACGGTCGCCGAGACGCTGCTCGTGGGCGCCGATCTCAACCCGGGCCGCTGGGACGCCGAAACCGCCGAGCGGATCGTTTCCGCAGGGGATCTCGACCCCAAGGCGCGGATCCGCTCCCTCTCCGGCGGCCAGCGCACCCGCGTGGCCCTCGCCCTGGCCCTCGGCAAGCGGCCCGAACTGCTGCTCCTGGACGAGCCGATGGCCGACCTCGACCCGCTCGCCCGGCACGAGCTGATGGGCACCCTGATGGCGCAGGCGGCGCAGCACGGCACGACGATCGTGATGTCCTCGCACGTGGTCGCCGAACTGGAGGAGTCCTGCGACCGCCTGCTCCTGGTGGGCGGTGGACGGATCCGCCTGGCCGGGGAGATCGACGACCTGCTCGCCGCCCACGCGCGCGTGCACGGGCCCTCGGACTGCGTGGACCTGAGCCGGCACACGGTCGTCGAGTCCCGTGTCACCGGACGCCAGCTCACCGCGCTGCTGCGCCCGACGGGCCAGCTCCCCGAGGCCTGGCAGCCAGCTTCCCCGTCCCTGGAGGAGCTCGTCCTCGCCTACCTCCGCAACCCGCAGGCGGACTCCCTGGTCCCCGCGCCACCCGGGGAGGACGAGAAGACCCCACCCGCGGGAGACAACAAGAAGAACGAGAAGAACGAGAAGAACGAGAAGAACGGGAAGAACGGGAAGAACGGGGAGAACGAGAAGAGCGGGGAGGACGCCGCATGACGACCCTCGCCCCGTCCGCCGCCCCCCGCGCCGCCGGACACCCCGGTCCCACCCGGCGGCACCTCCGCTGGCTCCTGCGCCTCCACCGCCCCGGCCTGCACGTCTGGACGGCTCTCGTCGCCCTCCTCGCGCTGGCGCTGCTGTGGCTGTGGGGGCCGCTCACCGAAGCCGCCGCCGGAAGCTGGCGGCAGTACAACGCCTGCGACGACTACGACCCCTGCGCCTACTACCAAGAGCCGATCCTGCGCTACAAGGACGTGTACGCCTACACGACCGCCGCCCTGAACGCCCTGCCCTTCCTCGTCGCCGCCTGGTCGGGCGCCGCGCTCGTCGGGCGCGAACTGGAGCACGGCACCGCGCACCTCGCCTGGACCCAGGGCCTGACCCCGCTCCGCTGGCTGACCCTCAAGCTCGCTGCCCCGGCCGTCCTGATCACCGCCGGCACCAGCCTGCTGGTGCTGCTGCACCGCCTCGCCTGGACGGCGGGCCGGGGCCGCATCGACACCGCCAAGAGCTGGTACGACGGTCCGACCCTCTACGCCAACGGCCCCACCACGGTCGCCCTGGCCCTGGCCGGCCTCGCCGCCGGCGCCCTCGCCGGCCTGCTGCTGCGCCGTACGCTGCCCGCGCTGCTGACCGGCCTGGCCGTCACCGCCGGTCTGCGCCTCCTGGCCGACCTGGCCATGCCGCACCTGTGGCCGGCCGTCACCCGCGTCACCAGCCGGAACACCGGCTACCTGTACGAGGGCCCGGTGGCCGACTCGGGCCTGGTCACCTCCTCCGGCGCGCACATCGCCGACCCCGGCTGCGGTCCGGCGTTCGCCGAGGACTGCCCCACGCTGTACGACCGGCTCGACGTCACCGGCTTCTACACCAGCTACCACCCCGAGTCCCACCACTGGGCCCTCCAGTTCACGACCTCGGCCCTCCTCCTGGCGGTGGCCGCCGCCCTCACCGTGGCCGCGTTCGTGCTGCTGAAGCGATCGACGGCCCCTTCCCCCGCCGCCGACGCCACCCGCGCGCCCCGCGCCAAACGCGCCACCCGCGCCACCCGCTCCACCCGTCAGGGGCCCGCCGTATGACCGCCGCGGCCGCAGCCGACGCCTCCGCCGACGGCACCACGGGCCCGGCGCCCCGCCGGGACGCCACGGACCCGGCGCCCCGCTGGGGCACCGCCCGGACCGTGCTGCGGGTGCACCGCACCGCCCTCGCCGTCTGGGGCCTGGCCGTGCTGGGCCTGACCGGATGGCTGGTGTGGCTCACCGAGGTCACCGCGGACGAGGCACGGGCGCGGCAGGAGGCCTGCCACCTCACGGCCCCGGTCTGGTGCGACCCGACGTACGGCACCGGCTACGACCTCGGCAGCTCCCTCGACCTGGCCGCTCTGCTGACCGCCCACGCCTTCCTCGCCGTCGCGGCGTTCGCGGGCGGGGCGCTGATCGGCCGCGAACTGGAGAACCGCACCGCGCACCTCGCCTGGACCCAGGGCGTCTCCCCCGTCCGCTGGCTGGGCGCCAAGCTCGCCGTCGCCGCGTTCTTCGTGGCCCTCGGCACGACCACGCCGGTCCTGGTGTTCCGCTGGGTCCGGACCGCCGACGAGGACCTGCTGGTGGGCACCGGGTGGACGGCGGACCACATGTTCGCGGCCGGCGGCCCGGTCACGGTCGCGTACGCCCTCTGCGCCCTCGCCCTGGGCACCCTCACGGCGCTCCTGCTGCGCCGCGCGCTGCCCGCGCTCGGTGTGTCCGTCGCCGCGACGTGGCTGCTCGGCCTCTTCCTGGCGGCGCACCGCGCGTCCCTGTGGCCGGCGGCGTCCCGTTTCTCGGCGACCCGCCCGGTCGAGGCGCCCGACTCCGCGTGGGCCCTGGAGACCGGCGCCCTGGTCCACGGCCGCCGCGTGCCGGACGTCCAGTTCTGGCGGTGCGAGAGCGCCGCCGAGGTCCGCAGCCGCTGCCTGGACGACCTGGGCGTGACCGGTTTCTACACCACGTACCACCCCACCTCCCATTTCTGGCCCCTCCAGCTCGTGGAGACGGCGATCGTCCTCGTCGTCGCCGCCCTCGCGACCACGGCGGCGTTCCGCCTGCTGAAGCACCGCACGGCCTGACACGGGCTCCGCCTGGCCCCTGGAGAACCCTCCCCCAGGCCCCCGTCCCCCTCGGCCCCCGCCCCTCCGCTCCGGGCCGGGGCCCGAGGGACGCACTCGCCCCCGCCCCTCCGCTCCGGGCCGGGGCCCGAGGGGCGCACTCGCCCCCGCCCCCACCCGCGCCCCCACCCGCGCCCCCACCCGCGCCCCCGCGAGCCGCCCCCCGATATCCCACACGCCATGTCTCCGTAACCATTGGTTCAGACGGCCTTGCGACGCTCGGTCAATGAACCCCGCCGTGCCCGAGGCTTCGCCACCCCCCGAGGGGAACCGCCCCGACGGGAAGGCCGCCGCGCTCCCGCCCGCACGTTCCGACGCGCCTGTGCCGGTCCTGGCGCGGAAGAATGGGTCCATGAGCCAGCACACCCAGGCAGACGTCCAGCACGCGCAGCCCTCCGTGGGCTCCATAGCCGCGCACCGCCCGCACACCGTGGCCGCCGTGGTCTCCGACCTCGAACCCGACATCGACGCCGATCTCGACGCGTACGAGGAGTCCCGGGAGGACGGGGCGGAGCTGCCGCAGGGTCGTTTCCTCGACCGGGAACGCAGCTGGCTCGCGTTCAACGAGCGCGTCCTGGAGCTCGCCGAGGACCCGAACACGCCCCTGCTGGAGCGGGCGAACTTCCTCGCCATCTTCGCCAGCAACCTCGACGAGTTCTTCATGGTCCGGGTGGCCGGCCTGAAGCGCCGTATCGCCACCGGCGTCGCCACCCGCTCCGCGTCCGGCCTCCAGCCCCGCGAGGTGCTGGAGATGATCTGGGCCCGCTCCCGCGAGCTGATGGCCCGGCACGCCGCCTGCTACCACGAGGACGTCGCCCCCGCGCTCGCGGAGGAGGGCATCCACCTGGTGCGCTGGAGCGAGCTGACGGAGAAGGAGCAGGCCCGCCTCTTCACCCTGTTCCGGCACCAGATCTTCCCGGTGCTGACCCCGCTGGCGGTCGACCCGGCGCACCCCTTCCCGTACATCTCGGGCCTCTCCCTGAACCTCGCCGTCGTCGTCCGCAACCCCGTGAGCGGCCACAAGCACTTCGCGCGCGTCAAGGTGCCGCCGCTGCTGTCCCGCTTCCTGGAGAGCTCCCCCGGCCGGTACGTCCCCCTGGAGGACGTCATCGCCGCCCACCTGGAGGAGCTGTTCCCGGGTATGGAGGTCCTGGAGCACCACGCCTTCCGGCTCACCCGCAACGAGGACCTGGAGGTCGAGGAGGACGACGCGGAGAACCTGCTCCAGGCGCTGGAGAAGGAACTCATGCGGCGCCGCTTCGGACCGCCGGTGCGGCTGGAGGTCGAGGAGTCGATCGACCGCGAGGTCCTCGACCTGCTCGTACGGGAGCTGAAGATCACCGAGGCGGAGGTCTACCCGCTGCCCGGTCCCCTGGACCTCACCGGCCTCTTCCGCATCCACGGCCTGGACCGGCCCGAGCTGAAGTACCGCAAGTTCATCGCCGGCACCCACCGCGACCTCGCCGAGGTCGAGTCCGCGACGCCGCCGGACATCTTCGGCGCGCTGCGCGCCCGGGACGTCCTCCTGCACCACCCGTACGACAGCTTCTCCACCTCCGTCCAGGCCTTCCTGGAGCAGGCGGCCGCCGACCCGGACGTCCTGGCGATCAAGCAGACCCTGTACCGGACCTCCGGCGACTCCCCGATCGTCGACGCGCTCATCGACGCCGCCGAGTCCGGCAAGCAGGTCCTCGTCCTGGTCGAGATCAAGGCCCGCTTCGACGAGCACGCCAACATCAAGTGGGCCCGCAAGCTGGAGGAGGCGGGCTGCCACGTGGTCTACGGCCTGGTCGGCCTGAAGACCCACTGCAAGCTGTCCCTGGTGGTCCGCCAGGAGGGCGAGACGCTCCGCCGGTACAGCCACGTCGGCACCGGCAACTACCACCCGAAGACGGCCCGGCTGTACGAGGACCTCGGCCTGCTCACCGCCGACCCGCAGGTCGGCGCGGACCTCTCCGACCTCTTCAACCGGCTCTCCGGCTACTCCCGCCGCGAGACCTACCGCAGGCTGCTGGTCGCCCCCAAGTCGCTGCGCGACGGCCTGATCTCACGGATCAACAAGGAGATCCAGCACCACCGTGCCGGACGTCCGGCCTACGTCCGCATCAAGGCCAACTCGATGGTGGACGAGGCCATCGTGGACGCCCTCTACGGGGCGTCCCGGGCGGGGGTCCCCGTCGACGTCTGGGTGCGCGGCATCTGCGCGGTGCGCCCGGGCGTGCCGGGCCTGTCGGAGAACATCCGCGTCCGCTCGATCCTCGGCCGCTTCCTCGAGCACTCGCGGGTGTTCGCCTTCGGCAACGGCGGCGAGCCCGAGGTGTGGTTCGGCAGCGCGGACATGATGCACCGCAACCTCGACCGCCGTATCGAGGCCCTGGTCAGGGTCACCGACCCGGCTCACCGCGCGGCCCTGAACCGGCTGATGGAGACCGGCATGTCGGACACCACCGCCTCCTGGCACCTCGGCCCGGACGGCGAGTGGACCCGGCACGCGACCGACGGGGACGGCCAGCCCCTGCGCAACGTCCAGGAGATGCTCATAGACGCCCGGAGGCGCCGGCGTGGCACAGCGACACCATGACCCCACGGGCCCCACGGCCGGGTCCGTGACGACGGGGGACGCCCTGGCGGCCTACCTACGGGCGCAGGCCACGGAGTTCCTCCGCGCCCTGCGCCTGCACCGGGAGGGCGGCAGCGCGGCGAACGGCGCCCCCGGTGTCACGGGCTCCGCCGACGCGACCACCGCCCTGCGCCGCTCGGCCCGCCGCATCAGCGCCAGCCTGCACACGTTCCGGCCCCTCCTCGACCCCGGCTGGTCCGAGGAGATCCGCCCCGAACTGGCGTGGCTCTCCGGCACCCTGGCCCTCGAACACGCCTGCGAGGCCCGTCTGGAACGCCTGCTGCTGGCCCTGCACCGGCTGTCGGGCGCGACGGCGGTCCCGACGCAGCCGGCGGGGGCGGGGAGCCCCGCGCGCCCGCCGGGAGCGGAGGCGACGGCCGGCGGCGGCGCGGCCGCCCCGGTCTCCCTCGTCTCCGCCACCGCGGGCCGCCGCGCCACCGGCGCTGCCACCACCGGCCCTGCCACCACCGCGCAAAAGCCTCCCGCTGGCCCTACCGCCGCGCAGAAGCCGCCCGCCGGCAACGCCGGGCACCCCGCGCGCCCGGCCGCTCCGGACCGCGGCAACCTCACCGTGGGCGCGGCCAAGGCGGGCGCCCTCCTGGACCGCCAGCTCACCCTGGCCCGCACCCGGGCCCACTCCACCGCCCTCCAGGCGCTGGGCTCGAGCCGTTTCCACGCCGTGGCGGACAAGGTCGCCGTCCTGGCCAGCGACGTCCCCCTCACGCCCGCCGCCGCGAGCGCCGATCTGCGCACCCTCGCCACGGCGGCGGAGGAGCGCCTCACGGACGCGGCCGCCGCGCTGCCCCTCCTCACCGCGGGCCACCCGTACAACGCGGAGGCCCTGGTCCACGGCCTGTCCCCGGACCCTGCCCCGCACCCGCAGGACGCGCCCTGGCACCAGGTCCGCCTCCTGCTGCGGCTGCACCGCTACGCCCTGGAGGTCCTGCGCGGCGACATCCCGCCCGACATGCGGCTGCTCTCGGCCGGCCAGGCCCTGGACCGGCACCGCGACGCCTCGGAGGCGGCCGCCGCGGCGGCCCAGGCGGCGCGCACCCCGCGCATCGCCCCGGCGACGGCGTACGCGCTCGGCGTGCTCCACGCCGACCAGCGGCACGAGGTGGAGGCGGCACGGTACGCCTTCCAGCGCTCGTGGCAGAAGCAGCCCATCGGCACGAGCACGCCGTAGCCGACCGACCTGACCGACCCGACCGACCCGGAGGCGGTGACCCGGTGAGCTTTCCCGACGACACCCCGGTCCAGGCGGCCGGCTGCGTCCTGTGGCGCCGCTCGCCGGTCGACGGCGGGCTGGAGATATGCCTGGTCCACCGGCCGAAGTACGACGACTGGTCGCACCCCAAGGGCAAGCTGAAGCGTGGCGAGGAAGCGGCGGCCGCCGCGGTGCGCGAGGTGGCCGAGGAGACCGGCTGCACCGCCCGTCTGGGCGCCCGGCTGCCCACCCTGCGCTACCTCGCGCAGGGCCGCCCCAAAGAGGTCCACTACTGGGCCGCCGAAGCCGTCTCCGGCACGTTCACCCCGAACGACGAGGTGGACCGCGTGCTGTGGCTCCCCCCGACGGCGGCCGGAAGCCGCCTCACCCAGCCGAGGGACCGCACCCTCGTACCCGCCCTCCTCACCACCCTGCACCTGATCTAGACACAGCCCGCTCATGGCAACCCACGGCACCACACCGTGTCCTCGACGTGAGCGTTCCGTGACCTAACCGCACCGTCCACAGGGGTTCACCTCGCGTTCACGTGCGCCCGTAGGCGGCTTCACCTGATCTGCCTAATTTCGGCCTTACGCGGTACGCAACGCGCCCTCACGGACGCGTCCGCGCCACCCAGATCTCGCGCACGCCGCCGGAATCAGGACGGCGGCTCCTGGAAGGATCTCCCTCAAGTGAAGCTTCAGCGCATGAACCGGCGGGCCCTCACCCTCGGTGCTCTCGCCGTCTCCGGCGCCCTGGCCCTCACGGCGTGCGGTTCCGACGACACCGGGTCGGACAGCAGCGGCGGCACGTCCTCCGCGGCCGCCGCGGCGGGTTCCATCAAGTGTGACGACGCCTCGGGCCAGCTCCTCGCCGACGGCTCCTCCGCGCAGAAGAACGCGATCGACGCCTGGGTGAAGAACTTCACCCAGGCCTGCAACGGCGTCCAGGTCAACTACAAGGGTTCCGGCTCCGGCGCCGGCGTCACCGCGTTCACCCAGGGCCAGGTCGCGTTCGCCGGTTCCGACTCCGCGCTGAAGTCCGAGGAGATCGAGGCCTCCGCGAAGATCTGCTCCAGCGGCCAGGGCATCGACCTGCCGATGGTCGGCGGCCCGATCGCCGTCGCCTTCAACGTCTCGGGCGTGGACGACCTCACCCTGGACGCCGCGACGATCGCCAAGATCTTCAACGGCAAGATCACCAACTGGAACGACGCCGCGATCAAGAAGCTCAACCCCGACGCCGAGCTGCCCGACCTCAAGATCCAGCCGTACCACCGCTCGGACGAGTCCGGCACCACGGACAACTTCACCAAGTACCTGATCGCCACCGCCAAGAGCGACTGGCCCTACGAGGGCGGCAAGGCCTGGCAGGCCAAGGGCGGCCAGTCCGCCGCCGGCTCCTCCGGTGTCGCCCAGGGCGTGAAGCAGACCGACGGCGCCATCGGCTACATGGAGCTGTCGTACGCCAAGGACGGCCTGGGCACGGTCGCCATCGACACCGGCGCCGCGTCGCCGGTGAAGGCCTCCTCCGACGGCGCCACCAAGGCCATCGCCGACGCCAAGGTCGTCGGCACCGGCAGCGACCTGGCGCTGGAGATCAACTACGGCACCACGGCCGAGGGCGCCTACCCGATCACCCTGGTCACGTACGAGATCGTCTGCGACAAGGGCAACAAGTCCGACACCCTGCCCGCCACGAAGGCGTTCCTGCGCTACATCGCGAGCGAGGAGGGCCAGGCCATCCTCTCGGGCATCGACTACGCGCCGATCCCCGACGCCATCATCACCAAGGTCCGCTCCACCATCGAGGGCCTGAGCTGATCTGAAGTGGTGCGGTCCGGCGCCGGGTGAACCCGGTCCGGACCGCACCGTCCGGTGCACCGCCGCCAGGGGCCGTCCGCAGACCCGGCCCCGTCCGAGCCGCCCAGCGAGCGGCTCCGCAGACCGGAGAACTCATGGACATCACGACGCAGAACCCCACAGACGCCGTCCCTCCGCCCGCGGCTCCGCCGAGCCCCGCCGAGCAGAAGCGCGCCGCCCGCGGCGCCACCCGACCCGGTGACCGGATCTTCCTCGGTCTCTCCCGCGGCTCGGGCATCCTGCTGCTGGTGATCATGGCCGCGATCGCCGTCTTCCTCACCTACCGGGCCTCGCTCGCCATCGGCAAGGACGACGGGAACTTCCTCACCACCTTCGAGTGGAACACCGGCCTCGTCCCGCCGCACTTCGGCATCGCGGTGCTGGCCTTCGGCACGGTGGTCTCCTCGGTCATCGCGATGGTGATCGCGGTCCCGATCGCGGTCGCCATCGCCCTGTTCATCACCCACTACGCCCCGCGCCGCTTCGGCGGCACCATCGCGTACGTGATCGACCTGCTCGCCGCCGTCCCGTCCATCGTGTACGGCCTCTGGGGCGCGCTGATACTCGTGCCGCAGCTGGACGGACTGTTCGGCTGGCTGAACGACTACCTCGGCTGGACCGGGATCTTCTCCTGGGACGAGGGCGCCCCGCGCTCGATGCTCACGGTCGGCATCCTCCTGGCCATCATGATCCTGCCGGTCATCACCAACGTCAGCCGTGAGGTCTTCCGCCAGGTCCCGCAGATGCACGAGGAGGCGGCCCTGGCGCTGGGCGCCACCCGCTGGGAAGTGATCCGCATGGCGGTCATCCCCTTCGGCCGCTCCGGCGTGATCTCGGCGTCGATGCTCGGCCTCGGCCGCGCGCTGGGCGAGACGATGGCGGTGGCCACCGTGCTGTCGCCCGACTTCGACATCCACGCCAGCCTGCTCAACCCGGGCGGCGGCACCTTCGCCCAGAACATCGCCAGCAAGTTCAACGAGGCGACGGAGTTCGGCCGGGACGCGCTCATCGCCTCCGGTCTCGTCCTGTTCGTCATCACCCTGCTGGTCAACGGCGCGGCCCGCGCGATCATCGCCCGCCGCAAGGAGTACTCGGGGGCCAACGCATGAGCCACGCCGTCGTCACCGACAAGCCCGCCAGCACGCTGCGCGGCGCCAGCCTGCCGCCGTGGACCCCCTGGGCCACCGCGGCCGGTTCCCTCGCCGTGGCCGTCGCCATCGGCCTGGTCGCGGGCCTCGACAGCCGCGTCCAGTGGGGCCTGATCGCCGGCCTCGTCTTCCTCCTGGCCACCTACGGCATCGCCGCCCGCGTCGAGGGCCGCCGCCAGGCCAAGGACCGTATCGCCACCGCCTTCGTCTGGGTCGCCTTCCTCCTCGCCGTCGTCCCGCTGGCGTCCCTGATCTGGGCGACGGTCCAGCGCGGTGTGACGGTCCTGGACGGCTACTTCCTCACCCACTCCATGGGCGTCGTCGCCGACTCCGAGCCGGGCGGCGGCATCTACCACGCCATCCTCGGCAGCCTGGAGCAGGTCGGCCTCGCCACCGTCATCGGCGCCCCGATCGGCATCCTCACCGCGATCTACCTGGTGGAGTACGGCCGCGGCGGCCTCGCCAAGGCGGTCACCTTCTTCGTCGACGTCATGACGGGCATCCCGTCGATCGTGGCCGGCCTGTTCATCCTCAGCCTCATGCTGATGTTCGACATGCAGCCCTTCGGCTTCGCCGGCTCGCTGGCGCTGGCGATCCTGATGATGCCGGTCATCGTCCGCTCGACGGAGGAGATGCTCAAGCTCGTCCCGAACGAGCTGCGCGAGGCGTCCCTGGCGCTCGGCGTCCCGAAGTGGCGCACGATCCTGAAGGTGGTCGTCCCGACCTCCATCGGCGGCATCATCACGGGCGTCATGCTCTCGGTGGCCCGTATCGCCGGTGAGACGGCCCCCGTCCTGCTCCTCGTCTTCGGCAACCCGTTCATCAACGCGAACCCCTTCGAGGGCGCGCAGGCGTCGCTGCCGCTGTACATCTACCAGCAGTACTCGCAGAGCGCGGGCTCGCAGGCGGCCTACGACCGCGCCTGGGCGGCGTCGCTCACGCTGATCGCCTTCGTGATGATCCTCAACCTGGTCGCCCGCGGCATCGCCCGCTGGAAGGCCCCGAAGACCGGTCGCTAAGGCGACGATTTCCGGCTCCGCCGGTCGGGGCCCTCAGCGACTGACTGGAAGTGAAGTAGAGACATGGCCAAGCGAATCGATGTCAGCGGACTGACGGCGTTCTACGGCTCCCACAAGGCGATCGACGACATCTCCATGACCGTCGAGCCGCGCTCGGTGACGGCGTTCATCGGCCCGTCCGGCTGCGGCAAGTCGACGTTCCTGCGCACGCTGAACCGGATGCACGAGGTGACCCCCGGCGGCCGCGTCGAGGGCAAGGTGCTCCTGGACGACGAGGACCTGTACGGCCACGGCATCGACCCGGTGTCGGTCCGCCGCGAGGTCGGCATGGTCTTCCAGCGCCCGAACCCGTTCCCCACCATGTCGATCTTCGACAACGTGGCGGCGGGCCTGCGCCTGAACGGCAGCTACAAGAAGTCGGAACTGGCCGACGTCGTCGAGAAGTCCCTCAAGGGCGCGAACCTCTGGAACGAGGTGAAGGACCGCCTCAACAAGCCCGGCTCCGGCCTGTCCGGCGGCCAGCAGCAGCGCCTGTGCATCGCGCGGGCGATCGCCGTCGAGCCCAAGGTCCTCCTCATGGACGAGCCCTGCTCCGCCCTGGACCCCATCTCGACCCTCGCCATCGAGGACCTGATCGGCGAACTGAAGGAACGCTTCACGATCGTCATCGTCACCCACAACATGCAGCAGGCGGCCCGGGTCTCCGACCGCACCGCCTTCTTCAACCTCGCGGCGGTCGGCCAGCCCGGCAAGCTGATCGAGATCGACGAGACGGAGCGGATCTTCTCCAACCCGTCCGTCCAGGCCACGGAGGACTACATCTCGGGCCGCTTCGGCTGACCCGGGGCCCCCGTCCCGACCCCTCGCGGTGCTGCATGGCGGTGCCACCGCGAGGCAACAAAAGGGCCCGCCCCCCGCATCCGGGGGGCGGGCCCACGCCGTTGACGTCACCTCTTGCCGAAACGGCCGGCCCGGCTTGCCCAGGGGCGCGGGGAACTGCGCGACCGGCCACGACGAGACACTCAGCCGCCCGCCGGGCACAGCCGGAGCGGACTCACGGCGCCGCCCGCCGGGCACAGCCGAAGCGGACTCACGGCGCCGCCCGCCGGGCACAGCCGAAGCGGACTCACGGCGCCGCCCGCCGGGCACAGCCGAAGCGGACTCACGGCGAGGACGAGCGGGCCGAGGCCCGCCCCTACAGCACCGCCAGGTTGACGATCCAGAACGCGCACGCCGCGACCACCGCCGCTGCCGGCATCGTGATGAACCAGCCGAGGACGATGTTCTTGGCGACCCCCCACCGCACGGCGTTGATCCGCTTGGTCGCCCCGACACCCATGATCGCCGAGGTGATCACATGGGTCGTCGAGATCGGCGCCTTGAAGAGGAACGCCGTGGTGAACATGATCGACGCCCCGGTGGTCTCCGCAGCGAACCCCTGCGGCGGGTCCAGCTCGATGATCTTCCGCCCGAGCGTCCGCATGATGCGCCACCCGCCGGCGTACGTGCCCAGCGACAGCATCACGGCGCAGACGATCTTCACCCAGACCGGGATGGGATCCCCGTAGTCCTCGACGTCGGCGATGACCAGCGCCATCACCACGATGCCCATCGTCTTCTGCGCGTCCTGGAGACCGTGACCGAGAGCCATGCCGGCCGCCGACACCGTCTGCGCGATCCGGAAGCCGCGCTTGGCCTTGTGCGGATTGGCCCGCCGGAAGAGCCACAGGATGGCGGTCATGACCAGGTAGCCGATCACCAGGCCGACCACCGGCGACAGGAACATCGGGATGACGACCTTCTCCAGCACCCCGTGCCAGTAGACCGTCGTCCCGCCCGCGAGCGCCGCCCCCACCATGCCGCCGAACAGCGCGTGCGACGACGAGGAGGGCAGCCCGAAGTACCACGTGACCAGGTTCCAGGCGATCGCGCCGACCAGCGCCGCGAAGAGGATGCCCATCCCCTTCGAGCCCTCGGGCGTCTCGATCAGCCCCTCGCTGACGGTCTTGGCGACGCCGGACCCCAGGAACGCGCCGGCGAGGTTCATCACCGCCGCCATGGCCAGTGCCGCCCGGGGCGTCAGCGCCCGCGTCGACACGGACGTGGCGATGGCGTTGGCGGAGTCGTGGAAGCCGTTCGTGTACGTGAAGAAGAGCGCGACCAGGACGGTCACGATCAGAGCCAAGGTGTCCATGAAGGGGTCAGGACTCCTTGACGGCGATGGTCTCCACCGTGTTCGCGACGTGCTCGAACGCGTCCGCCGCCTCCTCGAGCACGTCCACGATCTGCTTGAGCTTCAGCACCTCGATCGCGTCGTACTTGCCGTTGAAGAGGTGGGCGAGCAGCTTGCGGTGGATCTGGTCGGCCTGGTTCTCGAGCCGGTTGACCTCGATCCAGTACTCGGTGAGGTTCTCCATGGTCCGCAGGTTCGGCATGGCCTCGGCGGTCAGCTCCGCCGCCCGCGCCAGCACCTCGATCTGCTGCTCGACGCCCTTGGGCAGTTCCTCGACGTTGTAGAGGACGACGAGGTCGACGGCCTCCTCCATGAAGTCCATGATGTCGTCGAGGGACGACGCGAGGGAGTAGATGTCCTCACGGTCGAACGGCGTGATGAACGAGGAGTTCAGCTGGTGGAAGATCGCGTGCGTGGCGTCGTCACCGGCGTGCTCCGCGGCCCGCATCCGCTCTGCGATCTCGGCCCGGCCGGCGGTGTCCGCCCCGAGCAGTTCCATGAGGAGCTTCGAGCCCGTGACGATGTTGTCCGCGGATGCGGCGAACATGTCGTAGAAGCTCGTCTCCCTGGGGGTCAGACGAAAGCGCACGTGGGGTCCTCGGGATGCATCGGTTTCGGTCAGGCTGATGCTAGGCGCATCATCCGGCCACGGCTAATGGGCCGTCCACCAGTGTCACCCATGAAACGGGACGAACGGCAGGGGGGCCGCGGGGTGGTCCAGTCCACAGGCCGTCCCCAGCGGGGTCGGCCACAGGTCCCGTACCCTGCGAAGTTCGGTACGATATACCCAGTAGGGGTATAGGTGCGGAGTATCTGGAGGACGCGATGACGACCACCGAGGCCGGGGCGGCCACCGAAGAGGTCGCGACCGACCACGACCGCGGTGTGCACGGCTACCACAAACAGAAGAACGAGCACCTCAAGCGCCTGCGCCGCATCGAGGGCCAGATCCGCGGCCTGCAGCGCATGGTCGACGAGGACACCTACTGCATCGACATACTCACCCAGGTGTCCGCCTCCACCAAGGCCCTGCAGTCCTTCGCGCTGCAACTGCTGGAGGAGCACCTGCGCCACTGCGTCGCCGACGCGGCCCGCGAGGGCGGGGACGAGATCGACGCGAAGGTGGAGGAGGCGACGAAGGCGATCGGCCGCCTCCTGCGCACATGAATCCCGTTGTAAACGTGACGTAAATGACACCTGTCACCGGGCGCCCGTCAGGTGAGGAACGTCAGCCCCGCCGTCGTCCCGGTCCCCTCACTCCCGGCTCCCCGGCCGCGTCCCGTTCCTCCCCCACCCTCAGGACCGCGTCGATGCTCTCCAGGCTGAGCCGCTCCTCGGCCGCCGAGGCCGCGATGATGAGTTCTCCGCACAGCTCTATCTCGGCGAGGGCCTCGTGGTCCTGTACCGCCGTACCGCCGACCGGAGCCACGCGCATCACCTCGTCCCTGCCGTCACCGGCTTCCTAGAGTAGGGAGCGCCCCGCACGCCGCGCATGGCACGGACGGGCTAGTCCTCGCGCCCGCCCCTGACCGGATCCGCCCTTCCGCGGACGGCCGGGACCACGCTCACTCCTCGGCGATCCGCCCCGCGTAGATGTCCCGGCCCGCCGGCAGCCGTACGTCGACGGGGGTGCCGAAGTCGTACAGCAGCGTCGTCGAGGCGACCGCGACGGCCTCCTTCCGGCCGCCGTTGACGAAGCTGAAGCGGTGCCGGACCTTGCGGATGCGGCCCTGTTCGTCGAGGTAGACGTCGAAGGGCACCTCGGCCGTGGCGAACCCTTTCGCCGCCGCGCCCAGCGGTCCCCGGCCGCCCTCGGAGGAGTGCGCGGCGGCCGCGGCCAGGTCGGCCGTCCCGCGGTAGTGCCGCACCTCGGTCCCGGCCAGCCGGGTCGTCCCGACGTACGTCGCCGTGCGCGTGCCGCGCAGCACCTCGGCGGCGGCGTACGGGTCGGTGGCGCCGCCGGTGACCAGGTTGCCGTCGGACAGCGTCGCCGTCTCCACCCGCACCCACTTGTCGGCGGGCACCCCGGCGCCCCGGTTCTTCATGTAGAGGGCGCCGGGGGCGAGGAGTTCGGTGATGGGACGGTGCTCACTGGTCCCGGCCGGGTCCTGCGGCAGCACCACCTCCAGCGCGCCGAGCCGCTCGCGGTAGTCGTACAGCCCCTCGCCCCGGATGGTCACCCGGGTGCCGCCGGTGGCCATCTCCATCGACGTCCGGGCCTTCGAACTGCCCGCCTCCACCAGGGTGTCGGCGGCCCGGCGCAGTGTCTCGACCGGGTCGGCCGGGTGGCCGTCCTCGGCGGCGGCCCCGCTGCCGGAACACCCGGCGGCGCCGGCGGCACAGACCCCGGCGACGAGCCCCGCGACGACCGCCGTACCCCACCGCCGCTGCTGCCGCTCCGCCATCGCCTGCCTACCCCCAGCCGGTACGTCCGTCACGGGCCCCGTGTTGTTGCGTTCAACGACGCTCGGGCGGGCCCCGTCACGCCGGCCGAATCTCCCGCCGTCCGCGTGCAAGGTCCCGGCCGGTGCTGGGTAGCGTTCTCCGTGTGACCCAGCAGGACAGCGAGGCACCCTCCCCCACCGGCGAAGAACTCCACCGCACCACGACCGTCGAACGCGGCCCCTTCTGTCTCGCCCACTGCTCCTGCGGCTGGCGCGGCCCCGCGCGCAGGGCGAGAAGCCTGGCCAGAACGGACGCGGAAGGCCACAACCGCGGCTAGGGAACGCTCCTGACGCTCCCTCACCGCCTCCCCTCCCGGCCGGGGAACCCCGTCCCCCCGGCCGCCGTCTCGCTCCATGAAGCCGACGGAAGGCACGGGACGACACGACATGGAACGACGTACGTTCATCGCGGGCGGCACGGCCGCCGTCACGGCGTTCACGACGACCGCGTGCCGGGCGACGGCCCACGACGGCGGCACCCCCACCCCCGCCGCCGGTGCCACCGGTACCGCGCGCACGTCCACCGGCGCCACGGCCGCCCCCGACTGGGCGGCCCTCGCCCGCGACCTGGACGGCACCCTGGTCCGCCCCGGCGACGCCTCCTGGGACACGGCCCGCCGGCTGTACAACACGCGCTTCGACACGCTCAGGCCGGCCGCGGTCGCCTACCCCGCGCACACCGACGACGTCCGCACGGTCCTGGCGTACGCCCGCGCCCACGGCACCCGGGTCGCCGTCCGCAACGGCGGCCACTCCTACGGCGGCTGGTCCTCGGGCGACGGGCGGCTGATCCTCGACGTCTCCCGGCTCAGCCGGGTCCGGGCGAGCGGCGGCACGGCCGTGGTCGGCGCCGGGGCCAAGCTCATCGACGTCTACCGCGCACTGGCCGCGCAGGGCGTGACCGTCCCGGCGGGCTCCTGCCCGACGGTCGGCGTCTCGGGCCTGGTCCTCGGCGGCGGCCACGGCGTGGTCTCCCGCGCGTACGGCCTGACCTGCGACAGCCTCACCCGGGCGACGCTGGTCACCGCCGACGGCCGGCAGCTCACCGCCGACGCGACGACGCACGAGGACCTGTTCTGGGCCCTGCGCGGCGCCGGCAACGCCACCTTCGGCGTGGTGACGGAACTGCACTTCACCACCCACCCGGCCCCGCAGGCGGTGACCGGATACCTCACCTGGCCCTGGTCGAGGGCGGCCGCGGTGGTCGGGGCCTGGCAGGAGTGGGGCCCGGACCAGCCCGACGAGATCTGGTCCTCCCTCCATCTGTCCAACACCCCCGGCGGCACGCCCCGGATCTCCGTCGCCGCGTTCTCCCTCGGCGCGTACGGCGAGCTCCAGAACGCGGTCGACCGCCTGGCGGACCGGATCGGTGCCCAGGCGACCGGCGTCTCACTGCGCCGCCGTACCTACGAGGAGGCCATGGAGGTGTACGCCGGCTGCTCGTCCTTCTCCACCGACGACCGGTGCCACCTGCCCGGTTCGACCCCCGGCCGCACCCCGCGGGGCGAACTCGCCCGGGAGACGTACGCGGCCGGCTCCGACTTCTTCGACCGCTCCCTGCCGGCGGCCGGCGTCCGCACGCTGCTGGACCGGCTGAGCACCGTCCGCGGCGGCGCGGGCAGCATCGCGTTCACGGCCCTGGGCGGCGCGGTGAACCGCGTCTCCCCCACGGCGACGGCCTTCGTCCACCGCCGCTCCCGCATGCTGGCCCAGTACCTCGCCTCCTGGCGCTCCGGTACGTCCGGCGCGGCGGCCCGCTCCTGGCTGGCCTCGGCCCACGGGGCCATGAAGCCGTACGCCTCGGGCGCCGCCTACCAGAACTACGCGGACCCCACCCTCGCAAACTGGAAGCAGGCCTACTACGGCGACGCGCTCCCGCGCCTGACCCGGCTGAAGCGGCAGTACGACCCGGAGGGCTTCTTCACCTACCCGCAAGGCCTGTGAGGCCCACAGGGCTTGTGAGCCCCGCACAGCCTGTGAGGCGCGGCCTCACGCGGCGAGATCCCGCTCCTCGCTCGCCGTCTCCTCCACCCGGGCCCCCGACACCTGCGCACCGCCGCCCGCCTCGCGCGCGGAGCGGCTCCGGACCACCCATCCCACCCGGGGCGACCGCTCCACCGCCCGCAGCACGGGCGTCAGCAGCATCGAGGCCACCGGGGACAGCAGCAGCGCCACGGCCGTGCCGAGCGCGAAGCCGCCGACCACGTCGGTCGGGTAGTGCACGCCCATGTAGACCCGGCAGAACCCCTCCAGCAGACCGATGGCTATGCCCACCAGCCCGAACTTCCGGTTGGTGACGAACAGCGCGACGCCCATCGCCATGGTGATCGTGGCGTGGTCGCTGACGAAGGAGTAGTCGGTCTTGCCGGATATCAGCACCTCCAGCCCCTGGTGATCGAGGAACGGCCGGGGCCGCTCCACGAAGCCGCGTATCGGCACGTTCACCAGCACCGCGACCCCCGCGGCCAACGGCACCCACACCAGCGCCGCCACGGACGCGGCGGCCTCCTCCGCGGAGCCGGGCCGTCTGCGCACCGTCCACCAGCACCACAGCACCAGCAGGACCATGGCCAGCAGGAGCCCGTACTCGCCGACGAACTCGACGACCCGGTCCAGCCAGTGCGGGGCCTCCTGGGCGAGGCCGTTGATGTCGTAGAGCAGGTCGACGTCGGGGTTCGACCCGGATGCGGCGAGTCCAGCCATGGTGCTGCGGCCCCTTCGTCGTGTCGTGCCCGGCGCGCCTCACGCGCGCCGCTCGTACCCACCCCCGTGGTGTGTAGATCCGCTTCCGCCGGTGTGTTCAGTCTCAGGCATGGCTCGGCTACGTCAACAGGAACGCACAGCCCCCCTGAATACGTTCCGCTCTCCACCGAATGATCACGCAGACGTTATCGAAGAGAGATACGTCTTCGCAGCTCAGAAGGGGCGTTACCGGCCGGTTCAGACCGTCGTGGGGAGCGCTTTCGCGCCATCTTCGGTCACCCGGGTGGCCCCGAAGTACTTGCGGGTGTCGATCGGGTCGAACCGGATGACGGCCCCCGTGTGCGGCGCGTCGATCATGTACCCGCCCCCGACGTAGATCCCCACGTGGTCGATGGCCCGCGAGTTGTTGAGATCGGTCGAGAAGAACACCAGGTCGCCCGGCAGCAGTTCGTCCCGCGCCGGGTGCGGCCCGGCGTTGTACTGGTCGTTCGCCACCCGCGGCAACGTGATCCCCACGCTCTCGTACGCCGCCTTGGTCAACCCCGAACAGTCGAACCGTCCCCCCTGGTCAGCCGTACCGTTCCCACCCCACAGATACGGCGTCCCGAGCTTCTTCTGCGCGAAGTAGATGGCCCCGGCAGCCTGCTCGGAGGGGTCCACTCGGGTGACGGGGGCGGCGAAGCTCTTCTCCAGCGTGCGGATCGTCTTGACGTAGTTCTGCGTCTCGCTGATCGCCGGGACTCCGCCCGCGCGGATGACGCGGTAGGGGCCCGCGTTGTAGGCCGCGAGCATGTTGTCGGTGGTGTCGCCTGGTACGTCCTGCACGTCCTGCGCGAGCGCGCAGTCGTACGACGCGGCCGACGGGATCGCGTCATTCGGGTCCCAGATGTCACGGTCCCCGTCCCCGTCGCCGTCGATGCCCTGCGTGGCCCAGGTGCTGGGGATGAACTGGGCGATACCGCGGGCGTCGGCGTGACTCACG
The DNA here is from genome assembly GCF_044750285.1 of Streptomyces sp. NPDC088812. NCBI lineage: Bacteria > Bacillati > Actinomycetota > Actinomycetes > Kitasatosporales > Streptomycetaceae > Streptomyces > Streptomyces sp. NPDC088812. The sequence goes on along the minus strand of NZ_JBIVJP010000009.1, from coordinate 10,570 downwards.
ACGTCCGGATCCCATCCGCTCTCTTGGTACAACTGCGCCGCCAGAAGGGCCGGGTTGAGGGAGGGGCAGAGGTTTCCCCACTTCTGGACAAGCGTCTGATAGGCCGACGGCACAGCCCCCTTGGCCAGTCCGACACTCCCCTGCCCGACGCCGTTGACGAGATTCCCGGCCACGACGTACACGCCGACGACGAGCAGCATCACGAAGCTCAGCCCGAGCCCGACCGCGGCTCCGCCGATCACCCAAACTTTTCGCACGCCTCAACCCTCCCCCACCGCGGCGCGGTTTACCGGCCGATTCCGAACCAGTTGCTGTCGTGTGCGCTACTGCGAGACGAACCCGCGGCAGTCAATACTGGCGTACTGCCTGGTCCCTTGGACATGGAGGAAGAGCACCGTCCAGTCGCCGGGGTCGTTCGCGACGGGGATCGCGTCGCTGTACTTCTTTCCCTCCACCGTCTGCTGGAAGTCGTCGGGGTACGTCAGCTCCACCCATTCGTAGCCCATCTCGACGGGCTTGCTGATGTATCCCAGGTCCAGGTTCGCCTGGGGCACGCCCTCGATGGGCTTGCCGGTGTCCGCGTCGATCGCGTGCGGGGGCTTCACGGACACGGAGACGTAATACGGGCCGGACTGGGGAGTGGTGTAGCTGATCCGGATTCCGATCCGGACCTTGCCCGCCGTGTAGGCGGCGTCGGAGTCCGCCGCCGAGATCGAGGCCTGGAAGTACTCGTTGCGTTCCTCCGCCGGCAGCCCGCACGCCCCTTCCCCGTCCTCCGCATTCGGGTCGGCGGTCCACCAGTCGCGGGACGGGTTGGTCTGCTCCACGTAGGCGGGCGGCTGGAGTTCCGCCTCGTCACTGCGGGCCGTGGTGGCCGCCGCCGAGGTGGTCCCCGGGCCGGCCTCGTCGTTCTTGCCGTCACCGCCGTTGCCGTCACCTGTGCCGGGCAGCAGGACGAGTGCGGCGACGGCGCCCACCACGACGGCCAGTCCGGCCGCACCGGCGATCAGCCAGGGCTTCCCGCGCCGAGGACGGGTGGCCGGCGACGGCTGGGTCACGTGGGTGGGTGTGTAGCCGTTGCCGCTGGGGGCAGTGGCCGTGGGCATGTCGTGCGGGCCGAGCGGCCTGTGGGCCGGAGGAGGGAGTGGCGGGGGCGGGACCGTGGACATCGACGGGACCGCCTCGCCCAGTGCGGCCAGTCCTCCGTAGGACGTGTCCTCGACGAGCGCCGTTCGCACCCCGCAGCGTACGATCACGTCGGCGAGGCCGGGACGTGACCCTGGATTCTTGGCCACGCACCACTCGACGAGTGCGGCCAACTGCGGCTCCACGTCGACGATGTCGATCGCTTCGTGCACGGCGCGAAAGCTCACCCCCGCCGGATCCCCGTGCCCGAAGGGTGGCCGGCCGGTCGCCGCGTAGGCGAGCGTCGCACCGAGGGCGAAGACGTCGGCGGCAGGGCCGACCTCGTTTTGCAGCAGTACCTCGGGTGCGGTGAAGCCGGGCGTGCCGGGCGCGACCCCCGCCTCGGTGAGTGCTGTCTGCGCCGCGCTGCGGGCGATCCCGAAGTCGATGAGCTGGGGACCCTGGGCCGCAAGGATCACGTTCTGCGGTTTGAGATCCCGGTGGGTGACGCCCTGCGCGTGCACCGCCGAGAGCCCTTCCGCCAGCGCCGCGAGCAGCGCACGGCACGTCTCGGCGGGCAACGGTCCCCGCGCCGCCACCGCCTTGCTCAAGGTGGGCCCCGGGATGTATTCGGTCGCCAGCCAGTACGGGGGCGCGTCCAGCGCGGCGTCGATCAGGTTCGCCGTATAAGCGCTGCGCACCGCCCGGACCGTCTCCACCTCCCGCCGGAACCGCGCCAGCGCCTCCGGATGGTCGGTGATCTCGTCCCGGATGACCTTGATGGCGACGAGCCGTCCGCCAGGTGAGCGGCCGAGGTAGACCTGCCCCATGCCGCCCGCGCCGAGCCGGGCGAGCAGGGTGTACACACCTATCCGTGCCGGATCGTGAGCCCTCAGTACGTCCACCGAACGACCATGCCACACGGGTCAGTTCAATGGGCCCCCGGCACTCGGCCCACAACAGGTCGCCCGTGCCCGACCTCGCCGTCGAGGGGCGGGGTTACCGTGGGCATGGAAGTCTCCACGCCCTCCTCTCCACTCCCAAGAAGGACACCCCATGTCTGACGTCCCGTCCGACCTCACCTGGATCCGCGCCGCCCCGCCGGAGGCGACCGGTCCCGGCCCCTGGATCGAGATCGCCTTCGGCGACGGCGACGGCGGCGAGGCCCCCGTCTACCTCCGCGAGACCAGCGACCCGGAGAACGTCGTCACCACGAACCGCCGCAAGTGGGACGCGTTCGTCCTCGGGGTGCAGGCGGGCGAGTTCGACCACTTCGTGGAGGGCGTCGAGACGGAGTACTGACGCGTCCGTCACGGGGCGGCATGAGACCATCGTGACGGGTCTCTCACCCGACTGGCCGTCAGGACGGGAACAGGGCCGTGAAGTGGGACAACGACGGAACCACACACCAGGTTCCGCACCGAGCTCATTGCCCGGCGTGACCTGCCGTGATACACAGAGTGACCGTACGAGCTATTCGTACGAATCCCGCCCATCAATGACGCCAAGTCGACATACGACGGCGGCATTGTCGGCGAGAATGAGGCTGACCTCTGCACACCGCAGGGGACCGACTGCGGAACTACCCACCAGGGGCGGTGACTTACATGCTCTTTGCGGCCGACAAGGGAGACATCAACACCATCATCGGCGGGATCGCTCCGGACTGGGGGCCCTTCGGCAGCCTGGGCAACGAGGCCAAGGTGATGATCGAGGTCGTGATGGCGGTCGCCATCCTGCTCTGCCTCGGCATCGCCATCTGGGGCGCGGCCAAGCAACGCATCGGTGCCACCGCCCTGCGGGACACCTTCAGCGCGGAACAGGGCAAGGGCCTCATCATCGCGGGCCTGACGGGCGTCTTCATCATCGGCTCACTCGGCACGCTGTTCACGATCGTGTACGGCATGGCCGTCTAGCCGTCCCGGGTCTCCCCCGTCCCGTCCGGGCACGCCCGGGCCTCTCCACCCCACCCACCCGTCGTGCCCACCGGCTGAGGTTGCGTTTCCCTGATGTCGAGTCACCACACCGCGCCCGCGCGGGAACCAGCACGGCTACCGTCGTACTACTACGCGTTCCGGTACGGCAGCGAGGGGGCGTACGCGGTATGAGTCCCGGCGACGACCACGACTACGGCGAACCCGCGGGCACCCGTGTCCGCCTGCCCGACGCCGACCCCTACGGCGGCGCCCGCCGTCCCGGCCGCTCCTCCTCGCGCGGCCTGGTGACGGTCGTCGCCGTCGTCGTCCTCCTCATCGCCGCGATCGCCATCGCCAACCGCGGAGGAGACGATTCCTCATCGTCCTCCGCGACGAGCAAGGGCGACCAGCCGAAGACGTCGACCACGGCCGCGAGCGGGACGAAGCCGGTCCAGACGAAGAGCGCGGGCATCCCGACGGGGTACACGCGCGATGAGCAAGGTGCGCAGAGCGCGGCGGCCAATTACTGCGTCGCCCTGGGCTCAGCGGGGATGTTCGACTCCGAGCGGCGACGCGAGATCGTCGACACCGTGTACGCGCCCGCCGTCGCCGAGGCCCGGCGGTCTGCCCTGGACACCGCCTACTCGGACGAGACGTTCCTGGGCAATATCGGCCTGAACAAGGACGGCACCGCCCCGGACGGCCAGACCTTCGTCTCGCGGATCGTCCCTGTGGGGTCCAAGGTCACAGCTTCCAGCGAGGACGCGGCCACCGTAGAGGTCTGGTACACCTCGCTCTTCGGTCTCTCGGGCGAAGCCTCGACCAATCCCGTGTCCCAGAGCTGGTACACCACCACCTACCAGCTCAAGTGGATCAACGATGACTGGAAGGTCACCGACTTCCAGCAGAAGGACGGGCCCGTTCCGATCGGGCGCGACCAGAAGGCCTCCACCGCCGACGACATGACGAAGGCCGTCGAGGAGTACGGAGGGTTCACCTATGCGCGCTAAGCACCTCTCGCTGAAGCTGACGGCCGCCGTGGCCGCCGTTCAGACCACATCGGTGCTTCTCACGGCCCGCGCCTTCGCCGCGCCGTCGCCCGACCCGAGCCCCTCTCCGTCGGCATCGCCGTCGGCGTCCCCCTCTCCCAGCGACAGCACCTGCGACCTGATCCGCGGTCCCGCGGAGGAGTATTGCCAGAGGGGGGACACCTCCTCTGGCACCACCACCCCCCTCACCGACACCACCGACCCCCTCTCCTCCCTCGCCAAGGGCTGCGCCGAAGCCGCCGCCTGGACCGTCGACAAGCTCAGCGACGCCGTCCAGGACACCGCGAACGTCGACTTCACCAACCCCAAATTCCTCCAGCAGTACGCGGTCGTCTTCGCCGCGTCGACGGTCCTGACCCTCCTCCTGTGGCTGCTGGCCGTGGCCAAGCGGGCGGTCCGCGGGGTCCCGGTGACCACCGCCATCGGCGAAGCCGTCGGCTTCCTGTGGCTCACGGTGCTCGCCTCCGCCTTCACCCCGCTGATCCTCTACACGGTCGTGTCGGCCACCGACGGCATCACGGACGTCCTGGCGAAGACCACCGGCGACCAGACCGACACGTTCTTCGGCACCTTCTCCGCCGCCCTGGCAAAGGGCGAGGACATCGGCGGCGGCCCGATCATGCTGATCGTGGTCTCCCTGGTCTCCATCCTCGCCGCCGGCGTGCTCTGGCTGGAGCTGGTCATCCGGGCCGCGCTCCTCTACGTCGGCGCCCTGCTCGGCACGGTCGTCTACGCCGGCCTGGTCGACAAGAACCTGTGGAGCCACGTCCGCCGCTGGGCGGGCATCATGATCGCGGTCATCCTGGTCAAACCGGTCATCGTGATCGTCCTCGGCCTCGCCGGCGCGCTCTCCGCCGACGACGGCCCGGACGCCTTCTCCGCCGTCGTCTCCGGCCTCGCCATCATCCTGCTCGCCATCTTCGCCAGCGCGATGATCTACCGCTTCGTCCCCGGCTTCGGCGACGAGATCGCCGGCTCGCGCAACAACCGCCTCATGCAGGGCGCGGAAGGCAAGGCCGCCGCCGTCATCAGCTCCCCGGCGACCCTCGTCGCCCAGGGCATCAAGACGCACAGCACCCGAGCCGACAGCAACGGTGGCGGTGCGTCCTCCGGCGGCCCCCGCCCGGCCCACCAGACCGCCGGCGGCGTCGCCGCGCACAGCTCGCGCACCCCGAACACGGGCGGCGGATCCGTCCCCACCGCCGCGCCCCCGCCCCGCACCGGCAGCCCGGTCAACACGCCCCACGCCAGCAACACCCGCAACAGCAGCAACAACCGCCCGGGAGGTGAAGGGCGTTGACGACTGATGCCCACGTGGCCCATGTGTCCCACACGGTCACGCCCCGCCGTACCTATCTGATCGGCCGCGCCCGGCCGAACGCGATCGTCGGCCGCAACCGCGAGACCGGCGAGATCGCGCTCATCGTCATCGGCGCGTTCCTCGGCATGATGTGCGGGCTCCTCGTCCCCCTCCTCACCCTGCGCATCGTGCTGCTGGCCGGCTTCCCCATGCTCGCGCTGGCCGTGGTCTACGTGCCGTACAAGCACCGCACGTTCTACAAGTGGTTCGAGATCAACCGCAGCTACAAGCGCACCCTGCGCCAGGGCACCACGTACCGCTCCGGCGTCATGGAGGCCGGCACCCGGATCGACGGGCAGGAGATCGAGGTCGGCCCGCCGCCCGGCATCGGCCGCATCACCTGGCTGGCCGCCCCCTTCGGCCCCGACGAGATCGCCGTGCTCCTGCACGCCGACCGCCGCACGGTCACGGCCGCGATCGAGATCGAGGGCCCGGGCGTCGGCCTGCGCGACAGCGAGGACCAGGAGGCCCTCGTCGACCGCTTCGGCACCCTGCTCAAGCACGTGGCCAACGGCGACGGCTTCGTCACCCGCCTGCAGATGCTCGCCCGCACCCTGCCCGCCGACCCCGACGCCCACGCCAAGGACGTCACCCAGCGCGGCGACGACAAGGCGCCCGGCTGGCTCCAGCAGTCCTACGACCAGCTCCAGTCGATGGTGTCCACCAGCAGCGAGCAGCACCGCGCCTACCTCGTCGCCTGCATGCACTACACCCGCGAGCTCGCCGCCGAGGCCCACGCCATGGCCCGCGCGGCCCGCCCGCAGAACGGCCGCAAGCTGGACCGGGACGCCGGCCTCGCCGTCGTCATGGCCCGCGAGCTGACCGACATCTGCTCCCGCCTCCAGGAGGCGGACATCCGCGTCCGCCAGCCGCTGGGCCAGAGCCGCCTCGCCTCCCTCGTCCACTCCATGTACGACCCGGACCACCCCATCGACCACATCCAGGCCATGACCCGGCGCAATGCCTGGCCGGCCGAACTGGACGCGATGGAGCCCACCTTCCTCCAGGCCAAGACCCGGGAGTCGTCGACCCGCGCCCCCTGGTGCCACGCCACCGCCTGGATCAAGGAGTGGCCGATGACCCCGGTCGGCGTGAACTTCCTCGCCCCGCTCCTCGTCCACACCCCGGACGTCATCCGCACGGTCGCCGTGACGATGGACCTCGAACCCACCGAGGTCGCCATCGAACGCATGCTGACCGAGAAGACCAACGACGAGGCGGAGGCCAGCCGCGCCGCCAAGATGAACCGCACCGTCGACCCCCGCGACGTCGCCGCCCACTCCCGCCTCGACCAGCGCGGCGAGGACCTGGCCAGCGGCGCGGCGGGCGTCAACCTGGTCGGCTACATCACCGTCTCCTCCCGCACCCCCGAGGCCCTGGCCCGCGACAAGCGGACGATAAGGGCGTCGGCCGGCAAGTCGTACCTCAAGCTGGAGTGGTGCGACCGCGAGCACCACCGCGCCTTCGTGAACACACTCCCGTTCGCCACCGGCATCCGAAGGTAGGGGCTTTCCATGCGGGACCCGATGTCCGTCCTCACCGACGCCTTCACGTCCTTCCTGTTCGGCAAGGTCGAGACGACGCGCCTGCCGGTCCGCACCTCGACCGGCCAGGCCCAGGCGGTCTACCTCCCGACCGCCGCCCCCGGCCTCGGCGACTCGGGTGTGATCATCGGCCGCGAGGTCTACTCCGGCAAGGGCTACATCTACGACCCCTTCCAGCTGTACGGCCAGCAGCTCCCGGCCCCGCACTGGCTGGTCCTCGGCGAGTCCGGCAACGGCAAGTCGGCGCTGGAGAAGACGTACGTCCTGCGCCAGCTCCGGTTCCGCGACCGCCAGGTCGTCGTCCTGGACGCCCAGGGCGAGGACGGCGTCGGCGAGTGGAACCTCATCGCGGAGGCGCTGGGGATAACGCCCATCCGCCTGGACCCGACGGCCGCCCTGGACCACGGCATCCGTCTGAACCCGCTGGACCCGTCGATCACCACGACGGGCCAGCTGGCGCTTCTGCGCACCATCATCGAGGTCGCGATGGGCCACGGCCTCGACGAACGCTCGGGCTTCGCCCTGAAGGTCGCCCACGCCTACGTCAACGAGACGATCGTCGAACGCCAGCCGGTCCTCACCGACATCGTCGAGCAGCTGCGCCACCCGGAACCGGAGTCGGCGGAGGCGATGAACGTCGCCATAGAGGACGTACGGGCCTGGGGCCTGGACGTGGCGCTGGTCCTGGACCGTCTGGTCGACGGTGACCTGCGGGGCATGTTCGACGGCCCGACGACGGTCGGCATCGACCTGGACGCCCCGCTGATCGTGTTCGACCTGTCCCACATCGACCGCAACTCCATCGCCATGCCGATCCTGATGGCGATCGTCGGCGTGTGGCTGGAGCACACCTGGATCCGCCCCGACCGGAAGAAGCGCATCTTCCTCGTCGAGGAGGCCTGGCACATCATCAACAGCCCGTTCGTGGCGCAGCTCTTCCAGCGGCTGCTGAAGTTCGGCCGCCGTCTGGGCCTGTCCTTCGTGGCCGTCGTGCACCACCTGTCGGACGTCGTGGACGGAGCGGCGGCCAAGGAGGCGGCCGCGATCCTGAAGATGGCCTCCACGCGGACGATCTACGCCCAGAAGGCGGACGAGGCGAGGGCGACGGGCCGGGTGCTGGGCCTGCCGCGCTGGGCCGTGGAGATCATCCCGACGCTCACCCCCGGCATCGCCGTCTGGGACGTCAACGGCAACGTCCAGGTCGTCAAACACCTGATCACCGAGAGTGAACGTCCCCTGGTCTTCACCGACCGCGCGATGACCGAGTCGTCGGCCGACCTGGCCGACGACGACGCCCTGCGCGCCGCCGAGCTCGAACAGGAGCAGCGGGCGGCGGCCTTCATGGAACAGCACCTGGCCGACTTGGACGGCTCGTCCGAGTCCACGGTGGCGTGAGGTCGGGGGTGCGCTGCCATGAGAGCCGGTGACGAGCGCCGCGACGGCCAGGGCGGCATCCCCGACGGTCTTCTGGTCGGCATCCTCGCGTTCCTGCTCGGCATGACCCTGCTGGTGTGGACGGCCACGGGGCTGGCGGCCGTCCTCTCGCACGGCTCCTGGCCCCCCGGCATCGCCTTCACCCGCACGCCCCTGGCGATGCGCCACCTCGTCGCCCGCCCCCACGACCTCGCGGGCGCCTGGCCGGACGCGGACCCCGCCGCCCTGTCCGGCTACGGGCTCTTCTGGGGCCTGTTCATCGGCGAGCTCATGCTGCTGTTCGTCCTCACGGTCTTCGTGATCGGGACGGTGGCGCGCTGGCGGGCGGTACGGGCGAGGAGGGCGGCGGCCGTCGCACCCCCGGTACCGCCGGAGACGCCGGCCCACCACGAGGTCCCGACCCCGCGAACGGCACCGGCACCGCCCCCGAGCCCGGAACCGGTCCGGACCCCGCTCACCTCCCTGTCCACGGCGGGACGGCCCGCCGCGCGGGAGACCCGACGCCCGGAGACGGGCGTGCTCTTCGCCTCGCCGGAGGGCCGGCACACGACCGCCGCGCAGGCCGTGCGCGACGCGGAGGGCCCCGTCCTGGTCGTCACGTCGGCCCCCGACCTCTGGCACACCACCAAGGACGCCCGGTCCAAGCTGGGCCCGGTCCTCCTCTACGACCCCACGCACCGGTGCGACACCCCGGCCCGCCTCCACTGGTCCCCCACCGCCGGCTGTGAGGACCGGACCACCGCCGCGGCGAGGGCGACCGCCCTCCTGGCCCCCGTGCGTCCCACGGCCCGTCTGGGCCAGGCCGTCACCGACACCGCGGAGACCCTGCTGCGCTGCTGTCTGCACGCCGCGGCCATCGACGGCCGCACCATCCGCCATGTGCACCGCTGGGCCCAGGGCACCGGCCTCCAGGAGGCGGTACGCACCCTCCGTACGAATCCGAAGGCGGCCCCCGGCGCGGCCGGCGAACTGGAGGCGGCCCTCACCTCCCATCCCGAACGCCGTGACATCGCCCAGGAGCTGACGGCCCGTGCTCTGTCGGCGCTCTCCACGGTGAACATCCGCGAGGCCTGTACTCCCAACCGAACGGATGCGCTCGGCCTGGATTCCTTCGTGAACGAAGGGGGAACGCTGTACGTGGTCGGTGAATCCATCGAGGACCCGAGGACCAGCCCCGGCGCGATGCCGCTCCTCACGGCCCTCGTCTCCAGCGTGGTCGAGCGCGGCCGGCGCGTGGCCGAACGGTCATCCTCCGGTCGCCTCGACCCACCACTGGCCCTGGTCCTGGACGACGTCGCGGCGGTGGCTCCGCTCCCCCAGCTCCCGGACCTCCTGTCCACGGGCCCGGAACGCGGTCTCCCCACGCTGGCCCTCCTCCGCTCCCGCGAACAGGCCCGCACCCGCTGGCCCCACACGGAACTCCCGGTCTGACCGCGGTACGACGGCCGCCCTAGGGACGTCGCAGTACGAACTCCAGCTCCCGGCTGTCCGGATCGGCCGTCATCGGTACGACGACGCCGCTGGGCTCGAATCCCGCCCGGCGGTAGAAGGCACGGGCCCGCCCGTTGTCCTCGTGGACGATGAGCCGTACCCGTTCCACCCCACGGTCCCACGCCCACTCCAGCGCGGCGTCGAACAGCACCTCGGTCAGCCCGATCCCCCGGCACTCGGGCCGTACGAACACGCCGACGAGGTGCCCCTGCCGCTGTTCGACCGGGAATCCCGCCCAGTCCTCCGTGCCGGCCTCCTCGACCAGCACGGTCACGGTCCCGACCCATTCGCCGTCCGGTCCCTCGGCGATGATCTGCTGTGCGTGCTCCGCCTTCTCGGCGGCGCCGGCCGTCCGTTCCCGCCAGAAGGACTCCGGTTTCGCCAGGGCCTGCTCGTACGTCTCCAGGAACGCCAGGGGTGCGACCGGGTCCCGCAGCGCCAGTAGCCGCAGTTGCCTCGCCGCGGCCCACTCGTCGGCGCGCACGGACCGAATGACGTAGCTCATGCAGGTCACCGTAGTACCCGGGCCGGACACCCTCACCCGAATAAGGCCCTGAACGCAGAAATCCCCCGTGCCGTCCGGCACGGGGGATTTCTCAAAAATTGTTCGGCGGCGTCCTACTCTCCCACAGGGTCCCCCCTGCAGTACCA